>DASVQT010000220.1:0-21687 GCA_036388975.1 Allosphingosinicella sp. | reverse complement strand
ATTCCGGCATTGTTGACGAGGATGTCGACAGCGCCGGCCTCCGCCATCATCGCCTCGATCTCGTTGGGCCTCGTCAGGTCAGCCGCCGAGTGGGTGGCGCCGAGCTCCTCCGCCAGCTTCGCGATCTCGGCCGGATCGCCGAAGCCGTTCAGCACCACCCGGGCGCCCTCCGCGGCGAAGGCGCGGGCGCAGGCGAGGCCGATGCCGGAGGTGGAGCCGGTGACGAGTGCGGTCTTTCCCGAGAGAAACATGAGCGGCCTTTCAACTGAGCTGAAGCTGCCGCCGTCATTGCGAGGAGCGAAGCGGCGAAGCAATCCGGTTTCGAAGCGCACCGCGCTTGGACGGCGTGCAACCTCCCAAGCCCCCGATCATTGTCCCGCCGCCGTCACGAAAAAGGGGTCCGTCATGCGTCTCGACGATGAACAAGCCAGCTCGAACTTCGAAGATCGCACCGGCCGCCGCGGCGGCGGCTTCGGGGCGGGGGGCTTCGGCGGCGGCGGCGGCGGAATGTTCGGCATGTTGTTCGGCTTCGTGCTCAGCCGCTTCGGCATCGGCGGCGTCCTGATCCTCCTTCTCGGCTATTGCGCGCTGACCCAGTTCGGCGGCGGCAGCATGATGGGCGGCGGCGCAGGCGCCCCGGCGGTGCAGCCCGGCGCCCAGCCCGGGCAATCCGCGCTCGAGCCCGCGACCCGCGACCTCCTGACGCGCGTGCTCGGCTCCACCGAGCGCCGCTGGACCGAAATCTTCGCGCGGCGCGGCGAGCGCTACGTTCCCACCGTCATGGTCGCCTACTCGCAATCCGACCAGTCCGGCTGCGGAGCCGCGCAGGCGGCGATGGGCCCGTTCTACTGCCCCACCGATCAGAAGATCTACATCGACCCGACCTTTTTCCGGGAACTCAGCACCCGCTTCCGCGCCGAAGGCGACTTCGCCCAGGCCTATGTCATCGCCCACGAAGTCGGACACCACGTCCAGCACATCACGGGCGTCCTTGAAAACGCCCGGCGCCTGCAGGCGCGCGGCTCGCCGACCGAGGCCAATGCCGTTCAAGTCCGAGTCGAGCTTCAGGCGGATTGCTATGCCGGGGTTTGGGCGGCGAACGACCGCAATCTGATGGAGCCGGGCGACCTCGAAGAGGGCCTCCGTGCCGCCGAAGCGATCGGCGACGACACGCTGCAGCGCCAGGCGCAGGGCCGCGTCTCGCCCGAAAGCTTCACCCACGGTTCGGCCGCCCAGCGCATGGCGTGGCTGCGCCGCGGCCTCGAAAGCGGCGACCCGGCAAGCTGCGACACGTTCAGCGGGCGGGTGTAGTCTCACCGACCGGCGCTTGGTTTTCAGGCCAAGGCAGGGTGTGCCGCGTGCTGCAACCCGCCCTTCGACAAGCTCAGGGCTAGCGGTGGTGGTGCGTCCGTACCGCTTTCATCCTGCATTTCCCACGCCCGCTAGGGCTGAGCTTGTCGAAGCCCGGCTCGCCGCTCCAGCGTCCAAACCCGAGCGATTTCGTTTGACGAGCGTTCCGTCCCGCATGTAAAGACCTCCTTACATTCTGTAGGGAGTTCTTGACATGGACGCCGCCTGGCCGCGCTCGACGCGATATGTGATCATGAGTTCGGCCAACTGGCTGATGTTCCTCGCCGCCGTCGCCTTCCTCACCTGGGGAACGGCGGGCGAAACGCTCCCGGACGGCGCCGTCGTCGCCATCCTCATCGTCGTCGGTCTGAGCGTCGCCCTGCAATTCGCGGCCGCCTACCGGCTCGTCGCCACGCAGGACGAGTTCGTCCGCGGCATTACCGCCAAAAGGGTCATCGCCGCCGCCGGGCTGACGATCACGGTTGCCGTCCTCTGGGGCCTGGCGCAGCAGTTCCTCGACGTGCCGGACGTGCCGATGTGGGTGATCTACCCCTTCTTCTGGGGCGCTTTCGGCATGGTCACCCCTTTCGTCCGCGACACGCACGCATGAGGGGGAAGGGCGCATGAAGAGCCGCCTTCGCGTGCTGCGCGCCGAGCGCGGCTGGACCCAGGAACAGCTCTCGGGCACCATCGGCGTGTCGCGCCAGGCGATCAACGCGCTCGAAACCGAGCGCCACGATCCTTCGCTCGATCTTGCGTACCGGATCGCCGCCGCCTTCGAATTGCCCGTCGAACAGGTTTTCCCCAATCCTCACGAAAGGTCCGACCCATGATCAGCCGCCTCCTTTTCGCCGCCTCGCTGCTTCCGCTGGCCGCCTGCGCGACGGCATCGACCGGCCAATCCGCCGCCGCTCCCTCCGCCGCCGTTCAGGCGCCACGCGCGCCCTTCGCCAGCGAGCGGATCGGAGTCACCGTGCGCGGCACCGGGCCCGACGTGATCCTGATCCCGGGCCTCACCTCCTCTCCGCAGGTCTGGGACAGCACCATCGCCGCCGTTCCCGGCTACCGCTACCATGTCGTCCACGTGTCGGGCTTCGCCGGGCGCCCGGCGGGCGCGAATGCGTCGGGACCGGTCGTCGAGCCAGTCGCCGAGGAGATCGCGCGCTACATCCGCGAAGCGGGACTGAACCGGCCCGCGGTCGTCGGCCATTCCCTCGGCGGCAGCTGGGCGATGCTGGTCGCGGGGCGCCACCCCGCTCTGGTCTCGCGAGTCATGGTGGTCGACATGATGCCGGCCATGGGCGCGATGTTCGGCGGCCCCAATGCCACGGCCGAAACGCTGCGCCCCGCTGCCGAGCAGATGCGCGCCGGCATCGCCTCAGGCACCGGCCCGGGCCGCCGCCCGATGGCCGAGCGGACCATCGCCTCCATGGTGCGCACCGAGTCGATGCGGGCCGCCGCCGTCGAGCATTCCATGACCAGCGATACCAATGTCGTCGCCCAGGCGATGTACGACCTGATCCTCGCCGATTTGAGGCCGGAAGTACGCAACATCCGGGTGCCGCTCAGCGTGCTCTACGTCCGAGCGCCCAATGCGCCGGTCACCGACGAGCAGATGGCGGGCTTCTACGCCGCGTCCTACGCCAATGCGCCGCACGCCCGGATCGTGCGCGTTCCGGATTCCTACCATTTCATCATGTGGGACGCGCCGGAAGCCTTCCAGCGCGAACTCAGGGCGCTGCTCGAAGCGCGCTGATCGCTTCGGCGTAGATGCGGGTGGCGGGCGCGCCGAAGCCGACGAACAGGATTTCGTCAAAGGCGTCCGGATGCACCTCCAGCTCTCCGGCGACCGCCGCCGCCGCAACTTCGGCGGCGAGCGGCGCCGGATAGCCGTAGACTCCGGTCGAAATGGCCGGAAAGGCAATGGTGCGAAGCCCGTGCGCGCGGGCAAGTTCGAGGCTGCTCCGGTAACAGCCGGCGAGCAGGGCGGGCTCGCCGTGCCCGCCGCCGCGCCAAACCGGCCCCACGGTGTGGATGACGTGCCGCGCCGGGAGTCGGTAGCCGCCGGTGATCCGCGCTTCGCCCGTCGGGCAGCCGCCGATGGTCCGGCATTCGGCGAGGAGGGCGGGTCCCGCTGCGCGGTGGATCGCGCCGTCGACGCCGCCGCCGCCGAGCAGGCTTTCGTTCGCCGCATTGACGATCGCATCGACGGCGAGCGTCGTGATGTCCGCCTCGATCGCGCGCCAGACGGTCACGCCGCCTCCTCCAGGAAGCGCCGGATCCAGCCGGCGACCCGCGCCCGGTCGTCCGGCGCGTCGAGCGACGCGACGGCCGCGTCCGGATCGGGAAGATGCGCGCGGCGACCTTCGATCAGCGCTCTGGTGAAGGCAGGCTCGAACTCAGGGTGGAACTGCATCGAAAGCGCCGGCTGGTCCTCATAGGCGAGGACGCCGTAGGGCGTGAAGTCGCTCGCCGCGAGGATGCGGGTGGCGGGCGGCTGTATGACGATCTGGTCCTGGTGCGACACGGGAATGGCGATCGCATCTTCGTCGTCCATGAACGGCGCGCGGGCGCGCACGTCGTAGCGCTGCAGCCCCACGCCCCAGCCGCGCTCGGACTTCTCGACCCGGCCGCCGAATGCCTCCGCCATGATCTGGTGCCCGAAGCAGATGCCGACCAGCTTCGCCTTGCCCTTGGCCGCGCGGAGGAAGGCCTTGAGCGGCTCGATCCACGGGTGGTCCTCGTAAACGCCGGCAGGCGACCCGGTGACGATGTACGCCGGGTGCGCCTCCGGGCTGGGAGGCCATTCGCCGCGAGTCACGTCGTATGCCGTGACGGTGAAGCCCGGCCCGAGCAGTTCCGCGAACATGGCCGGATAGTCGCCGAAGCGCTGCGCGAGGTCGCCCGGCGGGTGCCCGGTCTCAAGGATCCCGACGTTCATGGGGGCTAGGTAATGGCGCTGCCTTGGCTTTGCATCCTCCAGGGCGCTGCAATCCGCCCTTCGACAGGCTCAGGGCTGCGGGGCGGAGACTTGGAAGCCTCCTTTGCCGCCTGGGCTGAGCTTGTCGAAGCCCGGTTCGCGCGCTCAGGGCCTCAGAAGGTGAAGCGCAGCGTCGCCCGGGCCGTGCGCGGCGCCCCCGGAGCGATATTGTTGTCGCTGTGCGCGGTCGGAAAATAATCGCGGCCAAACAGATTCTCGACATTGACCTGCGCTTCGATCCCGTCGGCGATTTCGTAGAAGAGCGCCGCATCCGCGCGGACATACCCCGGCAGCCGCACCTGGTTCGAGATGGAGGCGAACATCGCCGAGCGCGCGACGACGCCGAGGCCGAGGCCGAGCCGGCCGGACACGTCGTAGCGGTTCCAGAAGGAGAATTGGTGCCTCGGCACGAACGGCACCTTGCGGCCCTCCGGCGCCGCCGCCGTCGTGTCCGTGATTTCCGCGTCCTGCAGCGCATAGCCGGCAGAGATCTGCCATCGGTTCGAGATCTGGCGCTCGAGGCCCAGCTCCAGCCCGCGGCTCCGCTGCGCGCCGGTCTGGACGATCGTGACGCCGTCCGGGGCGAGGGCGCGGGTGTTGGTCCTGTCGAGCTGGTAGAGCGCGGCGGTGGCGAGAAGGCCGGGCAGCGGCTCCCACTTGGCGCCGATCTCGTAATTGTCGAACCGCTCCGGCTCCAGCGCCTGGCCGGTCAAATCGAGCGAGGTGAACTGGTCCCCCGAGCTCGGGAGATAAGAGCGGCTGTAGCTCGCATAAAGGCTGAGCGCTTCCGTCGGCCGCACGATGACGCCCAGCCGCGGCGACAGAAGCTCGTCGGTGCGCGAGAACTCTGCATTGTTGTTGCGGTTGAGCACGTCGATCTCGAAACGGTCGAAGCGCAGGCCCGCGACGATCTCCAGCGCGTCCGAAATGCGGATCTGGTCCTGAATGTAGACGGCGGCGACCGTCGCCTCGCCGTCGTTCCAGTTGCCGCCGGGGCGGAAGTCGATAGTCGCATCGATGGTTGGCGCGGAGAGCGGCACGCTGATCGTCGAAGCCGTCGCCGCGCCGGGGAGCTGAAAGACGCCGTTCAAGCGCCGGCTCAACGTCTCCTGCCGTCCGAGCTCGAAGCCGAGGAGCAGGGTGTGGCCGACGCCGCCCGCGTCGGTGCGCCAGACGAGGTCGGTCTGGCTGATGAGGTTCTGCCGGTGCGACGTGTCGCGATAGGCGGAAAGGGCGACGTTCTGCCCATTGGCACTGATCGCGCCCGGAAAGACGTTCTGATATTCCTTGTCGTAATCGGCATAGTGCGTGCGGTTGCGCAGTGTCAGCGCGTCCGTGAAGCGGTGCTCGATGGCGAAGGAGGCGATGTTGACGTTGGCTTCGGCGAAGCTGTCCTCGGGATCGCCGAAGAAGATGCTGTCATAGCCCCGAAGCGGCCGGCCGCCCAGCGACGGCACCCCGCGGTCGGTCGTGCGCCGGTCGTGGAAATATTCGTAGGAAAGGTCGATCCGCGTGTTGCCGAAGGTGGCGCCGAGCGTCGGATTGATGCCGTAGCGTTCGAGCTCGACGCCGCGGCGGAAGCTTTCGCCATTTTCGTAGACGCCGTTGATGCGCAGCCCGACGCCGTCGGTGAGCGGCGTGTCGACGTCGCCGGTGAAGCGGAAGCCGCCTTCGCTGTCGAGCCCGGCCGAGACTTCGCGATACGCGTTGCCGCTGGCGCGCTTGGTCACCCGGTTGACCACGCCGCCGCCGCCGCCGCGGCCGAAGATCATCGCATTCGGGCCGCGCAGCACTTCGACCCGGTCGAGATTGTAAAGGTCGCGGAAATATTGGGCGTCGTCGCGTATGCCGTCGAGGAAGAAGTCGGCGGTGGTGTTGTTGCCGCGCAGCGAGATCTGGTCGCGATTGGCCTCGCCCGTGCCGGCGATCGCGCCGGGGACGTAGGTCAGAACGTCGGCGATCGAGCGCAGGCCCTGATCCTCGATCTGGCTTTCGGAAATGACGGTGATCGCCTGGGGCACGTCGCGGATGGCGGTGTCGGTGCGCGTGCCGGCGCGGGTGGAGCTGGCGCCATATTCGGGGCGCTGGCCGGTGACGATTATGCTGCCCTGCTCCTCATCGGAAACGACGGCCGTGTCGGCGGCACCGGCCGCAAGCGCGGGCGCGGCGGCGATCTCGAGGGCAGGGGCGGCGGGCGCCGCGATGGCGGCGGTGAAGGCGAACAACGAAACGGACAAGAGACACTCCCATGCGCAAACTCTGCGTCGGGCGGGTGGCTACCGTTGTTGCGACTTATTCGCAATAGCATTCAGTGCGATCTCTTCTCCAGCCGCAAGGGGAGGCCGCCGCGGGGACGAAGCGTCACCATGCCGTGGACGCGCACCTCCGCGCCCGGCAGCGAAGCGAAGCGCCAGGCGGCGAGCCAGTGGGCGAGAATGGTGAGCGCTTCGGCGGTCGCGAAGCGCGCGCCGACGCACAGGCGCGGCCCGGCCCCGAAGGGGAGGTACTGGAAGCGGTGCCGCTCGCCGCGCCGTTCGGGCAGGAAGCGGTCGGGATCGAAGGCGTCCGGATCGGTCCAGAGCGCCTGGTGGCGGTGGAGGATCCACGGCCAGATCGACACGATCTCGCCCGGACCGACCTCGTGCGGCCCGAGCCGGTCGGCGGTCACGGCCTGGCGGTCGAAGCGGGGCGCGGGCGGATAGAGGCGGAGGGTCTCCTCCAGCACCCGTCGGAGCAGCGGCAGCCGCTCGGGAAGCGCTTCATCCTCGCCGCCGGCCAAGGCCGCGCGCGCTTCGGCCGCGACTTCGTCCTGAAGCGCCGGCTGCTCGGACAGGAGGTAAAGCGCCCAGGTGACCGCATTCGCCGTCGTCTCGTGCCCGGCGAGGTAGAAGGTCATCGCATTGTCGGCGGCAAGCGTCGCCGCCTCGCCGGGCTCGAAGCGCGCGCCGAGGCCGCGGATCAGCCGCCCGAGGAAATCGTCCGCCCCGCCGTCCGGCAGCCGCTCCCGCACCACGGCTTCCAGAGTGCGGCGCAGATAAAGCTGCCCCCGCTGCGCCTTCCATCCGCTCGGCGACAGGGGAATGCGCGGCATGCCGAGCATGACCTGTAGGCGCGCTTCGCTCACCCCTTCGAGGGCGGCGGCGATATGCGCCATGGCCGCTTCGCTGGTGAGCCGCGCATCGCCGCTGAACAGGGTGTTGGAAATGACGCGCATCGTCGCTTGCGTCGCTTCGAAGTGCATGTCGCGAAGGCCCGGCGTCCAGCGCGCCGCCGCCTCGCGCCCGACGTCGCCGAACTCGGGCATCAGCGCGTCGACGGCGTGCGGCGAGAAGTTCGCCGCGACGATCTTCCTCTGCTCGCGCCACAGCGACCCGTCGGATGTCAGCAGCCCGCGCCCGATCGCCGGGGCGAGGAGGCGCTTCACAAGGTCGGGCTTTACGTAATTGGCGGCGTTGTCGAGAAGGACGTGCTGGACCATGTCGGGGTCGAGCGGCACGTGCACGGTGAAGCCGAGGATGCGGCGCTTGAAATAAGGCTGGCTGAAGGCGAGTTCGGACCAGCCGTAGACGGCGGTGCGCGCACGCTCCCCGACGAAGCCGCGCCATGTCGCGACGGGCGCGCTGCCGCGCGGCGGATGGGTGGGGACGAAGCGGGCGGTCAATCCATGTCCTCCTGCGCGCCGGAAAGGGCGCCGCTCTTGACCGGCACCTGCGCGGCCTGCGCCATGGCGCGGTCGTAGGTTTCGATCAGCCGGTCGAAGCTCGCCTTGAACGCTTCCGCTTCCCTGCGGAAGGGGACGTCCGAACCGCCGGCGATGTCGCTCGAAAGCAGCCAGTCCAGGTGACGCGCCGCGGCGCCGGCGCGATCGCCCGCGCGGCTTTCCTCGCGCAGCCCGATCATCCGTTCCTCGACCAGCCGGTAGCGCTCCGCCCAGACCCGCACCCAGGCGTCCCCCTGTTCGCCGTAGCGGCGCAGCCAGACGATCTGAGGATCCTGCCGGTCGATCTCCTCCTCGCCCGCCCAGATGACCCGCGCCCGCTCGTACATCAGCTCCTGGAAGACCAGGTCGGGCTCGCTCTTCCAGCGCTCCAGCAGGCGCGCGTCCGGCGCTTCGTAATTGCCTCCGGGAAAAAGGAAGCGGTCCATGAAGATCGGGTGGGAGAAGGTGAGGGGGCGCAGCTCGGGGAAATCGAGATAGATGGCCATCTCGGTATAGGTGCTGGCTTCCCGCTCGTTGCGGAACATCTTGGCTTCGAAGGTCGGGAGGTTGCAGGCCGCGACATAGGGCATGGACGCGCCGTGGCTGATCTCGTGCAGGTAGCGAAGGTCGCGCACCGCCGGATTGTCGTAATCGGCGAGCAGGATCGCGCCCCACCAGGTGGAGAAGTGAGTCCATTCGATCGCCGGTTCGGACGCTTCGTAGAAGAAGCGCGGCGTGCGCGCGAAGCGGTCGACGAGGCGCGCCACGCTGCCGCCCTCCTCGTGACTGCGGCGGATCGGACCGTCGCTCCACAGCGACAGGACGTATTCGTGGATTTCGGCCGGCTCGGCGAGGATTCGGACGCTTTCCGGCTTCACGGCGCGACACTCACGGACGGCGCGAGGGCGGGATCGATGAGGGCGCTCATCAGCGGCGTGAGGCAAAGGCGCACGACCCGCTCGCTGCCGCTGCCGCGCAGCACGCTGCGGAGGAGCGGCGTGCTTGCCGACGCTTCGGGCGCCGTGCCGAGGAGGAGCACGTCGGCGGGCGCAAAGGCCGCGATGCCGAGCCGCTCCGCCACAAGCGCCGCCGCGGCCGCCTGCACCGGCCGGTACTTGGTCGGCAGATCGAAGACGCCGTGCCGTTCCATCATCTCCGCCCCCCAGGCGAGCGACAGCAGATTCTTGAACCATTTGTTGCCGAACAAAGACGGGTGCTCGCGCCGGGCGAGAACGCCGCCCACCCGATGATAATAGCCGCCGAACGGCTTGGAATGGCTGATCGCGACCGCCGGGATGTTGGGCGCGTTGAGGGCGATCCGATACGGGCGCGCGACGCTGCCGACATAGGTAAGGTCCGGGATCAGCATGGCCTCGGGCCTGGCCTCGGCCAGCGCGGCGGCGAAGGCTTCGAAATGCGGCCACACCGCGCCGTCGATGGCGGAAGGCTGGCTGATCCAGAACAGGCCATTCGCCGCCACCGCGGCCGGGGCCTCTTCCCAGCGCGTGCGGTCGTGCCGGACGACCTCGATCTGCAGGGCCGCGGCAAAAGCCGGGAATCCCTCATACTCGCCTTCGAAGATGTGGAGGCTCGGGACCCGCCCGGCCGCGCGCTCGCGTGACGCATATTCCGCAGTGAGCTTGAAGATCCCCTCGCTCGCGCCCGCGGTCGGGTAGCGATGCGGGAAATCGCCGGCTGAAATTGCGACCGCCGGCGCCGCCCAGTCCAGCCAGCGCTCGAAATAAAGCTCGTGCGCCCCGTCCTGCTTCTGCGTCCAGGGCTCGCGGTAGCGGCTGAACAGGCTCTCCGCCCGCCGCGCCTCGAGCAGCGCCGCCCCGCCCACGGCCAAAAGCGCGCCCCGCTCGCCGCCGTCCATCACCCGCGCCAGCGCGGCTTCCGATTCCGGCATGACGAGCGAATAGATGGTGCCCGACGTCCCGGCGGCGAGCAGCTCCGCCTTCACGTCGGCGGCGGTATAGGCCGGCAGGTCGAGCGGCCGGCTCACGCCTTATTCCGCGGCGAGCAGCCGCTCGGCGCCGCCGAGATCGACGCTGACGAGGCGGCTGATGCCCTTTTCGACCATGGTGACGCCGAACAGGCGGTGCATGCGGCTCATGGTCACCGCATTGTGCGTGACGATCAGGTAGCGGGTGTCGGTTTCGCCGCTCATCCGGTCGAGCAGGTCGCAGAAGCGCTCGATATTGGCGTCGTCGAGCGGCGCGTCGACTTCGTCGAGGACGCAGATCGGCGCCGGCTTGGTGAGGAAAAGGGCGAAGATGAGCGCGACGGCGGTCAGCGCCTGCTCGCCGCCCGAAAGCAAAGTGAGAGCGGAGAGGCGCTTGCCCGGCGGCTGGGCGAGGATTTCGAGGCCCGCCTCCAGCGGGTCGTCGGATTCGATCAGCTCGAGATGGGCCTGGCCGCCCTGGAAGAGCGTGGTGAACAGGCTCCGGAAATGGCGGTCGACCTGCTCGAAGGCGGCGAGCAAACGGATGCGCCCCTCGCGGTTCAAGCTCCCGATCGAGCCGCGCAGGCGGTGGATGGCCTGGCCCAGCTCCTCCCGCTCGGCCGCGGAGCTTTCGCGGCCTTCCTCCAGCTCGGCCAGCTCGCGCTCGGCGACGAGGTTCACCGGCCCGATCCGCTCGCGATCGGCGGTGAGGCGGTCCATTCGCGCCGATTCCTGGCCGGCGGGCTCGATCGACTCCTCCTCGAAGCCGAGCCGCTGGGGCAGCAGAGGCGGCGGACATTCGAAGCGCTCGCCGGAAATGCGCCCCATCTCGATCCGGCGCATTTCCTGATTCTCGTGACGGGCGACCGCGCCGGCCCGCGCCTCGCGGGCGATGCTGAGCGCTTCGCCGACATCGGCGAGCCGTTTCTCCGTGTCGCGCAGCGCGTCCTCGGCGCCGCGCTCCCCGGCCGCGGCGGCTTCGGCGGCTTCGAACGCTTCGAGGCTCCTCGCCTCCATGTCGGCAACCTGGGCGGCGATCCGCTCAGGCGCGCCTTCTAGCCGCTGCGCTTCCTCTTCGGCCTCTTCGATCCGCCGGCCCATGTCGGCATGCCGCTTCTCGGCTTCGGCGGCGCGGACCCGCCAGTCGGCGCTTTCCTTTTTCGCCGCTTCGGCGCGCTGCCGGTCCGCCGACACGGCGCGGGCATGGGTGGCGGCTTCCGCGCGCACTTCGGCCAGCGCCTGCTGCGCGGTCTCTGCCTTGGCACGCAGATCGGCGACGCGCGCTTCGGTGGCGCGGCTGTCGGGAAGCGCCGCGACGACCGAAGCCGCCTCGTCGGCGGCACGGGCCGCATCGCTGCGGTCCGCTTCGGCAAGCTCCGCGCGTTCGGCAAGGCCGGTGCGCTTCAGCTCGAGGCGCTCGATCGCGACGTTCGCCTGGTCCTCGGCGCGGCCGGCATCGCGGATCGCGCCGGAGGCCTGCGTTTCCCCGCGGCGTGCCGCATCGGCCTGGGCGTGCGCCCCTTCGATCTCCTGCCGGGCCGCGTCGATGCGCGCCTGGGCGCCGGCCACCGCTGCGTTCGCCGCCGGAAGCGCGGCTTCGATCTCCGCCAGCCGGTTGGCGCGGATCAGCCGCTCGGCCGCGGCGGCGCCGAGCCCCGTCGCGACATAGCCGTCCCAGCGGCGAAGGCGCCCGTCACGCGTGACCAGCCTTTGCCCGACGGCAAGCGCGATCGAGCCGTCGTCGGCATCGACGACTCCGATCTGCCGCAGGCGCCGGGCGAGGGCAGGGGGGGCGGTGACGTGACTGGCGAGGGGAATGCAGTTAGAGGGCAGTACGGGATCGTCCTTCCCGGCCGAAGCGCCGGTCCACCGCCGCGCTGCGTCGCCCTCGACGGCGGCGTCGAGATCGTCGCCCAGCGCCGCCGCGAGCGCACGCTCGAAGCCGCGCGCCGCTTTCACGTGGTTGATCGCCTTGTCCCCGCTCGCGCCCGCCGCCCCCTTGGCGAGCGCGCGCGCTTCGGATTCGAGCGCCGCCAGCGCGGCGCGGGCCGATGCGCCTTGGCTTTCGGCGGCGTCGCGGTCGGCGGCGGCCTGCTGGCGCCGGGCCTCGGCGGCAGCGATCGCCTGCTGGGCCTCCGCCAGCGCCGCTTCCGCCGCTTCGCGGGTGCGGATCGCCGCCCTTTTCGCTTCAACGAGCGGCGCCGCGTCGCCCACTTCGCTCATCTGCTGCCGGATGCGCGCCGCTTCCGCTTCGGCGCGGGCGAGCTTGGCGCGGGCGGATTCGAGCCCCGCCTGCGCGACGCGCGCTTCGGCCTGCTCGGCCGCCTGCACGGCGCGGGCGCGGGCGAGCGCGGCTTCGGCTTCGCGCGCCGCATCTTCGAGCGAGACGGTGCGAACGTCGATGGTCGCGCGGCCCGCCTCCGCGGCGGCGAGGCGGCGCTCGATGTCGCTTCCTTCCGCCTCCAGGCGGGCGAGCGCCGCCCGGGCGTCCTCGCGAAGCGCGGCCTCGCGGGTGCGATCGGCGATCAGGGTCTTGTGGCGCTGGGTGAGCTCCGCGATCCGCCGAGTCACCGTGTCGCGCTCGGCCCTCAGGGTCGCGAGCTGGTGCCCGAGCGCCGTCGAATGCTCCCGCGCCGCCAGCGCCTCCGCCCGCCGCCCGGCCAGCGTCTTCGCCGCCTCGGCCTGATAAGCGGCGGCCGCGCGCTGCGCTTCGGCGGCGCGCTCGACGGCGGCGACGGCGGTTTCGGCCTCCTTCTTCGCCGCATCGGCGGCCTCGGCCGCTTCGCGCCAGCGCGCGAAGACGAGGCGCGCTTCGGCGACCCTGATCTGGTCGGACAGCTTGCGGTAGCGCTCGGCCGCGCGCGCCTGGCGGCGGAGATTGTTGGCGCGCTGCTCCATGTCGCCGAGCAGTTCGTCGAGCCGCGTCAGATTGGCTTCGGCGGCGCGGAGCTTCTGCTCCGCGTCCTTGCGGCGCACGTGCAGCCCGGCAATGCCGGCCGCTTCCTCCAGCATCAGCCGGCGTTCCGTCGGCTTGGCGGCGATCACCGCGCTGATCTTGCCCTGGCTGACGAGGGCGGGGGAGTGGGCGCCGGTGGCCGCATCGGCGAACAGGAGCGACACGTCCTTGGCGCGCACGTCCTTGCCGTTGATCCGGTAGGCGGAGCCGGCGCCGCGCTCGATCCGCCGGGTGACTTCCATCTCGCCGCCCCGCGCCACCGCGAAATCGCCGGCGAGGTCCGCTTCCTCCGGCTCGACGAGGAGGGACACTTCGGCGAAGTCGCGCGGCGGCCGGGTGGCGGTGCCGGCGAAGATCACGTCCTCCATGCCCGCGCCGCGCATCGACTTGGGGCTCGACTCGCCCATCACCCAGCGAATGGCTTCGAGGACGTTGGATTTGCCGCAGCCGTTCGGCCCGACGACGCCCGTCAGGCCCGGCTCGATGCGAAGCTCCGCCGGTTCGACGAAGCTCTTGAAGCCCGAGACTTTGAGACGCTTTATCTGCAAGAAAGCCCCCCCAGGCCGTTCACCCTTGCGCTACCTCCCGGCTCCGAGCCGCGGCTGCAGCGCCGTCCAGTCGTGGACGTTGCCGGCAACCGCGCCGTTGATCAGGAAGCTCGGCGTGCCGCCGATGCCGAGCGCTTCCGCGGCGGCCTTGATCTCGGCCACGCGGGCGGCGCCCGCATGGTCCGACAGGCAGCGGGTGAGCGCCGCCGCGTCGATGCCGTGCTGCGCCGCAATGGCGTCGAAGCCCAGCAAGGCGGCGACCCGGTGGCGCAGCGCCGGAGCGCTCAGCGCGTTGAGCTCGGCCGTTTCCGCCGGGGTCAGCGCTTCGATCCGCGCGAACCAGGCCGGTTGCGCGGCGAGGATCGCGTCGTTCAGCGCGAACGCCCGCGCGGGCGCTGCGCAGCGGTTGATCTGCGCGCCGATCTCCGCGACCGGATCGAGCGGAAAGGGCCGGATCTCGAAGCTGAGCCGCCCGGAAGCGACATGGTCGCGGATCAGCGCCGGCGCGCCCGTTTCCGCGAACTGCCGGCAATGCGGGCAGGACAAGGAGACATATTCGACGACCTTTGTGGGGGCCGCCGGATTGCCCATCCGGAAACCGCCTTCGAGCGTCGCGGCGATTTCGCGAGTCCAGTCGCGCTGCGCCGGGGCGGCTTGAGCCCGCTGGGCCGCGACGGGCGTCGCGAACAGGCCGGCCGCGCCCGCAAAGGCGAGGGCGGCGGCGGCGATGCGGCGGAGGAGGTTCTTGTTCATCACCGGCTCGGAAGCGCTTCCTGGAGGCGCGGCTCGAGTTCGGCCCAGGTATCGACGCCGGCGACCTGCTCTCCGTTGATGAAGAAGCTCGGCGTTCCGGTGACGCCTTCCTCTCGGCCGGCCCGCTCGCTGATCGCGGCGAGGCGCTGGAGCTCGCCCTGGTTGGCGAGGCACTGGTCGACCTGGGCGGCGGGCATGCCGCGCTGGCGGAAGAACTGGTCGAGGCCCGCCGCCTGGGTGAGGAAGAGGGCGCGCTGGGTCGGCGCCATCTGCTCGGTCTGGGCGAGCTGCTGCTGCGGTACGGCGCGGACGCGGCCCATCCACTGCTCCTGGTCGTGGTAGAGCGCGTCGCTCACCGCGAAGAAGGATTGCGGGCTCTGGCAGCGCAGCAGCATGAAGATGCCGGGATCGGTCGGGAAGATCATGAACGGCCGATATTCCCAGCTCACCTGCCCGGTGCGGACATATTCGCGAAGCCGCGCGCCGCTTTCCCGCGAGAATTGGGCGCAGTGCGGGCAGGTGATGGACGCATATTCGACGAGCTTGGTCGGCGCGTTCGGATTGCCCATGACCCAGCCTTCGGCCGTCTGGGTGACCGTTTCCGTCCAGTCCGCATTGTTGGGCGCGGCGATGCGCGGCAGCTGGTCGGGCGCCTTGGACGCGCTCACCGCATTGGACTCGCCGCCGCCGCCGCAGGCGCTCGCCGCGAGCGCCAGGGCGAGGAGGCTCGCACCTTTGATCGTCCTGCCGGTCATGGTCTTCATCGTCTTCTTTCTCCACCGATTGTGCCGACGATCGGGATCGCGGCGATAGCGGGCTCGTCGGGCGCGCCGAGACCCCGTGCAAGCGCTTCAAGGCAGGCGCGCAGCTCCGGGTCCCCCACGTCGAGGAGGGAATCGCCCAGCCCCGCCGGAACCGGGCGCAGGCTCGGCGGAGCGACACGCTTTTTCGCCTTTTCGATCTGAACCAGGCCTTGCCTGAACGCCACCCGTTCCACCGCGGCATAGCCGAAGAAGCGGTTCACCCGCTCGACGATGGTGGGGGCGACATGCTGCATCATCGGCGCATGGGCGCCTTCGACGACCAGGGTGAGCACGCCCGCAGCGCGGCGCCCCGGCGGAAAGCGGATCGATTCCGGCGCGGACACGGCGGCGTAGCGTTCGCCCACGATCTCCTTCCAGCGGCTCACCACCGAGCTTTGCACGAAGCCGAAGCGCCGGAAGGCCGCGCCGCCGATCGCGGGCAGCATGTCGGAAACGGGCCGCGCGCGCTTGGAGCGCGGCGCGTCCTCCTTTTCCTTCTTCCGTGTCCCGCCCGGTTTCGCCATCGCTCCGAGCATGGCATAGCGCGCCCGTGTCCGTCGATCCTGCAAACGCTTTGCTCCATTGGTATGCTGTGGATAAAAGGACGCTGCCCTGGCGCGCCGCTTCGGGGGAGCGGGCGGACCCGTACCGCGTCTGGCTGTCCGAGATCATGCTGCAGCAGACCACCGTCGCCGCGGTGAAGCCCTATTTCCTCGCCTTCACCGCCCGCTGGCCGACGGTGGAAGCGCTCGCCGGCGCGCCGGAAGCGGAGGTAATGAGCGCCTGGGCGGGGCTCGGTTACTATGCCCGGGCGCGCAACCTCGTGGCCTGCGCCCGCGCAGTCGTCGCCGATCACGGCGGCCGCTTCCCGGACACGGAGGCGGCGCTTGCGAAGCTCCCCGGCATCGGCCGCTACACCGCCGCCGCCATCGCGGCCATCGCCTTTAACCGCCGCGCAGTGGTCGTGGACGGCAACGTCGAGCGGGTCGTGTCCCGCCTCCATGCGGTGGAGCAGCCGCTTCCCGCCGCCCGTTCGGCCCTTTACGCCCTCGCCGACGCGCTCACGCCGCCGGGCCCGAGCGGCGACTTCGCCCAGGCAATGATGGATCTCGGCTCCGCAATCTGCACGCCGCGCGCGCCGCGCTGCGGCGCATGCCCGCTCGCCCACTGCTGCGCCGCCCGCGCCTCCGGAGCGCCCGAGCTTTTCCCGGTCAAGGCGCCGAAGAAGCCCCGCCCGAGCCGCACCGGCATTGCTTACTGGCTCGAACATGACGGCCATGTCCTCCTCGAAAAGCGCCCCGCGCGGGGCCTGCTCGGCGGCATGCTTGCTTTCCCCACCGACACCGCCCCCGCCGATCTCCTATGGGAGGACGCCGGAAGCGTCGACCACGTCTTCACCCACTTCGCTTTGACGATGCACCTCCTCTGCGCGGAGGTGCCCGCGGCGCGCGGGGAGGGAATATGGTGGCCGGTCGAGCGGCTCGGCGAAGCCGGCCTCCCCACGCTCTACGCCAAGCTCGCCGCGCGCGGCGAAGCATGGCGCGCGGGGCGCTTGGTCAAGGCGGCGGCATAGCGCTTCGCCTCACAAAGTCCGGATCAGCTTCCCCGCCACCGCGATCCACGCCGGGTCCGCCACCACGCTCTGCCGCTGGCCCGAGCCGAGCGGAAGCACGTGGAGCTTGCCTTCCTCCCGCCCGATCAGCCGCCCGAACACGAACCGCCCCGCCGGCCGCGGAATGAGGACGTCGCGGTTCATCGCCCGGCCGAACTCGCCCGGCGCCAGGCGGGTGCACCAGATCTCGTCGCCCGTCCGGTAATCGCCCGTCCCGGCCGCCACCGTCACCGCGACGAGGCCCGGTACGGTCTGCGGCGGGATCACCACGCCTTCGCGGCGCGGGGCCTTGGCGCCGTCATGGTCGAGCGTCGCCGCAATCGGCACGTCCTCGCGGTCCGGAAGCTTGACGAGGTCCGCGGCTTCGACGCCGAGCGCCTTGGCGATCCGGTTCAGCCAGCCCACCGACACGGTTCGCGTCCCGGTCTCCAGCCGGCCGACGGTCTGCGGAGTCGTCGGCGGCTGGCAACGGTCGGCAACGTCCTGCAGCGTCATCTTCTTGGCGCGGCGCACTTCACGGATGCGGGTGATCATTCTCAGCTTCCCTAACCAGCGTGGTTATTTCTCTTTCCTACAACATATCCCCGGTGGCAAGGCCTGTTTGCACCGATTCGAGGGGCGGGGAGGAACATGAAGGCGAAAAGGAACAGGCTGCTCGTGGAGCGGCCGCTCGTCGACACGAGCGAACCGGCACGGCCGCGCGATGGCCAGCGGGCGCGCACCAGAACGGCGCGTTCGGTGACGGTGAACCTCGCCGAATCGCCGCTCGGATGGCTGAAATCGCGCGGCCACGTCACGCCGCGGCAATATGAAGCGGGCGATCGCCTGCGCGAGGAATGGGAGCGCGCCCAATACGCGCCCGGCGTCACCATGCGTTGGGACGCGTCCGGGATGGGCGGCGGCGGCGCACCCGAAGCGATGAACGCCAGCGAAGCCCATGTGGCCGCGCGCCGCCGCTTCGAGGCCGCGGTGGAGGCGGTCGGCGGCGGCCTGTCCGACGTGCTGTGGCGCGTGGTCTGCGCGGGCGAAGGGATGCGGGAGGTGGAACGCGCGCTCGGCTGGCCGGCCCGGGCGGGCAAGCTCGTCCTCACCCTCGCGCTCGACCGGCTCGCCGATCATTACCGCATCCGCTGAGCCTGTCCGCGCGTTGGCGCAAGCGTGGCGATCTTCTTCACCAGCGACACCCATTGGGGCGATCACCGGACGCTCAACATCTGGAAGCGCCCCTTCGCCTCAGTCGCGGAGATGGACGCGCTGATGCTGGAGCGCTGGAACGAGGCCGTCCGCCCGGACGACGTGGTATGGCACCTCGGCGACTTTTGCCGCCGCCCGGCCGACGCGCCCGCTCTGCTCGCGCGCCTCAACGGCACCAAGCACCTCGTCGCCGGCAACAACGATCCGCCCGCCGTGCGCGAGGCCGCCGGCTGGGCCAGCGTCCAGGATTATGCCGATCTCGAGCCCGACGGCGGCCGGCCCCGCCTCGTCCTCTGCCATTATGCATTCCGCACCTGGCGCGACCAGCACAAGGGCGCGCTCAACCTTCACGGCCACAGCCACGGCCGCCTGAAGCCGCTCCCGCGCCAGCAGGATGTCGGCGTCGACGTCTGGGACTGGCGTCCCGTTTCGCTCGAACGGATCCTCGCGCCCGGCAAACGGTCGACGCCCGCCGCACTCCCGTCCTAAGCTCCCGCTTGCCACGCGTCGCCGCGGCAGCTTAGTATCGAAATGAAACCGAACAGGAGCGCCCCCATGATCGTTTACGGCTCGTCCATGTCGCCTTTCGTGCGCAAGGTCCTCGCATTCGCGGCCGAAAAGGGCATCGAGGTCGAGAGCAGGCCGATCGGCCTCGCCAGCCAGGATCCCGACTTCCGGGAAGCGAGCCCGTTCGGCAAGATGCCCGGCTTCCGCGACGGCGATTTCGCCATTTCGGATTCAACCGCGATCGTCACTTATCTGGAAGCGGTGAAGCCCGATCCGAACCTGATTCCGTCCGATCCCCGCGCCCGCGCCCGGACGATCTGGTACGAGGAATATGGCGACACATTGCTGTGCGCGGCCGGCGGCAAGATGTTCTTCAACCGCATCGTGGCGCCGAAATTCCTCGGCCGCGAAGGCGATCTCGCCGTCGCCGACGCCGCCGAAGCGAGCGAGCTCCCGCCGCTGCTCGATTATCTGGAAGGCGTGATCCCGGAGAGCGGCTTCCTCGTCGAAGACCGCCTCACCCTCGCCGACATCGCGGTCGCAAGCCCCTTCGCCAACTTCCGCCATCTCGGCCTCACGCTGGACGCCGCGCGCTGGCCCAAGACCCTCGCCTTCGCCGACCGCATCCTCGCCCGCGACAGCTTCCGCCTCTGGATCGACAAGGAAACCGCCTTCCTCAAGCGCGCGGCCTGATTCGGGGCGGGCGCTTCAAACCGGGCTTCGACAAGCTCAGCCCTGGCGGGGGAGGGGCCGGGACGATGGAGCCACCCGCCACCGCCAGCCCTGAGCCTGTCGAAGGGCGGATCGCAGCGCTCCAGACGCCGCAACCCCGCAAGGCGTTGACACTCCACCCACCCCTGCCTATTTCGCGGCGCGGCGCTGCCCGATCGTCTAATGGTAAGACTACGGACTCTGACTCCGTCAATCGAGGTTCGAATCCTCGTCGGGCATCCATTCCCTTCCGCGACAACCAAGAGCATCGCCGCGGCGCCCCATGACCATCGCCGCCCCGCTCCTCGCCGCGACAAGCCTCGCCGCCTCCCTCGCCTTCGCGCCCGCCGCTCATGCGCAGGAGCCTCCGCCCGCCAGCGAGGCGGCTGACGGCCACGCGCCGGAAGACGCTCACGAAGAGGAGGAAAGCGAGGAGATCGTCGTCCAGGGCACGCGCTCGCGCCGCCGCATCCAGGACGAGCCGATCCGCGTCGAAGTGGTGACTCGCGAGGAGATCGAGGAAAAGCTCCTCATGCGCCCCGGCCACATCGCCATGCTGGTGAACGAAATCGGCGGCATCCGCGTCCAGGTCACCTCGCCCGCGCTCGGCGCGGCCAATATCCGCATCCAGGGCATGGAAGGGCGCTACACCCAGCTCCTCGCCGACGGCCTGCCGCTCTACGGCGGCCAGTCCCCGGCGCTCGGCCTGCTCCAGATCCCGCCGACCGACCTCGGCCAGGTGGAAGTGATCAAGGGCGCGGCGTCCGCCCTCTACGGCCCGTCCGCGCTCGGCGGCGTCATCAACCTCGTGTCGCGCCGCCCGGGCGACGAGCCGCAGGCCGAAATGCTCCTCAACGCGACGTCCCGCGGCGGCCAGGACCTGACCGGCTATCTCGCTGCGCCGCTCGGCGCCGGCTGGAGCGCGTCGGTGACCGGCGGCGCCCACCGGCAGGATGCCGACGCCCTCGACGGCGACGGGTGGCTCGACATCCCGGCCCATCGGCGCTGGACGATCCGCCCGCGCCTTTTTTGGCAGGGCGCAAGCGGCGCTTCGCTCTACGCCACCGTCGGCGCCATGACGGAGAACCGCACCGGCGGCACGCGTCCCGGCCGCAATGTCCCGGACGGCAGTCCGTTTCCCCAGACCCAGGCCACCGACCGTTTCGACGCCGGCCTCGCCGGCGAAATGCCGCTGGACGATGTCGGCACCCTGCACCTGCGTGCCTCCCACAGCGTGCAGGACCACCGGCACCTTTACGGCGACGTCCGCGAGGACGACCGCCACGCCACCTCCTTCGCCGAAGCGTCGATCGCCGGCCGCTCGGACGCGACCTCCTGGGTCGCCGGCGCCGCCTTCCAGCGCGACGCCTTCCGCTCCGAAACCTTCCCCGCCTTCGACTTCAGCTATCGCGCGCCCGCTTTGTTCGGGCAAATCGAGCACGACCTTCGCCCCGCTTTGACGCTGGCAGCGAGCGCGCGAGTAGATTTCCACAGCCGATACGGCACCCAGTTCAGCCCGCGCCTGTCGGCTCTCTACAAGCCGGGCGCCTGGACGATCCGCGCCTCGGCCGGCCGCGGCTTCTACGCGGCGACGCCTTTCGTGGACGAGATCGAAGCGGCGGGCCTTTCCCGGCTCGAACCGCTGAGCGGCATCCGGGCGGAAACGGCGCGCAATGCTTCGCTCGACGTCGGC
Source organism: Allosphingosinicella sp. (assembly GCA_036388975.1). GTDB lineage: Bacteria > Pseudomonadota > Alphaproteobacteria > Sphingomonadales > Sphingomonadaceae > Allosphingosinicella. The sequence continues at coordinate 935 of DASVQT010000220.1, read as the reverse complement.
TATGCCAAAGGCCCGTTCGAAGGCAGCGTCACCGTCTTCGCGTCGGTGATCGAAGGCGCGGCGCGGCTCGAAACGGTCTCGCCCACGCGTGTCCGCCTTGTTAACGCCGACGGCCCCACCCGCATCGCCGGCTCCGAACTCCTGCTGCGCTACCGCCAGGGCCCGTTCACCGTCACCGGAAGCTATGTCCTGATCGACGCGTCGGAGCCCGGCGAAGGGGCGGGGGCGCCGCGCCGACGGGTTCCGCTCGTGCCGCGCCACAGCGCCGGCCTCGTCGCCATGTGGGAAGAGCATGGCCGCGGCCGCATCGGCCTCGAAGTCTATCGCACCGGCCGCCAGCCGCTCGAGGACAATCCCTATCGCAGCGTCAGCCGCGCTTATTTTCACGTTGGCCTGCTCGGCGAAATCGTGCTCGGCAAGGTGAGCCTGTTCGCCAATGCGGAGAATATCCTGGGCGTCCGCCAGACCCGCTACGACCCGCTCCTGCTTCCCGAGCGGGCGCCGGACGGCCGCTGGACGGTGGACGTCTGGGCGCCGACCGAAGGCTTCGTTCTGAACGGTGGCCTGCGCCTGCGCTTCGGCGGCCATTGATTGCCGCCGGCGCCGCGCCAAATAAGCGGAACCGAAACGAACACGGCAAGAGGCCCCGCCCATGACCGAGAGCACCGAATACACGCCGCCCGCAATCTGGACCTGGGACAGCGAAAGCGGCGGCCGCTTCGCCGCGATCAACCGTCCGGTGGCGGGCCCGACGCACGACAAGGAGCTCCCCGTCGGCCGCCATCCGCTGCAGCTCTACTCGCTGGCGACCCCGAACGGCGTCAAGGTCGGCATCATGCTCGAGGAACTGCTCGCCGCCGGCCATTCGGGCGCCGAATATGACGCCTGGCTGATCAGGATCATGGAGGGCGATCAATTCTCCAGCGGATTCGTCG
>DASVQT010000219.1:0-2403 GCA_036388975.1 Allosphingosinicella sp. | reverse complement strand
GCCCTCCGGAATGGCGATCGCGAACCCGGTCGCCACGGCGTGCCGTCCGCCCGGAGCGAGGGTCAAAGTCTCGGCCGCAACGACGTCGAGGCCCGCCGCGCCGGCCGTCGCGTAGGAGGGCAGGGGAAGGCCTTCGCCATTCGGGAGGCGCTTCAGCGCGATCCGGATTTCATTGGAGGGCATCGGCGATCCTTTCCGCGAGGCGGCGCGCCACCTCCTCTTTATGCGCTTCCTCCCAAGCCTCGACGCCCTCGGCGGTGACGAGGTGGACGGCGTTGCGCTCCCCTCCCATCACGTTTCCCGACACGTCGTTCGCGACGATCCAGTCGCAGCCTTTGCGGTCGCGCTTCGCCTGAGCATGAGCAAGAACGTCGTCCGTCTCCGCCGCGAAGCCGACGAGTAGACGCGGCCGGTGGCGGCTCTCGGCCAAAGCGAGCAGGATGTCCGGGTTCGCATGCCAGGAAAGCGGCGGCGGTCCGTCCGACTTCTTGAGCTTGACCGGCGCCGCCTCCACCCGCCAGTCGGCGACGGCGGCCACGAGCACCGCGGCGTCGGCCGGAAGCGCCGCCTGGACGGCGACGTCCATCTCCCGCGCCGTTTCGATGTCGATCCGCTCGACATTGTCGGGCGGCGCCAAGTTCACCGGCCCTGCAACGAGCGTCACGCGCGCGCCGAGCCGCGCCAGCGCGCCCGCGATCGCGAAGCCCTGCTTGCCCGACGAGCGGTTGGCGATCACCCGCACCGGATCGATCGGCTCGTGCGTCGGCCCGGCGGTGACGATCACGTGCTTGCCGGTGAGCCGCCGCGGCGCCTCGGGGCCGCGAAGCGCCGGATGCGCTTCGATCGCCCGCAGCATCGCGGCGGGCTCCGGCAGCCGTCCGGGACCAAATTCGCCGCACGCCATCTCGCCTTCGTCCGGCTCGATGATCGTCACCCCGTCGGCGCGGAGGCCGGCGACGTTGCGCTTCGTCGCTTCATGCTGCCACATGCGCACGTTCATTGCGGGGGCGGCGAGCACCGGCTTGTCGGTGGCGAGGAGAAGCGTGGTGGCGAGGTCGTCCGCGATCCCCGCCGCCATGCGGGCGAGAAGGTCCGCGGTCGCCGGGCAGACCACGACCAGGTCGGCCTCGCGGCTGAGCTGGATGTGCCCCATCTCGACCTCGTCCTTCAGGTCCCAGAGCGAGGTGTGGACCGGCTGCTCGGAGAGCGCCGCCAGAGTCATCGGCGTGACGAACTGCGCCCCGCCTTTCGTCAGCACGCAGCGCACGGTGAAGCCGCTTTTGCGAAGCAGCCGGATGAGTTCGCAGCTCTTGTAAGCCGCGATCCCGCCGCCGACGATCAGGAGGATGCGCCGCATGGGCCTAAAATAGGGTCAGGGCCGCCGCAGCGCCAGCCGCGGCGGCGAGGAGGGCGGTCAACACATAGCCGCCGTGCCTTTGCGGCTGGACAACGACGATGTCGGGGAGCGGGGGATCAGGCGGGGCGGCGCCGGGCGGGGGGTAGTAATGGTCGAGGCGGCGGATGAGTTCGGGGATGCGGCGGAGGGTGCGAAAGTCGCGGACCAGGGCGTCGGCGATCTGCGCTTCGGGGCCGAGTTCGCCGCGCACCCATTCGCGAAGGAACGGCTCGGCGGTTTCCCACATGTTGATGTCGGGATCGAGGGCGGTCGCCACGCCTTCCTCCATCACCATCGTCTTCTGGAGGAGGAGAAGGTGGGGCTGGGTCTGCATGTCGAAGTCGCGGGTGATGACGAACAGGCCGTCCAGCATCGCGCCGATCGAAATGTCCTTGACGGGAAGGCCGCGGATCGGCTCGCCGACGGCGCGCAGAGCCGTCGCGAACTCGTCCACATTGTGGTGCGATGGGACATATTGCGCTTCGAAATGGATTTCGGCGACGCGCCGATAATTGCCGACAATGAGTCCGTAAAGGATTTCGGCAAGCCACAGCCGGGCCCGGCGGTCGATCCGGCCCATGATTCCGAAGTCGATGGCGGCGAGGCGGCCGTCGGGCAGGGCGAAGAGATTGCCCTGGTGGAGATCGGCGTGGAAGAAGCCGTCGATCACCGCCTGGCGGAGAAAGGCGCGGACCAGAGTGGCGGCAAGGGCCTTCAGGTCATGGCCGGCCTCGACCAGCGCGTCGCGGTCGGTGAGCTTGATGCCGTCGATCCACTCCAGGGTCATGACGCGCCGGGCGGTGCGGCTCCAGTCGATCTCCGGAATGTAGAAACCGCTTTCGGCGACCAGATTTTCGCGCAGCTCCGAAGCGGACGCGGCCTCCCGGCGGAGGTCGAGCTCGCGCGCGGTCCACTGCTTGAAGTGGGCGATGACGGCGCGGGGCCTGAGGCGCGCCGCCTCGCCGCCCATGCGCTCGATCTGCGCGGCCGCCCATTGATAGGTGTCG
>DASVQT010000218.1:0-21989 GCA_036388975.1 Allosphingosinicella sp. | reverse complement strand
CGACGTGATCCTGCGCGGCTATGACGAGGCGATCCGCGACCGGCTGCTCACCATTTCGATGATGAAGGGCATCCAGTTCCGCTTCCACGCCGCCTTTCAGAAGGTCGAGAAAGCGCAGGACGGAACGCTGACCGTCACGATGTCGGGCTGCGATCCCATAGAGGCCGACCTTCTCCTCTACGCCGTCGGCCGTCAGCCGAACACGGCAGGGCTCGGCCTCGAAACTGCGGGCGTGGAGCTCGACGACAAGGGCGCCGTCAAGGTCGATGCGGACAACCGCACCGCCTGCGAAAGCATCTATGCGGTGGGCGACGTCACCAACCGGGTCCAGCTCACGCCTGTGGCGATCCGCGAAGGCCAGGCCTTTGCCGACAGCGTCTTCGGCGGCAAGCCGACCCGCGTCGATTACGAGGCGATCCCGTCCGCCGTCTTTTCCCACCCGCCCATCGCCGGCGTCGGGCTTACCGAAGGCGAGGCGCGCAACCGGCTCGGCACGGTCAAGGTCTACACGTCCGACTTCCGGGCGATGAAGAACGTGCTGGCCGGCCGCAACGAGCGCGCGCTCTACAAGCTGGTGGTGGACGGCGAGACGGAAGAAGTGGTCGGCATCCACATGATCGGCCCGGATGCGCCGGAAATCCTCCAGGCGGCCGCGATCGCGGTCAAGGCCAGGCTCAAGAAGTCGGATTTCGACGCCGTCGTGGCGCTGCATCCGACCATGGCGGAAGAGCTCGTGCTGATGAAGTGAGGCCGGTGCTCTGCAATCCGGGCTTCGACAAGCTCAGCCCTGGCGGTGTGTAAGTCTAGCCAGCCGCATCAACGCCGCCAGCCCTGAGCCTGTCGAAGGGCGGATTGCAGGGCTCGGGCTGTTCCTCATTGCGTGGACGGCCGACGCTCGCCCTGCGCTCCGACTTCGTCGGCGAGCGCTTGCAGCCGGGCCTGCTCCGCCCCGGTGGCGGCAGCGGCGAGGCGGCGAAGGGCGTGGGCGTGGGCGACGTCCAGGGCCGCTTCGGCTTCGGTCGGAATGGTCGGCGCGAAGCCGGTGCCTTCCCAGTCCCGCCCGGTCGAGGCGAGCACGGTGCGCCCGGTCGAGACGCTCAGCACGAAGCCGCCGGGCAGCGGGAAGAGCTGGTTCATGAAGGCGCCGCCCGACGTGTTCGCGCCCACCAGTTCGCCTAGCCGGTAGCCGGAGACGTGCCCGACGAACTCCTCCGCCGCCGATCCCGTAGCTGGGCCGATCAGCACGTAGAGCGGCTTGCCGACGGCCCGCGGCGCGTTCAAGTCCCGCATCGTCCTCATCATCGGGCTGGCTTCGTTGCCCCGGTAGAAGGTGACGAGCGGCCGGTCGGCCTCCATGAAATGGCTGATGATGTGGTGCACGGAGCGCGGGCTGCCCCCGCCGTTCGCCCGAAGATCGATGATTACCGCATCGCCGCCGGTCAGGAAGCGCATCGCCGCGTCGATCGCCGCTTCGGTGTCCTCCAGCGCTTCGAAGCTCGTGAGTTCCATGTAGCGCACGTTGCCGGGAAGCAGCCGGAGCTGCGCGATGCCGTGGGCGCGCCGCCGGACGTCGGCTTCGAACGCCGCCATGTCGGGCCGCTCGCCGCTCGCGGCGGCAAGGATCGCGGCGCGTTCGGGATTGAACCTGAAGTTGAGGTGCCGGTCGCGCCCGACCCGTTCGAGATCGGCGTTGATCCGGCGGGCGAGTTCGGCCGGCTCGCGGGTGTCGTAGCGTCGCGAGCGCAGCCCCTCGGCGAGGACTGCGTCCAGCGCGGGCCGCTTGTCGGGAAGGACGTAATTCCCGCCGATCAGGCGGCGGATCTCGGCGACGAGCGACCGGGGATCGACCGGCCCGCGCTGCGCGGCCGGCGCTGGGGAGGAGGCTGCGGGCCTGGCGGCGGCGGGCGGCTGCGCTCCGGCCGGCTCGGACAGGCCTGCCGTCATCGAACCGGCCGCGATGAGAGAAACCAAAGCACGCATTGAACCTCCTCGTCACTGTGTTAGGAGACTATATCGCCGGACCGCGAGCGTTTCGCGCAATCGGGGCCGGGCGCTTGCCAATTTCTGGCAAAAGACCGGGGGTGAACGACAGGAATGCGCAACATGCTTGATCCGCTCGATCTGAAGCTGCTCGCCTGCCTTCAGGAGGACAATCTCCAGACCGCGGACATCCTGTCGGACAAGGTGGGCCGCTCGCCATCGGCCGTGGCGCGGCGGGTGAGGCGGCTGCGCGAAACCGGCGCCGTCGCCGCCGATTCCGCCGTGGTTTCGGACAAGGCGGCCGGCTATCCGCTGTCGGCGATCGTCCACGTCCAGCTCGAGCGGCACGCGCCGCAGGAAGGCGACGCGCTTCGCCGCCGGCTCGCGGCCAGCCCGAACGTGCAGCTCTGCCTCGACATATCGGGCGCATTCGACATCCTCCTCCTGGTCGTCGCCGCGGATATGGACGCTTATGTCGCCTTTGCCGACGCCCACCTCGCCGAGCAGCCGGCCGTGCGCCGCCTGGAGACCACCTTCGTCAAGAAGCGGGTCAAGGCGACCCTGGCCCTGCCGCTGGAGGCCCTGCGCAAGTGGTGAGGGGTGCATCGTGGGCCGCTCGCCCTGAGCCTGTCGAACGGCGAATTGCAGCGTCCGGAACCCGGGCTTCGACAGGCTCAGCCCTAGCGGTTATGAGGCTTCCATGACGAACCCAGCCTACATGCCCGGCTTCGGCAATCATTTCGCGACCGAGGCCGTGCCCGGCGCGCTGCCGCAGGGCCGCAACTCGCCGCAGAGGCCCGCTTTCGGCCTTTATGCCGAGCAGCTTTCCGGCACCGCCTTCACCGCGCCCCGCCACGAGAACCGGCGCTCATGGCTGTACCGCATGCGCCCTTCGGCGGAGCATCCGCCCTACCGGCCCTACCAGGGCGCGGCGCAGTTCACCGCCTCGTCGCCGCACGATCCGCTCCCGCCCAACCGGCTGCGCTGGTCGCCGCTCGACCTCCTGCAAGAGCCAACCGATCTCGTCGACGGAATGGCGACGATGATGGCGAACGGCGGCGCCGAGGCGCTCTCCGGCGTTGCCGTCCACGTCTATCGCGCGACCGCGGACATGCGCCGCTTCTTCTTCAATGCGGACGGCGAAATGCTCTTCATTCCCGAGCAGGGACGCCTTCGCCTTCTCACCGAGATGGGCCGGATCGACGTCGGGCCGGGCGAAGTCGCGCTCGTGCCGCGCGGAGTTCGCTTCCGGGCCGAGCTTCCGGACGGCAGCGCCCGCGGCTATGTCGCGGAAAATCACGGCGCGCTGTTTCGTCTCCCCGATCTCGGTCCGATCGGCTCCAACGGGCTCGCCAACCCGCGCGATTTCGAAACGCCGGTCGCCGCTTTCGAAGACGTCGAGGGCGAGGTCGAGCTCGTACAGAAATATCTCGGGCGGCTTTGGACGACGATGCTGGACCACAGCCCGCTCGACGTGGTCGCCTGGCACGGCAACCTCGCCCCCTGGCGCTACGATCTGCGCCGCTTCAACACGATCGGAACGGTGAGCTACGACCATCCCGACCCGTCCATCTTCACCGTCCTGACCTCGCCGTCGGAAACGCCCGGCCGCGCCAATGCCGATTTCGTCATCTTCCCGCCGCGCTGGATGGTGGCGGAGGACACGTTCCGGCCGCCCTGGTTCCACCGCAACGTGATGAGCGAGTGCATGGGCCTGATCTACGGCGCCTATGACGCCAAGGCGGACGGCTTCGCGCCCGGCGGCCTGTCGCTCCACAACCTCATGTCCGGCCACGGCCCGGACGTGGCGAGCTGGAAGGGCGCGAGCGAGGCGGAGCTAAGGCCGCACAAGATCGAAGGCACGATGGCCTTCATGGTGGAAAGCTGCTGGCCCTTCCGCCCGACCGCTTTCGCCATGGGCTCGGATGCCCTCCAGAATGATTATGATGCGGCCTGGGGCGGTTTCCCCAAGGCGCGGATCGGCGAGGGGTAACGACTGGCGTCTCGGCCGGATCGCGCAGGGAAGGTGAATCATTCACCTTGCATCCATGCAGAACCGTGCATAACTATGCGTAACCTAAGTTATGTCCGCTGTTCGAGTTCCATACCGATGACCACCGCATTCCACTGCACGCCCGCCCGGCCCTGGGGCATCCACCATTCGGTCCGCAACGACGAGGATTGCCCTCGCTGCGGCTGGACCGGACCGGGTCCGAAGAGCGATGGCCGGCGCGACGCCGAGCGACTCGCCGCCGAGCATGGCTGGAGCGTGATCGAAGGCGGCTCTGGCGAGCCTCACCAGCCCGAAACCCGCGCCGCCTGAGCGCAGGCGGCGCCGAACGCCGCGCAGTGGCGGGCGGTCACACGCACGACACCCCCCACTATGCCGTCCTAAGTCCATATTCCGTTACGTGGGCGCAACCGTAGCGCGGCCGGTGCGTTGCGCGGGCGTGGCCGATTCATCCTCCACCTGTACGCGTTCCTCCGAACTCCTCGAACCCGGGCGGAACTGCTGGCGCATCGAGCGGGCGAAGCGTGCCGCGCTCGTGGTCGACGCCGCCGATTATTACCGCCTCGCCATGGATGCGATGCTGGAAGCGAAGTCGCAGATCATGCTGATCGGCTGGGACGTCGATACGCGTATCCGCCTCGTCGACGGCGATCCGCCCTGCGGCGCGCCGGCCCATCTCGGCGCATTCCTGACGTGGCTCGCCAATCGCACGCCGGGCTTGCACATCTACATCCTCGCCTGGGACCAGGGCGCGATCAGCGTGCCGGGGCGCGGCACCACCCTGTTCCGGATGCTGCGCTGGGGCGCGGACCCGCAAATCAGCGTCAAATGGGATCACCAGCATCCCCTCGACGGCAGCCACCACCAGAAGATCCTGGTCATCGACGACAAGGTCGCCTTTTGCGGCGGCATCGACATGACCGGATCGCGCTGGGATACGCGGGCGCATTGCGACGAGCATAGCGGCCGGCGCCGGCCCTTCACCGGCCGGTCCTACGATCCCTGGCACGACGCCACCATGGCGGTGGACGGGGAGACTGCCGTGGCGCTTGGCGACCTCGCCCGCATCCGCTGGCACTGCGCGACCGGCCACACGCTTGCCGTGCCGCCGCGCGGCAGCCACGATCCATGGCCGGACGCGCTGGAACCGCATTTCCGCGACATCGACATCGCCATTGCCCGGACCCGCGGACAGGAAGGCGCGCTCAAGGAAATCCGCGAGATCGAGGCGCTGTTCGCCGACCTGATCGCCCACGCCAAGCGCTTCGTCTACGTCGAAACCCAATATTTCGCCTCGCGAGTCATCGCCGAAGCCATCGCCAAGCGCCTCGAGGAGCCGGAGCCGCCCGAATTCGTCATCGTCAATCCGCGCCACGCTTATGGCTGGCTCGACGAAACGGTGATGAGCCCGGCGCGCCACCAGCTCGTGAAAGCGCTCCAGGAGCGGGACAAGAAAGGCCGCTTCCGCATCTATGCGCCGGTCACCGAGCAGGGCGCCGACATCTATGTCCACGCCAAGATCATGATCGTCGACGACTGCATCTTGCGGGTCGGATCGGCCAACATGAACAACCGCTCCATGGGCCTCGACAGCGAATGCGACCTGATGATCGACGCCAGCGACGATCCGGCTGCGCGCTCGACGGTGGCGGAGCTGCGCAGCGACCTCCTCGCCGAGCATCTCGGCTCGACACCGGCCGAGGTGCATGCCTGCTTCCAGGAAACGGGTTCGCTCGTCGCCTGCGTCGAAAAGATGCGCAAGGACGGCCGCACCCTGGTGCCGCTGCCGCTCGGCGATCCCAACACACTCGAAAAGGCGCTCGCCAACAGCGAGATCTTCGATCCCGAAGCGGGCGACCAATTGTTCGAAGCGCGCGCCCGTCCGGGGCTCCTGTCGAAGCTCAAGCGATAAAACCGTTCATCGCCCGTGCAGCCGCCGTGCCGGAGACCGGGGTCGTGGCGGTGCGGGGAGGCCGGATGACGATGCGTGCGGGTCTCTGGCTCCTTGGAAGCGGCGGGGCCCTCATGCTCGTGTCGGGCGCCGCGAACGCCCAGTCGCCCTCGGCGTCCGATCCGCTTCGCATCCAGGTCCTGAACCGCGACTGCGACGGCGCGCGGGGCGACGAGATCGTCGTCTGCGGCAATCGCGAGCGCCGCTCGCCCTTTCGCCTGCCGGAAGAACCGGACCAGGGCTACGATCCGCTCGGCACGATGGAAAGCGTCTCGGAAGAACGCAACGCCATGACCGAGCACGGGGCGCGCACCGGCCCCGGCTCCTGCTCCACCGTCGGGCCCGGCGGCGCCTACGGCTGCGCCGCCGCCGAGTTCCGCCAGCAGGTGCGGCAACATCGCGGCCAGCCGATCGGCAGGACCTACCGCAACCGCCGGTGACCGGATCGGCACCGCTCGGCGGAACCTCAGGCCCCCCGGGTTCGTTATGTGCGCGAAACTTCCACGGAGTCGAAGAACGATGTCGCGCATCCCCAGTAAAGCCATGCCCCACGCTTATGCCTCCGCCGACGGCGAGGTAGACGGCGGCGGCTCCGGCTCCGGAGGCGGCAACGGAAACAACGGCCCCAACGAGGATCGCGGCGGCAATGAAGGCGGCGGGTCCTCGCTCGGCGAGCGGGCAAGCGCTCTTGGCGAACGCGCGAGCGAGATTGCCGGGCGCGTCGCGGGCAGCCGCGCCGCCAAGGTCGCGGCCGGCGCGGTCGTCGCCGGCGCGGTGGTCGCCGGCGCGGCGGCGGTGGTGAGAAGCCGCCGCGGCAAATCGTCCGACGGCGGTTCCTCGGGCGGCGGGAAGTCTTCCGGCGCGTCGAAGGCCGGCAGCTCCGGCTCCCAGTCGAGCTCCAGCTCCGACGGTCCGACAACCCGCGCCAAGAAGTCTGCTGCCGGCAGCAAGGGTGGCGCCAAGTCTTCGGGCGGTGGCAAGGCATCGGAAGCCTCCAAGTCGACGGGCGCGGCCAAGTCCGCCTCTTCGAGCCGGTCCAAGAAGGCCTCCGGCGGCGACAACGGCAGCGCCAAGTCAGAGTGATGGCGGCTCACTGGCCGCGGCGCCGCGTCTCTGTTAAACGGGGACATCGCTCCACCGCATTCGCAAGGGGGGCGCTCGAGAGCGCAGCGCGCCTCCCGCTTGCCGGCACCGGAGTGACGATGATCGCCGACGACGCCGTCCGCTATGCCCGGCTCGAAGCCGGAGCCCGTTATCTCGCAGCCGAATCCGGCTGCCTTTCCGAGCGCCGCGAGCATCTCGGCATGGCCGAGCTTTATGCCCGCCGCCGCGCGCAGGCCATCATCTGGGGGAGTGACTAATGGAAATGATCCGCGCTTCGGCGCCCCGCCGCCTGTCGATTCTCGAGCGCGCCTACGATCTGGCGCGCAGCGGCGCCTGCCGCAGCGTCGAGGAGATCGCCAAGAAGCTCAAGCAGGAGCAGTACGAAGCGGTCGACACCCACCTCGGCGGCGCCTCGCTGCGCAAGGAGTTGCGCAAGATCTGCGCCGAAGCGCGCGCGACCCGCCTCGCCGCGGAGCCGACGATACCGGCAGCGGAGTAGCCCGCGCCTAACGGAACGGCATTACACGCAACCGTCATTGCGAGCGAAGCGAAGCAATCCAGCGGACGGCCGTGCCTGGCTCAAGGCCGCCTGGATTGCTTCGTCGCTTCGCTCCTCGCAATGACCGTGTGCGGATCGGCGCCTAGAGCCGCTCCACGATCGTCACATTCGCCAGACCGCCGCCTTCGCACATGGTCTGGAGACCGTAGCGGGCACCGCGGCGCTTCATGGCGTGGAGCAGGGTCGCCATCAGCTTGGTGCCGCTCGCGCCGAGCGGGTGGCCGAGCGCGATCGCGCCGCCGTGAACGTTGAGACGCTCGGGATCGGCGCCGATCTCGCGCAGCCATGCCATGGGCACGGGCGCGAAGGCCTCGTTCACCTCGTAAAGGTCGATGTGCTCGATCTTCATCCCGGCGCGGTCCAGCGCCCGCCGCGTCGCCGGAATTACCTCTTCCAGCATGATCACCGGGTCGCCGCCGGTCACCGTCAGATTGGCGATGCGCGCCAGCGGCGTCAGGCCATGCTCCTTCAGCGCCCGCTCGCTCACCACCAGGACGCCCGACGCGCCGTCGCAAATCTGCGACGCATTGGCGGCGCTGATCTTCCCGCCCTCGGTGAGCAGCTTCACCGAGCCGATGCTCTCGAGAGTCGAGTCGCCCCTGATGCCCTCGTCGCTAATGTGGAGGCTTTCATTCCCCTCCGCATCGACGATCCTCAGCGGCACGATCTCCTCGTCGAACGCGCCGTCGTCCCGCGCCCGCGCCGCCTTGCGGTGGCTTTCCAGCGCAAAGGCGTCGAGCTCCTCGCGCCGGAACTGATACTTTTCGGCGATCATCTCCGCGCCCTGGAACTGGCTGAACATCGCCACGCCGAACCGCTCCTGGATGCGTTTGGAAAAGGGCCCGGTGCCGATGCCGTGCTGGGCCGGGAGGGTGAAGGGGAGGCCCATCGGCACCCGGGTCATCGATTCAACGCCGCTTGCGATCACCACGTCCTGCGTCCCGCTCATCACTGCCTGTGCGGCGAACTGGATCGCCTGCTGCGAAGATCCGCACTGCCGGTCGATGGTCACCGCCGGCACCGATTGCGGCAGCTTCGACGCGAGCACCGCATTGCGCCCGACGTGGAAGGCCTGCTCGCCCGCCTGCCCGACGCAGCCCATGATCACGTCTTCGACCGCCGCCGGATCGATCCCGGCGCGCTCCACCACCGCATCCAGCACTTCGGCCGCCATGTCGGCCGGGTGCCAGTCCCTGAGCGCCCCGCCGCGCTTTCCGCCGGCCGTGCGGGCGGCGGCAACGATATAGGCTTCGGCCATGGGAGAACTCCTTTGCGTGGACGTCGGACCCCCTAGCCGCGCCCGCCCCGCCGCTCAAGCGAAGCGGCTGCGGCGAACCGCCCGCCGCTATTCGCTGGCAGCGCAGACGCGCCCGCGATATTGCGGCACCGGAACCAAGGCGGAAGAGCGGACATGGCGGACAACCCTTTCACGCAGCACCCGACGGAAGTCGGCGAAACCTACGGCGAGCACCTCCGCAACGCCGGAGGCTTCGGCCTGCGCATGGTCGCGGGCGGCCTCGCCTGCATGATCCATGCGGTTTTCCCATTTCTGTTCGTGAACACCGGCAGCCGTACCATGGCCACCCTCCACCGCCGCATGAACCGCCGCGCGGTCGCCGCGGATCTGGAGCGCTATCCGATCATCTGACGTGCGCTCGTCGCAGGACGCTGCTGCGGGGCAAAGCGCGCTAGGGAGAAGCGAGTGGCGTTCGAACCGTTCGGATACCGCTTCGAAATCCATTCGCCATTGGCGCCGGCCGAGGTGAAGACGGCGATCCGTTCGCGCAGCAAGGATTGGACCGACCCGAAGAACGGCGCGCGGGGCTGGGTCGTCGGGCCGTTCGTCTGCCTGTGGCTCAACCTGGCCAACCCGAACGGACCGATGCTGTTCGGGAGGTTTAAGCGCGCCGAGGCCGGTACGACGATTACCGGCCGCGCGGGATCGGACCTGAACGGCCTCCTCCTATATGCCCTCCTGCTGCCGCTGTTGGCTTTGGCCTCTACCGTGCTGTCTTCGGCGCCGACTCTTCGGCAGGCCAGGTCTTGATGGTCATCGGCCTCGTCCTGGCCATCCCGCTGATATTCTGGCGGGCTCACCAGGCTCGGCGGGAGGCCGAACCGCTGATTCGCTTCGTCCGCGACAGCATCGCCGTTGCCGGGCCCAAGCCCTGCGCAACAGCGACCGCTGCGGCGATCTCGGAGGCGTTCACCCTTGAGATATGCGGCGAAAGCCGCAGCGGACCCGTTACCGCGGACGCCATATACGATTCCCTGCTCGCGCTGGGTCCGGGCGACCATGCGATCCTCGCCTCGGCCCCGGAAAGATACATGCAGACCGTCTTCCGCGACGGCGGCTATCTTCTTGAAATGCGGGACGGCAATCGCCGGCGTCACTTCGAAGGTGCGCGTCAAGGCGCCGTTGCGGACAGGCATGTGCGCCGAGGCGCGATCTTCACGTTCGAAGAAGCGCTCGACGCGTTTACGGCCTATGCGTCGGAAGCGCCGGTGCCGGATTTCCTGCTGTGGAAGCCCTTGCACCTGGCTCGGTAGGCGATGTCCGTAGCGGCGTGGACATCCGACTCGATCAGCCGGAATGGATGCCAGGCCGCCTAGAAGGCCATCCTCAATCCAAGCCCGCCGATGCCGCGGCGCCGGCGGCTGACGTCGGTCGGGTCGCGCTCCGGCTCGACATGGGTCCGGGGCCGCGCGGGCTCCGGGACGGAGAAGCGGCCGAGGCCGATGGCGGCGGTGTCGCCGAGGGGGGCGAGGGGGAGCATGTCGGCGGGGGCGCTGCCGGGCGGCGGGCGCAGGTCCGGATCGATGCGGGGGCTTTGTTCCTTTAGCGGATCGGCCCTGCGGGGCGTGGCGTCGGCGGCAGTGGTTGCCGCTGCGCCGAGGGTGCAGGTGGCCGCAAGCGCCACGCACAGGCGACGCATCGTCATAAGCCTCTCCAAATCCCTGTTTTGCCGCAAGAACATCTTTGCCCCGCCCCGGTTCCGGTCACCGCGCGCCGCTTCCCGCACGGCTGCGTCCCAGCCCGAGACGGCGCCGGTCGGCGAGGATGGCCGCCGCCGCATTGTGGCCCGGCGCGCCGGTGACGCCCCCGCCCGGATGGGCGCCCGAGCCGCACAGATAAAGGCCGGGAAGCGGCATCCGGTAATCGGCATGGCCGAGCATCGGGCGGGCGGAAAAGAGCTGGTCGAGGCTCATTCGACCGTGAAAGATGTCGCCGCCGACGAGGCCGAAACGCTGCTCGAGATCGAGCGGTGAAAGCGGCGAACGGGCGAGCACCGATGCGGCGAAGCCCGGCGCATATGTGTCCACCGTCGCAATTATGGCATCCGCCGCCGCTTGGCGACGCGCCTCCCAGCCGCCATCCACGTCATAAGGGAAGTGCTGGCAGAATAGGCTCGCGACATGGGCGCCGGCGGGCGCGAGGCTGTCGTCTAGCGTGGACGGGACCAGCATCTCGACGATGGGCTCTGCCGACCAGAGGCCGGTGCGGGCGCTGAGATAAGCGCGGTCCATGTAGCCGAGCGAGGGCGCGATGACGATGCCGGCGGTGAGGTGGTCGCCCGGTTCGGGCAGGCTCGTGAAGCGCGGCAAGGCGGACAAAGCGACGTTCATCCGGAACGTCGCGGACTCGCTCGCCCAGCCCGACATGCGCCGGGCGATCTGCGGCGCGACGGCGCCCTCGGGGACGAGGTCTCGGAAGAGGAGCTTGGGATTGACGCCGGCCGCGACCGCGCGCGCGCGATAGGCCTTGCCGCCCGACACGGCGCCGACGGTGCACCCGCGTTCCACGATCAATTCCTCGACAGGAGCCTCGAGGACGATGTCGACGCCTGCCTCGCGGCAGGCCCGTGCCATGGCCTCGGTGATCGCGCCCATGCCGCCGATCGCATGGCCCCAGGCGCCCGGCACCCCGGCCGCTTCGCCGAAGACGTGGTGAAGGAGGACATAGGCCGAGCCGGGGCTCTCCGGGCTCGCATAATTGCCGACCACCGCGTCGAAGCCGAACAAGGCCTGGACCAGCTCCTCACGAAAGTAGCGGCGCAGGATCTCGCCGGCGGACTTGGTGAAGAAATCGAGCAGGTGGCGCCGCTCCTCCGGGTCGAGCGCCTTCACGTCGCGGCCGAGGCTGAGCGCCGCGAGCAGGTCGCCCACGCCGCCGCCGGCATTGGGCGGCGCGCGCAGGATCCACTGCCTGAGCACGCCGACCACCGAGTCCAGCGCGGCCGAATAGTCTGCATAGGCTTCGGCATCGGCAGGCGAGTGGCGCGCGATTTCGCGGGCCGTGAGTCCGCCGCCTCCGGAGAGGAGATGATCGCCGCCAAGAGTAGGCAGGAAATTGTCGATCTTGCGGAGCACGACTCGTAGGCCGTGCCGCTCCAGCGCCATGTCGCGGATCACCTTGGGCTGGAGCAGGCTCACCGTGTAGCTGGCCGTCGAATTGCGGAAGCCGGGCGCGAATTCCTCGGTGACCGCCGCACCGCCGACGACATGCCGCCGCTCCAGCATCGTCACTTCAAGCCCGGCGCGCGCGAGGTACCAGGCGCAGACGAGCCCGTTATGCCCGGCCCCGACGATCAGGACGTCCGTTTCCCGCTCCCCCATGAGCGCGGTCTATGCTGGCCTTCGCGCCATCTGTCGAGCATGAGGCGGCGATGGAGATTCGCGATCCCGAAGAGTTCGGCTTCGACGCCGGCCGCCTCGCCCGTACCACCGCCTTCCTTCAGGAGACCTATGTCGCGCCCGGGCTTCTGCCCTGCGCGCAGCTCCTCGTCGCCCGCGACGGCGAACCGGTTCACTTCACCAGCCTCGGCATTCACCGCCAGGGCTCCGATTATCCTTTACGCGAGGATGCGATCTTCCGGGTCGCGTCCATGACCAAGCCGGTAACGTCGCTCGCCTTCATGATGCTGGTGGAGGAGGGGAAGACTTCGCTTGACCAGCCGGTCGCGGCCGTGATCCCCGAACTCGAAAATGTCCAGGTCCATGCCGGCGGCGGGGCCGACGGCGCGCCGTTTCGGACGGTACCGCCGGAGCGCCCGATGCTGATGGTGGACCTGCTGCGCCACACGTCGGGCCTCACCTACGACTTCCAGCAGATGACGGCGGTCGACGCCGCCTACCGGGAGCGCGGCCTGGTTACCTTGCGCGGAAAGATCGCGCTCGAGCCGTTCGTCGCTGCGCTTGGCGAGATCCCGCTCGAATTCTCGCCTGGAACCGCCTGGAATTATTCGGTTTCGACCGACGTCCTCGCCTTGGTCGTCGAGCGTCTCGCCGGCATGCCGTTCGAGGCGTTCATCGCGCGCCGAATCTTCGAGCCGCTCGGCATGGTCGACACGAGCTTCACCGTGCCGCCCGAAAAGCTCCACCGGCTCACCGACGCCTGGATGCTCCATCCCGAGCGCGGCACCGTGCTCTACGACAAGGCCGACGAGTCGAGCTGGTCGCGCCCGCCGACGTTCGTCTCCGGCGGCGGCGGGCTCGTGTCGACGGTCGCCGATTATCATCTCTTCTGCCGCATGCTGCTCAACCGCGGGATGCTCGGCGGCGAGCGGATCGTGTCGCGCAAGACGATGGACCTCATGACCGCCAACCACCTTCCCGGCGGCGCGGACCTGACCGAGCTCAGCCGCTCCATGTTCAGCGAGGCCATCTATTCCGGCCAGGGCTTCGGCCTCGGCTTCGGAGTCAACATGGACCCCGTCAAGGCGATGGCGCCGGGAAGCGCCGGCGAATTCTACTGGGGCGGCATCTTCTCCACCTTCTTCTTCGTCGATCCCGTGGAGCGCGTGACCATGGTGTTCATGACCCAGCTCATGCCCTCGTCCACCTACCCGGTGCGCCGCCAGCTCCGGACCCTCATCTACGCCGCGCTTGAATAGAGTGCGCCGAAGCGCACTCCGTTTCATGACGGGTTGCACCGGCGTTCGAAGCTTCTTAATCCACTTTGCCTAGGGGGGTCGCCGCGAGGGAGCGCGAGTGGCCGATCACGTCCGTTTCGATACGCATTTCGGCGAACAGCGCTTTCAGCTGCTCGTCAATGCGATCACCGATTACGCCGTCTACATGCTGGACCGCGAAGGCTATGTCGCCACCTGGAACGCCGGCGCGCGCCGCTTCAAGGGCTATGAGCCGGACGAGATCGTCGGCCAGCATTTCTCGCGCTTCTTCACGGACGAGGACCGCGCGTCGGGCCTGCCGCAGCGCGCGCTGCGGATCGCGGCCACCGAAGGCAAGTTCGAAACGGAAGGGTGGCGCGTCCGCAAGGACGGAACGCGCATGTGGGCGCATGTCGTCGTCGATCCCATCTTCGACGCCGGCGGCACCCTCGTAGGTTTCGCCAAGATCACCCGCGACATCACCGACCGCAAGTCCGCCGAACAGGCCTTGTTCGAAAGCGAGCAGCGCTTCCGGCTCCTCGTCCAGGGCGTGCACGATTACGCCATCTACATGCTCGATCCCACGGGCGTGGTGAGCAACTGGAATACGGGCGCGGAGCGGATCAAGGGCTACAAGGCGGAGGAGATCGTCGGCCAGCATTTCTCCCGCTTCTACACGCCCGAGGATCTTGCGAACGGGGAGCCCGCGCGGGCGCTCGAGACGGCGCTTCGGGAAGGAAAGTATGAAAAAGAAGCGTGGCGCATGCGGGCGGACGGCACGCGCTTCTGGGCGCATGTCGTCATCGATCCCATTCGCGACGAGCGCGGCGCGCTGATCGGCTTCGCCAAGATCACGCGCGATGCGACGGAGCGGCGCGATGCGCAGATCGCACTCGAGGAAGCCCGCGCCGCCTTGTTCCAGGCGCAGAAGCTGCAGGCGCTGGGCGAGCTGACCGGCGGCATCGCGCATGATTTCAACAACCTCATGACGGTGATCCGCGGCTCGGCGGACCTGCTCCGGCGCGGCGACCTGGCGGACGAGAAAAGGAGCCGCTACCTCGACGCCATCGTCGAAACGGCCGACCGGGCAGCGGCGCTGACGGGCCAGCTCCTCGCCTTCAGCCGGCGCCAGCGCCTCAAGCCCGAAGTCATCGATCTCAACCTGCGCCTCGATGCGTTCGGCGAAATGCTCGGGCGCACGCTCGGCGGGCAGGTGGACGTGACGCTGGACCTCGCGCCCGGCCTTTGGAAGACGGAAGCCGATCCGACCCAGCTCGAAACCGCTTTGCTCAACGCCGCGATCAACGCCCGCGATGCCATGCCGGACGGCGGCACCCTCACCATCCGCACCTGCAACGCCCATGAAAAGGACGGTGACTTCGTTGTCGTGGAGCTCGCCGACAGCGGGACGGGCATGCCCGACGAGGTGCTGAACCGCGCCTACGAGCCCTTTTTCACGACCAAGCCGGTCGGCAAGGGCACCGGCCTCGGCCTCAGCCAGATCCACGGCTTCGCCGCCCAGTCCGGCGGCCGGACCGAGCTCAGTTCCGCGGCGGGGCAGGGGACCACGCTGCGCCTCTTCCTGCCGCGCGCCGACAAGGAGGTCACACCGCCCGCGCCGGCCGCGCCGGCCGCCTGCCGCGGCGACGGCCGAACCGTTTTGCTGGTCGAGGACAACGACCATGTCCGCGCCTTTGCCGAGCATCTGCTCGAGGACCTCGGCTACGAAGTGGTGAGCGCCGCCTCCGCGGAGCAGGCGCTGCAGATGCTCGAAACGCGCGACATCGACGTGGTCTTTTCGGACATCGTCATGCCGGAAATGAGCGGCCTTGATCTCGCCCGCCTGCTCGCCGAGCGCCGGCCGGAACTGCCGGTCGTTCTCGCCACCGGCTATAGCGAGGAAATTGTGAGCGGAAATGCGGGTGCGTTCGACGTGCTGAGCAAGCCATACGGCGCCGACTCCCTCGGCGGCGCGCTCGCGCGGGCGCTCGCAGGCGAGGGGGCCTGACCGAGGCGTCCGGCGCCGCCGCTTGTCGGCACCCGCGTCTTGGCTCTAGGAGCGCGGCAAAGCGCAAGAACCAGGGAGTGTTTCCATGAAGCTCGACAATTCGATCGCCGCTGTCGTCACGGGCGGCGCCTCCGGCCTCGGCGAAGCGACCGCCCGCGCGCTCGCCGCCCGCGGCGTCAAGGTAGCCGTGTTCGATCGCGATGCCGACAAAGGCGAGCGTGTCGCGGCCGAAATCGGCGGCGTGTTCGCCCAGGTCGACGTCACCAGCGACGAAGCGGTCGCCGCAGGCTTCGCCAGGGCTCGGGAAGCGCATGGGCAGGAGCGGATCTGCGTTAATTGCGCGGGCGTCGCCAACGCCGCCAAGACGGTCGGACGCGACAAGGCGACGGGCGAGCCCAAGCCTTACCCCATTCACCAGTTCGAACTCGCCATTCAGATCAACCTGATCGGCACCTTCCGGGTGCTCGCCCAGTCCGCCTTCGGAATGACCTCGCTGGAGCCGCTCGAAGACGGCGAGCGCGGCCTCATCGTCAACACCGCGTCCGTTGCGGCGCAGGACGGGCAGATCGGCCAGGCCGCCTACAGCGCGTCCAAGGCGGGCGTGCTCGGCATGGCGCTTCCGATCGCCCGCGACCTGATGGGCGAGGGGATTCGCGTCAACACCATCCTTCCGGGCGTGTTCGAGACGCCGATGGTGGCGATGATGCCGCAGAACGTGAAGGACGCGCTCGGCGCCCAGGTACCCTTTCCCAAGCGCCTCGGCCGGGCTGAGGAATATGCGCGCCTCGCCATCTTCATGGCGGAGAACCCGTACCTCAACGGGGAATATGTCCGCCTCGACGGCGCCATCCGCATGGCGCCGCGCTGAGCGGCCGCATGCGGCAGGCCTCCACCACGATCGAGATCGCGACGCGCGGGCAGGGGCTCGTCGAGATCACGAGCGAGGCGGTGCGCTGGGTTTCGGCGCAGGGAATGGAGGAGGGGCTGCTCACCCTCTTCTGCCGCCACACCTCGGCCTCGCTCCTCGTCCAGGAGAATGCCGCGCCCGCCGCCCGGGCCGATCTGGAGCGCTTCTTCGCCCGGATCGCGCCCGAGGATCCGCGGCTCTACACGCATAATGAGGAAGGGCCGGACGACATGCCGGCCCACATCCGCGCCGCGCTGACTCAGGTGCAGCTCTCGATCCCGCTCGCGGGCGGGCGGCTCGCGCTCGGTACCTGGCAGGGCATTTATCTCTTCGAGCATCGCCGCGCGCCGCATCGCCGCACGGTCGCGCTTCACCTGATCGGCGCCTGACGCGATGAGCCTTGAAAGCGTCCGCGCCGATCTCGCCGCCCGCGCGCCCGATCTCCCGATTATCGAAGTGGCCGAAAGCACCGCCACGGTGGAGCTTGCCGCCCGGGCGCTCGGCGTGGAGCCCGCGCGGATCGCCAAGACGCTGGCCGTGCGGGCAGGCGATCTCACCTTTCTTCTCGTCACGCGCGGCGATGCCCGGCTCGACAACCGCAAGTGCAAGGACCGGTTCGGCGCACGGCCGCGCATGCTCGGGCCCGAGGAAACGCTGGCCCTGACCGGCCACCCCGTCGGCGGCGTCTGCCCCTTCGGCCTAGCGACGCCGCTGCCCGTCTATTGCGACGTGAGCCTGCGGGATTTCGCGATCGTCTATCCGGCGGCGGGGTCGCTGACCTCGTCCGTCGAAGTATCGCCGGAGCGGCTCGCGGCTTTGGTTTCGTCCGGCTGGGTCGATCTGTGCCGCATCCCCAAGGCCGCTTCGGGCGTTGAAGGCGGCATGGACCAGGAGAAGAAGCCGGAAACGGAGCCGCCCGGCAGCGGCGACACGATCGAGGATGCGGCGCGCGAAGCGGCGGCGGAGATGGAGAACCGGCCCGACGGCGCGGGCCATGCCGGCGTCGGCGACGGCGGCTGAGCGGCGCTAACCAAATCCTAACCGGTGCCCCTTAGGTAGAAACACGGTACGCGACCGGGGGGGCGGGAGCGACTCGTTCGTTTCCGCCTCTTTTTTTGCGCCGCCGCCGAGGCTCGGCTTTCCGCGACACAATCTGTGCATTGGGAACGGCGCCGAAACTGTGCCGGGTCAGTACATTAACCGTGCTCCTTAGCAGTTCGTAAACCTTTTCCGGGCAGAGATGGAGTTGCAGGACGGCCGGTTCGCCGGTCCCGGACTGCCCCTCGAGTCGCGTATCGAGGGCGGGGCCGGCTTCCCTCGGGAGGCCGGCCCCGACTGTTTTACGGCACGCTGTGCGCTGCAACCCGCCCTTCGACAGGCTCAGGGCTGGCGGTTTTGACGGTTCCCGAACACTCTCTCCCGCCAAGGCTGAGCCTGTCGAAGCCCGGATTGCAGGCTCCCACCCTCAAACGGGTATCTCCGTCGTATACTTGACCTGCCTCAGCGCGAAATTGCTTGCGGCGCTCGCGACGCTGGGATGGGCGAGCACGCCGCGCATGACGAACCGGTCGTAATCCGCCACGTCGCGGACCGCAATGCGCAGCAGATAATCCCATTCTCCGGACATGGCGTAGCATTCGACGATCTCTTCGCGCGTCGCGATGAACTCCTCGAAATCGGAGCGCGCCTCGACCGACTGGCGGGTCATCCTGACCTGGCAGAGAACGTTGACGGCGCGGCCCAGCCGCTCGGCGCTGGCGAGGCGCACGCTTTTGCCCAGCACGCCGTCCGCCTCGAGGCTGCGGACGCGGCGCCAGACGGAGGCCGCCGAAGCGCCGACCCGCTCGGCCAGCGCCGCATGGCTGAGGCTCGCGTCGCGCTGCAGCTCCCGAACGATCTTGCGGTCGATCGCGTCCAGGTGATGATCTTCTTTCATCTTGCGCCGAATAGATGATGCTGCGTTTCAAATCCACCGCATTGGCCGGCGATTCTGATGAGCGTTCGGTGCGCCGTTGCGCTACCCATAGGCCGAAGCTACGGCTCGTGCTGCGGCTTGCGCACAGGAGGATTGTTTGGCGGATTCTTTCTCTTCCGGCGGGACGAAGCTCTTCGAACGGCTCGAGGAACAGAAAGCGGATTCGCTCCTCAATTTGATCGCGCTCTGCGACGCCGATCCGCGGGCCGACAAGATCGATGTCGGCGTCGGCGTCTACCGCGATCCGGCCGGCGGCACGCCGATCCTGCGCGCCGTAAAGGCCGCTGAGCGCATCCTGTGGGAAACGCAGGACACCAAGGCCTATCTCGGCTCCCGCGGCGACATCCGCTTCACCGAACTCATCAAGCCGATCGTCTTCGGCGAAGCCGGCGCGGCGGATGAGCGCATCGCGGGCGTGCAGACGCCCGGCGGCTGCGGCGCGCTTCGCCTCGGCGCCGATCTCGTGTCCAAGGCGAACCCCAAGGCGCGGATCTTCGTCGGCCAGCCGACCTGGCCCAATCACGGCCCGCTGATCGAATGTTCGGGCGTCCACATGGAGGCGCATCCTTATTACGACCGCGAAAGCCGCCTCATCCGCTTCGACGAGATGATGGATGCGCTGGAAGGCGCGGATGCGGGCGATCTCGTGCTGCTTCACGGCTGCTGCCACAATCCCACCGGCGCGGACCTCGCGCCGGACCAATGGGCGGCGGTCGCCGAGCTGGTCGCGCGCAAGGGCCTGATCCCGTTCGTCGACCTCGCCTATCAGGGCCTCGGCAACGGCCTCGAAGCCGATGCGGCGGGGACTCGGCTCGTCGTCGAAGCGGCGGAGATGGCGCTGGTGGCGCAAAGCTGCGACAAGAATTTCGGCGTGTACCGGGAGCGGACCGGCAATCTCTTCGTCAAGGGAACGAGCGCGGCCAATGCCGAAGTGATCCTCGGCAATCTCCTCACACTTTCCCGGACCATGTGGTCGATGCCGCCCGATCACGGCGCCGCCGTCGCCCGCATCGTGCTCGACGATCCGGAGCTCGCCGCCGACTGGCGCGCGGAACTCGGCGAAATGTGCGCGCGCATCCGCTCCCTGCGCGCGCGTCTCGCCGCCTTCGATCCGCGCTTGTCCTATATCGGCGAACAGAACGGCATGTTCTCGATGCTGCCGCTCAGCGAAGCGGCGGTGCTGGAGCTGCGTGAGGAGCGGGGCATCTACCTCGCCAATTCGGGCCGGTTCAACGTCGTCGGATTGTCGGACGACAATGTCGACGTCTTTGCCGAGGCTGTGGTGGAGAAGATGGATGGCTGAGATGCAGGCCGAGGCGGCGAGCGCGGCGGACACCGCACCGGATCCGGCCTTCGACTGGAGGCGCATCGCCTATCTCGTCCAGGTCAGCCGCGCGATGGACAAGCTCGAGGAGGAGAAGCTCGTCCCCGAGAAGAAGGTGCTCTACCAATTCTCCGCCCGCGGCCACGACATGGCGCAGGTCATGCTCGGCACCCGCCTGACGCACCGCCACGACGCCGCCTGCGGCTATTATCGCTCGCGGCCGCTCCTGCTGGCCCTCGGCGTGCCGCTGGAGGATGCGCTGGGCTCCGGCATGGGCCGCGAGGGCGGCTATTCCGACGGACGCGATATCGGCGTTGTCTTCAACTATCCGAACCCGCAGGGCTGCCCGGCTCTGCCGATGTCCGGCGGCGTCGGCGCGCAATATACGCCCACGGCCGGCTGGGCGCAGGCCATCGCCTACAACCGGACCGTGCTCGGCGACCGCGGCTGGGACGAGGCGATGGCGGTGGTGCTCGGCGGCGACGCCTCCTGCGCGACCGGCGGCTTCTGGGCGAGCCTCACCATCGCCACGACTCAGAAGCTGCCCATGCTCTTCTACGTCGAGGATAACGGCTTCGGCATCTCCGTGCCGTCCTCCTTCCAGACGCCGGGCGGCAACATCGCCGAGAACCTCGCCAGCTTCAAAAACCTCGCCATCTTTTCCGGCGACGGCACCGATCCCGCCGAAGCGGCGCGGCTGATCGCCGAAGCGACGGCTTATGTGCGCTCCGGCGCCGGCCCGGCGCTGCTGCGCCTCACGGTGCCGCGCCTCCAGGGCCACAGCTTCCAGGACACGCAGACCTACAAAACGGACGAGTTCGTCCGCGAGGAATGGACTCGCGATCCCTTGCCGAAGCTCAAGGCGTTCCTGGTCGGCGCCGTCCTGTCCGAAGAGGAATGGGACGGGATCGAGGCCGAGGCTCAGGCCGCGGTGGAAGCCGCCCGCGCCGAGGCGGAGGCGCGCGGCGTTTCGCAGCCCGAGCAGGTGCTCGACCATGTCTTCTACGAAGGCGAGATGCAGGCCCGCGGCGGCCAGTGGACCAAGGGCTATCGCGCGCCCTCCTCGCACGAGGAGCCCAAGCCCGAAGGCCAGCGCATCAACATGGTGACGGCCATTCGCCGCACGCTGGATCGCGAACTGGAATTGAACAGGCGCGTCGTCGTCTTCGGCGAGGATGTGGGACCCAAGGGCGGCGTCCATGCGGTGACGCTCGGTCTCCAGGAGAAGTATGGCGAGCAGCGCGTCTTCGACACCAGCTTGAACGAGGAAGGCATTATCGGCCGCGCGGTGGGCATGGCGATCGCCGGGCTGATGCCGGTGCCGGAAATCCAGTTCCGCAAATATGCCGAGCCGGCGACCGAGCAGATCAACGATTGCGGCACCATGCGCTGGCGCACCAACAACCGCTTCGCCGCGCCGATGGTGCTTCGAATCCCCGGCGGCTTCTTCAAGTGCGGCGATCCGTGGCACAGCCAGACCAACGAGGTCGCTTTCGTCCACAATCCGGGCTGGATGGTCGCCGTGCCGTCCAATGCCGAGGACGCGGTCGGCCTGCTCCGCACCGCGCTTCGCGGCAACGATCCCGTCGTCTTCTTCGAACATCGCGCCATGCTCGACGACGCCTGGGCGCGCCGCCCCTATCCCGGCGACGATTACGTCCTGCCGTTCGGCCGCGCCAAGCTCACTCGGCAGGGGGACGACATCACCATCGTCACTTGGGGCGCCATGGTGCCGCGCTGCGAGGAAGCGGCCAAGGACGTCAGCGCCGACGTGATCGATCTTCGCACCCTGGTGCCGTTCGACAAGGAAACGGTGCTCGCGTCCGTGCGCCGCACGCGGCGCTGCCTGATCGTCCACGAGGATCTGAGAACGGGCGGCTTCGGCGCCGAAATCGCCGCCATCGTCGCCGACGAAGCCTTTCTCGATCTCGACGCCCCCGTCGCGCGCGTAACCATGCCGGACATTCCCAGCCCCCATAATCCGGTGCTGCTCAACTGGGCCGTGCCGAGCGTCGACCGCATCCGCCACAAGATCGAAGAATTGGTGGGGTTCTGAGAATGATCGACGTGATCGTTCCCGTCGAGCAGGAGGGCACACAGGCGGTCGTCCGCGCCTGGCTGAAGCAGATCGGCGACCGGGTGGAGGTCAACGACCCCCTCGTCGAGCTGGAGACGGATAAGGTCGCTGTCGAAGTGCCGGCACCCGCCGCCGGGGTGCTCCGCGAAATCCTTCTCCAGACCGATGCGGCGGCCGTGCCCGGCGCCGTGCTGGGGAGGAT
>DASVQT010000217.1:0-13865 GCA_036388975.1 Allosphingosinicella sp. | reverse complement strand
CCGAGGCGGTGCGCGGCGTCCGTGTCGTCCGCCAGGGCCTGCGCGACTATGGGCGCCTCAAGATCGACAGGCGCACGGACCCGCGCGGCTACGATTATTACTGGTTCGGCCTCGGCCCGATGATCGAAACGCCCGGTCACCAGACCGATCTCGAGGCGATCGCCGACGGCTACGTGTCGGTGACGCCGCTCCATCTCGATCTCACCCACGACCCATCGCTCGCCCGCTTGGCCGGGCTCTACGGCCAATGAACCCTCAGCGCCGCGATCCCGATACCCTGCTCCTGCGCCGCAAGAGCCCGCTCCCCATCTGGGCGCAGATCGCTTGGCGGCTGGGCTTCGTCTTCGGCCTGCTCTTCCTCGTCGTCGCCCTCCACTGGTTCGAGCGCGACGGGCTTCGCGACGCTTATGACGGACATGTCAGCTTCGTCGACGTCATCTATTTCACGATGATCAGCATCACGACGACGGGCTATGGCGACATCGTGCCGGTCGGCGACCATACGCGCCTCTTCGACGCGCTCGTGGTCACCCCGATCCGGATCTTCTTCGTCCTCATCTTCGTCGGCACCGCCTACACGTTCGTGTTGAGGCGCACCTGGGACAAATGGCGTATGGAACGGCTTCAACGGACATTGTGCGGCCACGTGATCGTGGCAGGCAGCGGCACCAGCGGATCGGAGGCGATCGACGAACTCATCGCGCGCGGCACGCCGGCGGGAAGAATCGTCGTCATCGATTGCGACGAGGAGGCGCTGATCCGCCCGCAGTCGCTCGGCTGCCTGATCCTCGAAGCGGACGCCACCCGCGACAAGACGCTGACCGAAGTGCGCATCGCCGAAGCCGCGGCGATGATCGTCACCGCAGGCCGCGACGACACCTCCATCCTGATCACCTTGACCGCCCGCCACCTCGTCCGCGACCTGCCGATCAGCGTCGCGGTCAAGAACGAGGATAACGAGCTTCTCGCCCGCCAGGCCGGCGCGAGCACCGTGATCAACCCGGTGAGCTTCGCCGGCCTGCTCCTCGCCAGCTCCACGGACGGGCCGCACATTTCCGACTATCTCGCCGATCTCGCCTCCTCCACCGGCCGGGTCCAGCTCGCCGAGCGGCCGGTGCGCGACGACGAATGCGGCAAGCCCCTTTCCGCTTTGTCGCGCGGCCTCGGCCTG
Organism: Allosphingosinicella sp.; assembly: GCA_036388975.1. Lineage (GTDB taxonomy): Bacteria > Pseudomonadota > Alphaproteobacteria > Sphingomonadales > Sphingomonadaceae > Allosphingosinicella. Next base: position 12,694 of record DASVQT010000217.1, on the reverse strand, counting down.
CGCTTCTACCGCGACGGCGTGCCCTTCGGCTTCTGGGAGCCGGAAGCCTCCTCGCTCATGCCCGGCGACGTCATCGTGGAAATCCTCCCCACCATCGAACGCGAAGGCGGCTTCGGCGCCGATCCCGCGGCGCGGATCTAGCGCAACACGTCAATGCGAGGAGCGAAACGACCTGTGCTCCGGCGAAGGCCGGAGCCTTGTGTCAAAAGCTCCGGCTAACACGACCAGCGCTCCGGCCTTCGCCGGAGCACAGCTGACCGGTTCTTGCGTCGCGCGTCCCGGCGCAGGCTAACGGTGCTCCGGCGCAGGCCGGAGCCCTGCGTCGAAGTTGCCGGCCAAGCCGACCAGCTTCGGCCTCCGCCGGAGCACGGGTTGGTCAAATACGCACCTGGCTCCCGACCTCGACCACTCGGTTGATCGGCAGCGAGAAGAATTCCATCGGCGATTCGGCGTTGCGCATCATCCAGGCGAAGAGCTTTTCGCGCCACACCGCCATGCCGCGCATGTCGGACGCGAGCAGCGTCTGGCGCGAAAGGAAGAAGCTCGTGTCCATCATCCGGAACGGGAAGCCGCAATTGCTCACGCTCTCGAGCGCGTCGGGAACGTGCATTTCTTCCATGAAGCCGAACTTGAGGATGATCCGGTAGAAGCCGGAGCCGAGATCCTGCACGCGGCAGCGTTTCTCGGGATCCACGGTCGGCACGTCCTGAATGTCCACGGTCAGAAAGATGCAGCGCTCGTGCAGCACCTTGTTGTGCTTCAGATTGTGGAGCAGCGCATGCGGCACGCCGTCCGACTGGCTCGTCATGAAGACGGCCGTGCCGGGCACGCGGATGGCGGACTTGGTCGCGGAGCGGATGAAGAGATCAAGCGGGATCTCGCCTTCCTTGAGCTGCTTCTTGAGGAGCTTGCGCCCCGTCGCCCAGGTGGTGAGCAGGGTAAACGCGATGACGCCGATGAGCAGCGGGAACCAGCCGCCGTCGGGGACCTTCAGGAGGTTTGCCGCGAAATAGGCCGCGTCGACGACGAAGAAGAGGCCGAGCAGCCCCCACGCCAGGAACTTGTTCCAGCGCCACAGCGAGAAGAGCACGACGGCGAGGAGGCAGGTGTCGATGAACATCGCGCCGGTGACCGCGATGCCATAGGCCGCGGTAAGGTTGCTGGACGTCCGGAAGACGACGACCAGCACGATCACCATGATCATGAGAGCCCAATTGATCGTCGGAATGTAGATCTGGCTGTAGGCCGACGCGCTGGTGTGCAGGATCCGGAGGCGCGGAATGAAGCCGAGGTGGATGGCCTGCTGGGTCACCGAGAAGGCGCCGGAAATGACGGCCTGCGATGCGATCACCGTCGCCGCGGTGGCGATCAGGACCAGAGGAAGGCGGAACCAGTCGGGCGCGAGCAGGAAGAAGGTGCTGCCGGGCGCGGCCTCGCCGCCGGCGGCGGAGGCGACCGGGACCATGATGTCCGGATTGGCGAGGAGCAGCGCGCCCTGCCCCAGATAGTTGATCATGATCGCCGGCAGCACGAAGTAGATCCAGCCGACCTTGATCGGCTTGCGCCCGAAATGGCCCATGTCCGCGTAAAGCGCTTCCGCGCCGGTGACGGCGAGGACGACCGAACCCAGCGACACGAAGGCGAGCCACGGCCCGTCGATGAAGAAATAGACCGCATAGAGCGGGTTCAGCGCCGCGATGATCGAGGGATCGCGAACGATGCTGCCGATGCCGAGCACGGCGAGCGTCAGGAAATAGATGACGATCACCGGCCCGAACAAGGCGCCGACGGCGGCGGTGCCGCGCCGCTGGATCATGAACAGGCCGATGAGGATGCCGACCGCGATCGGTACCACGAAGGGCGCGAGGCTCCGTTCGACGACCACCAGCCCCTCGACGGCCGAAAGCACCGACACGGCCGGCGTGATCATCGAGTCGCCGTAGAAGAGCGCGCAGGCGAAGACGCCGAGCAGGACGATGCCCGCTCCCCAGCGCGCCCCTTCGGTCTTGCGCGAGATCAGCGCCAGCAGGGCGAGCGAACCGCCCTCCCCCTTATTGTCCGCGCGCATCAGGATGGTGACGTATTTCAAGGTCACCACGATCATCATCGACCAGAAGATGAGGCTGAGCACGCCCAGCACGTGGAGGCGGTCGACGGGGATCGGATGGTGGCCGCCGAACGTCTCGCGAAAGGCGTAAAGCGGCGACGTGCCGATGTCGCCGAACACGATGCCGATCGCGCCGACGGTGAGCTTCAGCAGCCCCGCCTGATTGTGCGGATGCGTGTAATTGTGCGCGTCCTGCCCGTCGCGGACGTCGGGCGAAGTCCCGGCGGCAGGCGAGTCATCCGATTGCTCTTGCACCGTCACTCGAAACCAGCGCCTCCGCCGCGCCCAGGTCGCGGGCCGGAGGGCCCACTAGGGTAAGGTGGACCCAAGGTAAAGCGGCGGCAAGGGAAACGGTTCCGGCGCCGTACCGAATCGGGCAGAGGTGGAAGGCCGAGAGCGGGCTCTCCACGCTGCAACCCGCCCTTCGACAGGCTCAGGGCTGGCGGTGTGTTGGGATCGCAGCGTGTTGGATGTGCCGCCTCGCCTTTCGGGGATCATAACGAGCCGCCAGGGCTGAGCCTGTCGAAGCCCGGATTGCAGCGCTCCGCAGCGTCTATGGCCGCCGAACCACAGGCGCCCGCTGCGGCCCCTCGCTCGGACCGGCGACTCGCGGCCAGCCATTCTCCCAGACGAGCCGGTCGATCAGCATCACCCGGCGCGTATTCACGTCGTCCGTGGGCCGGGTCCGCGTCTGCCGTGCATCGACCGCATGGTAGACGATCCAGTCGGTTCCTGCAGCGTCCCGCACCACGCTGTTGTGCCCGGGTCCGATCCAGCGCGCATTGCGCTCCAGGATCACGCCCCGCCGCTCCGGCATGACCTCGAACGGCCCCGTCGCGCTGCGCGAGCGCGCCACCAGGGCGGCATAATGGATGCCAGGGCCGCAGCAATTGTCGCCCGAGAAGAACATGTAATAATAGCCGCCGTGCCGCGTGATCCACGCGCCTTCGACGAGGCGCCGGTAATTGGCCGGGTCGTCCGTCGCATCGACCGCGATCAGGTCCGTCGGCCGGCTTGCTGGCGCGAACGACATCCGGTCCGCGGCCAGTTCCTGCACCTTGATCGGCCCGAAACCCGAACCCCAGTAGAGCAGCCGGCGGCCGGTCTCCGGATCGTCGTAGGAAAAGGGATCGATGTTGACGAAGCCAGGCCCGCACTGGAGCGGCCGGCCCATGTCGGTGAACGGCCCTTCCGGCCGCGCCGCCGTCGCGACCGCGAGGCAGAGCCCCTGCGCCTGGTCGGTCAGCGCGGCGTCGGGCCTCGCCGAGTAGTACATGATGTACCGGCCATCATGCTCCGCGACATGCGGCGCCCAGAAGTCCTGGGTGCGCGACGCCCAGCCGGGCTTGGCGGGAAGCGCGTCGCCGAGATGCTCCCAGGCGGCGAGATCGCGCGAGCGGGCGACCTGGATGTTGACCGACTGCCCGGCAAGCGTCGTCGTCTGGGTCGCATAGGCATAATAATAGCCGTCCGCCGCCCGCAGCACCGCGGGATCGGGAAAGTCCTGCGCCAGCACGGGGTTCTCGAAGGTCGCCACGACCGCGGGCCCGGCAACCCCCGCGGCGCAGCCGGTGAGCGCGGCGAAGCCCGCCAGCGCGGCGATGAACATCCTCATGGCCTTCTTGTCGCACCGCGCCTCGCGGCCCGCAAGCCGCCGCCTAGATCGTGTGGCCCCAATCCGGTGGCTTTTGCCGGAGCCCCGCCTCGGCTACACGGGCAGGCGACGTTGGGGGACGGATCGTGGCGACTGCGCTGCCGCCATTGCTGGATGAAGCCGCGCGCGCCAAGGCGCCGCGCGGGCGCAGCCTCGTGCCCGACCTGTTCCGCCCTCCGGCACGCTTCCCGACCGGGATCGAAGCCGCCTTCCAGGCCGACCAGGCCGAACGCTCCGCCGCGGCCCGGCGCGCCGCCCTGGTCCTCGTCCTGTTCGTCTGGATCGCTTATTTCGGCTGGGACATCTTCCACAGCTACCGCAACAAGGAGATGCGGGTCTTCCTTCCCGCCATCTTCGCGCTTCGGCTCGGCGGCGCGGCGCTGATCGGCGTTTCCTTCGCCGCCCTCGTCCGGCGCAGCATCGGCATCGCGCGAGTCAACCTGGCGCTCTCGCTCTGCATGTCCGGCCTCTACGTCCTCGCCTTGTTCATGGTCGCGGACACACCCTTTCCCTACAATTACCAATTCTATTTCATCTGCCTGCCGCTGATCATGATGTTCATGTTCGGCCTGTTCGGCACCCGCTCCCGCACCCTCTACGCGCTGGCGGCTTTCTCGATCGCGGCGAGCTTCGCCATCCTGCCCTTTGCGCAAATCCTCGAGTGGAATCCGGGCGCCGACAAGACGTTCGATTATGTCCTGTTCCGCTCGTGGAACTATTATTTCCTCGCCTCCATCCTCTATCTCGTCTCCTTCGCCGCGATCGGCTGCGCCATCGCCGTCGAGCGCGAGCGGGCGGCACGGGAGGTGTTTTCGCGGGAGCGGGAGCTCGAGGCGCTGAACGAGGCGCTTCGGGCATCGGAGCGCGACACCCAAGCCAAGACGGCGGCTTTGGTGAAGGCAAAGGACGAACTGCGCGCGCTGGCCGAACGCCAGAACGTCGCCAAGTCCAAATTCCTCGCAGATGCCGCCCACGACCTCCGCCAGCCGATGCAGGCGCTCACCACTTTGCTCGCCGCCTCCCGCCACGCTTTGGCACAGGGTGACGCCGATAAATCCGCAGAGCTCCTCGGTCTCGCCGACGATGCTTCGCGCGCGACGCGGAGCACCTTGAACGCCGTTCTCGAGATTTCGCGGCTGGAGACCGGTTTCGTTTCCGCCGATTACAGCATCTTCGATCTGGCGGCACTGGTGGAGGAAGCGATCGCGCCGTGCCGCGGCTTCGCCGAGGAGCGCGGCGTCGAAATCCGCATCCGGCGTTCGGACACGGGCCCGGTCTGGACCCGCAGCGACCGGCACCTCCTCGCCCGCGTGATCGGCAATCTCGTCTCCAACGCGATCAAGTATAGCGATCCCGCCAAGCCGCGGCGCGCCGTCGTGATCGGCATCGTCGCCCTCGCCAACCGGGTGCGCCTCGACGTCGTCGACAACGGGCTCGGCATTGCGGAAAAGGACTGGCCCAAGGTCTTTCAGCCGTTCGTCCAGCTCCGCAATCCGGAGCGCGACCGCGAAAAGGGCGTGGGCCTCGGCCTGTCCATCGTCCAGGCCATCGTGCCGCTCCTCGCCGAGCACCGCATCGACATGCGCTCCCGGCTCGGCAAGGGCACGCGCTTCTCGCTGGAAGTGCCGCGCCTCGACCCGCCGGCCGATGCGCGCGCCGCTTCGCCGCTCGCCGCGGCCGCGCCGGCCCCGGACCTGTCCGGCACCTACGTCCTTTACGTCGAGGACGACGCCCTCGTCCGCAAGGCGACGGCCGCTCTCCTGGAAGCGAACGGCATTCTCTACGAAGCCTATGCCAGTTTCGCCGAATTCGCCGCCGCGCTGCCCGCGCTGGAGCGCACCCCCGATCTCCTCATTACCGACTATCGCCTGCCCGCCGGGCGAACGGCACGCGACATCGTGAAGGCGGCCACGGCGGCGTTCGAGACGCCGCTGCCCCTCCTTATCGTGACGGGAGAAATGGGCCCGATCGATCGGGGCAAATGGCTGGGCTCGGGGCGCGTGCTGCGCAAGCCGGTCGCGCCGGAAGCGCTCCTCGCGGAGATCAGCGCCCTTGCGCCGCCCTTGCCGGCGGCGGTGCTGGAATGACGATGCCGCGGCGCGACACTTCGATCAGGAGCTCCGTCCGCCGCGCCACCTTGAACAGGCGGAACAGCCGCGGGAGGTAATCCTTGCGCACCGTGCCTTCCTCGATCCCCATGTGCCGGGCGATCGATTTGTTCGGCAGGCCCTGGCAGACATAGTAAAGCACTTCCAGCGAGCGCCCCCCGATCCCCAGCGACTCGGCGGTGACCGGCGCGGGCGCGGGCGCGGCGGCGGCCGGCGTGAAGCCGCCCCGCCCGATGACGTTGGCGGGAAGGAAGATGCTGCCCTGGAACACGGTGTCGAGGGCGCGGCGGAAGAGGCCTTCCTCGTCCATGTCCTTCAAGATGTAGCCGGACGCGCCTTCCTGCAGGCATTCCATCACCAGCTCCTTTTCGGAGCGGCCCGAAAGCATGATCGCGCGCGTGTCGACCTCGCGCGCGCGCAGCCAGCGCAGGAAATCGAGGCCCGAGCGGCCGTGCTTCAGGTCGATGTCGAGAAAGGCGATGTCGAACCGCTCGGCCTCCACCCGCGCCACCGCCTGCTCGTAGCTCGACGCTTCGGCGATCCGGGCGCGCGGTTCGGTGATCTGGATAAGCTCGCGCATGCCGGCGCGGACCAGCGCCTGGTCTTCGAGCAGCAGGATATCGAGTGAATCTGCGTTCATTCCCACTTCCTTAGCCCGCATCGCCCCGGAGGACACCCGACACTTGTCGGTAACGCTCCGACCGGCATCTGTCGGGCGCCCGTTCCGACACAAGCGGGAATTACTCGGCCGAAACGAACTGCGACAAGCGGGTCATCGGCAGCGGGGCACAACGCCTCGCCGCCAGCAGAATAGAGGGAGACCCATCATGATCCGCATCACCGCCTTGTCCCGCAGCGCCTTCGCTCTCGCCGCCGTCGCGACGCTCGCCTCCGCGAGCCCGACCTTTGCCCAGGCCGGCGACGGCTTCGACCGCCGCGTCCTGATCGACAACCGCTCGGGCCAGACCGTGATGTACGTCCGCGGCTCGCCGGTCGCCGCCGCCAGCTTCGGCGCGGACCGCATCCCGGACCGCACGCTCGGCCACGGCGACACCGCGGTCGTGGACTTCGACAGCGGCACGGGCGACTGCATGTACGACCTGCGCGTGACGCTCGCCAACGGCCAGAACATCGACCGCATGAACGTCAACGTCTGCCGGGTCAGCCATTGGACGATCAACCGCCGCTCGAACGACCTTCGCTGATCGGGAAACGCGCGCGACGCGGGCGGGAGGGGTGCCGGAAGGCGCTCCTCCCCTTCGCGCGCGCGGGCACGCCGGTTCATCTCGGCGGACGGGCATCCTCGATCGGCGCGCCGAGGATCCGCTCGGCCGCGACCAGCAGGAAGTCGCCGGCATCATAGGCCGCCGCTTCGGCATTGCAGCCGCCCGTCCGGGTCAGCACCATCCGGCTTTCGCCGCCGAGCTTCATGTCGAGCCGCGCCGAAGGCCCGCCGGAGCAGCGGGCGGCGTCCGGCGCCACCTCCTGTTCCCGCATGTCGAGGTCCGTCGCATAGCGGACGATCTGCGTTCTGAGGCTGCGATATTCGTGCAGGCTGATCGTCTCGGTGCGTCGCGAGACGACCTGCATCTGTCCGCGCGCCGGCGTCCGGCCGACCGCCAGGGTCAGGGCGGCGTCCCGAAGATCCGGGCCGGGAACGAGCTGAACGACGACCGTCCTCAGGCCCGCCGCCGGCCCGCCGGCCGCTTCAGGCGCGGTGTACGTATAGCGTATGATCTCGCGGTGCCGCTCAAACGGCGTGAGACCAAGCGCCGCGAGACGGCGATTGTTCTCGGCGTCGCCGCCGCTTGGGACAACCGGCGCGCGGACGGGCGCCTGCGCTCCCGCGCTGCCGGACCCGAGCAGCATCGCCGCGACCAACAGTCTTCCGTTCATTCGATATACTCCCGCCGCCCGCGTTGCCGGCCGGCATGCCCGGACCTTATGGCGGCCGCATGAGTGAAACACAAAAAGCCGATGGCACAGTTCTCGCGGCCGGCGCCATTCTCGCCGGTCTGGGCGTCGCGCTCGGCGCATTCGGCGCCCATGGCCTGAAAGCCACGCTCGGCCCGGCCGAACTCGGCTGGTGGCAGACGGCGGTCCAATATCAGATGTGGCATGCGCTGGCTTTGGTAGCGCTCGGCCTCTCGCCGCTTCGGGCACGGGCTGCCGCCTGGCTGTTCGCCCTCGGCATCCTCTTCTTCGCGGGCTCGCTCTACCTGATGGCGCTGACCGGCCTGCGCGCGCTCGGCGCGGTCACGCCGATCGGCGGCTTGCTCATGATCCTCGGCTGGGCGGCGCTCGCTCTTGCCGCGCTCAAAGGCCGAGGATGAACTCGGGCGGCACTGCGTCGGTCAGCCACACGCCGTTCGCCGTCAGGTAGAAAGCGCGGCCCTCCGCCGCCATCGCGCCTGCCCTCACCGTGAGGATCACCGGCGCGCCGCGGCGGGAGCCGACCTTGCGCGCCGTTTCCTCGTCGGGCGAGAGGTGGACGTGGTGCCGCGCCATCGGCTTCAGCCCTCCGGCGCGGATCGCGTCGAGCGCCTTTGCCACCGTGCCGTGGAACAGATATTCCGGCGGCGCAGCCTCGGGCCAGTCGAGCGCCACGTCCACCGAATGGCCTTGGCGCGCGCGGATGCGGCGTCCGTCTTCCGACAGCTCGAAGCGCTGCTTGTCGTTTTCGCGGATCACCCGGTGCAGCCGCGCCTCGCCGCCGCCCAGCCCCGCCCGATCGAGCGCCGTCAGCACCTGCGCAGTCTCGGCCCAGCCAGACTCGTCGAGCCGGAGCCCGGCGGCTGCCGGCTTGTGGCGGAGCCATAGCGAAAGCCGCTTCGAATATTTGACGTCGTCCGCCATGCCGCGCCTTTGCCGCAGCGCGCGTTATGCGGCAAGCCGATGGGCACAGCCGCTTTCCCTTTTGCCCAAGCACCTGATTTAGGCTAAGAGAATCGGCGGGGGACGGGAGAGGGTCGCCTTTGCGCAGACTCTCGGCGAAACGCTCCGGCGCGACCGGGGCGTTTCGTTTGTTTGGGGAAGAGCCCCGCTCCGAGATCGTTCTCCAAAAAAAATGCGCATCGCGAAAAAAGTTCGGGAACCGCTTTGGGGGTCCCTCGTTATTGCTGCATCCCCCCATGGAGATCAGCTCCCCCCCCCCCCGCTGATCTCCCAAAGCCCCGGCCGGAAACGGCTGGGGCTTTTTCGTTGTGGAGCGCGCGGGTGCGACGCCGTGTGAGTGTGACCTTCGTGTGACCTTTGGCTGCTGGCACCTTGGTGTTGGTGCCTCAGCCTAACGGCCTCCCGCCCCTAGCTTTTTCGCGCCGTTCGCCCTATGTGGCGCGCTTCCCATGGCACTTCAGCTCCCTTCACCGCCCAAGGTCGGCATGGTTTCGCTCGGCTGTCCGAAGAACCTCGTCGATTCCGAGCGCATCCTGACCAAGCTCCGCTCCGACGGCTATGAAATGTCGCCCGATTATGCGGGCGCGGACATCGTCCTCGTCAACACCTGCGGCTTCCTCGACAGCGCCAAGGAAGAAAGCCTGGAAGCCATCGGGGAGGCCATGGCCGAGAACGGCCGCGTCATCGTCACCGGCTGCATGGGCAAGGAAGCGGAGGTGATCCGCGCTCGCTTCCCGCAGGTCCTCGCCGTCACCGGCGCGCATCAGTACGAACAGGTCGTCGGCGCGGTCCACGAAGCGGCGCCGATGCCGCCCAGCGCCTTTTTGAACCTCGTGCCGGACGGCGGGCTCAAGCTTACGCCGCGCCATTACAGCTATTTGAAGATCTCCGAAGGCTGCAACCACCGCTGCGCCTTTTGCATCATCCCTAGCCTGCGCGGCGATCTCGCCAGCCGCCGCCCCGACGCCATCCTGCGCGAGGCGGAAAAGCTGATCGCGGCGGGCACGAAGGAGCTTCTGGTCATCAGCCAGGACACCTCGGCCTATGGCATAGACATCCGCGACAGGACGTGGAGCTGGAAGGGTGGCGAGGTACGCGCCCACATGACCGACCTCGCCCGCGAGCTCGGCAAGTTGGGCGCCTGGGTGCGCCTCCACTACGTCTACCCTTATCCGCACGTCGACCAGGTCATTCCGCTCATGGCCGAGGGGCTGGTCCTCCCCTATCTCGACATCCCTTTCCAGCATGCCAGCCGCAACGTGCTGCGCGCCATGCGGCGGCCGGCCAACGAAGCGAAGGTGCTGGAGCGGATCCACCGCTGGCGCGAGATCTGCCCGGACATCGCCATTCGCTCCTCCTTCGTGGTCGGCTTTCCCGGCGAGACCGAGGAGGATTTTCAGTACCTCCTCGACTGGCTGGACGAAGCGCAGCTCGACCGCGTCGGCGCCTTCCGCTTCGAGCCCGTCGAAGGCGCTGCCGCCAACCACCTCCCCAACCCGGTTCCCGAGGCGGTGAAGGAAGAACGCTACGCCCGCATCATGGAGAAGACGGCCGCAATCTCCGCCGCCAAGCTGCAGGCGAAGATCGGCCGGACTTTGAGCGTGATCGTCGACGTCGCCGACGGCGAAGGCGGCGCCACCGGCCGCTCCTATGCCGACGCGCCCGAGATCGACGGCGAAGTCTTCCTGCGCGACGCCGCGCACCTCGCCCAGGGCGACATCGTTCCCGTCCTCATCGAGGATGCCGACGAACACGATTTGTACGGCGTGCCGGCCGCCGCCTAGCGACCGGCCGCGGTTTCGCGCTTGCGGCGGCGGTAGCGCACATAGCCCCAGACGGTCGCGACCAGCCCCGCCAGCGCCAGGGCGCCAAGTCCCCAGAGAAACGGCACCGCCTTTTCGCTGGTCTCGAACATGGCGAGTTCCGGCGGCCGCTCCGCGCTCGCGGCCACGTCCCAGCGGACGATCCGGCGCGGGCCGCCACTCCTCTCCACCGTCTCCATCCGGGTGGTGACCCACCGTCCGGGGCCTTCCGTCACCAGCGCGAAGCCCTGGCTGCGCGTCGTTCCGGATCCCGCGGCGATGCTGCTGTTGAGCCGGTAGGCGACAAGCCGGGGCGGGCCGGGCACGTCGGCGAGCAAGCGGCTGAACCTCTTCACGTCGCCCCGGCGCCGGGCCCATTCGCTCTCGTCCCACTGCGCCGCGAGCCACTGCTCGTTGCCGGAACGCAGGTTCGCGACCACGTCCTGCGCGAACTGCCGGTCCTGCTCCGTCGACATGGCGTTGATCGCGGTCTCGAGCGAGCAGGCGCCCGCCGCCAGCAGCGCGGCGAGCGCGATCAGACTGCGCAGCCATGACGTCATCTCTCGCCCTCGCTCCCGGCCTTCGCTAGGGCGGCAGCATGACAGACCTTTCCGCGCTCCTCCAGCCCGACAAGGGGCAGCCCGCAACCGCCCTCCACCTCCTCGACAAGAAGGGCTTCGAAGCTTGGCTGAAGGCCCAGCCCGCACGGACGCGCAGCGCCGCGGCCGCCCAGGGCTTCCGCGCCGAGCCGAACCAGGTCGCCATTCTCCCCGGCGAGCGCGACGAGTGGTCCGCCGCACTCGGCGTTGCGGGAATGGACGAGCTTACCCCCTGGTGCCTCGCCAAAGCGGCCGAAGCGCTGCCGGAGGGGATTTACCGGGTCGCGGGCGCTTCGCCGGGGGCGGCGGCGCTCGGCTGGCTGCTCGGCCAATACCGCTTCACGCGCTACAAGGCCGAAAAGGCGCCCAAGGGCCCACGCGTGCTCCTCACCGACGCGCCGGCGCCAATCGACGAAACGGTGGCGCTGGCTGAAGCCACGGCACTCGTTCGCGACCTCGTCAACACGCCCGCGCAGGACATGGGGCCGCGCGATCTCGCCGAGGCGGCGTCCGTTCTCGTCGCGGAGTTCGGGGCCGAGCTCAAGATGACCGAGGGCGCCGAGCTCCAGGCGGGTTATCCGATGGTGCATGCGGTCGGCCGCGCCGCCGTCTCTGAGCGGGCACCGCGCCTCGTCGAGCTGTTCTGGGGCGACCGGCGGCACCCCCGGATCGCGATCGTCGGCAAGGGCGTGGTGTTCGACACCGGCGGGCTCGACATCAAGCCGGCCGACGGCATGCGGCTCATGAAGAAGGACATGGGGGGCGCTGCCCACGCCCTCGCTCTGGCACGCCTCGTCATGGCCCTGCGCCTTCCCGTTCGGCTCCACATGCTCGTTCCCGCCGCCGAAAATGCGATCGCCGGCGACGCCTTCCGCCCGGGCGACGTGCTGAAGAGCCGCAAGGGCCTCACCGTTGAAGTCGGCAACACCGACGCGGAAGGGCGGCTGATCCTGGGCGACGCCCTGACTCGCGCCGGCGAGGAAAACCCAGAGCTGATCCTCGATTTCGCGACGCTCACCGGAGCCGCCCGAGTCGCCCTCGGCCCCGAGCTCCCCGCGCTTTTCTGTAACGACGATGCGCTTGCCGATGCCCTGCTCGCCGCCGGCTCCGCAACGGGCGATCCGCTGTGGCGGATGCCGCTCTGGAAGAATTATTCCGAAATGCTTTCTTCCGACATCGCCGACATCGGCAATGTCGCAGAAGGCGGCATGGCGGGCGCGGTCACCGCAGCCTTGTTTCTGGAAAGGTTCGTGCCGGAAGCGACGCCCTGGGCGCATTTGGACACGTTCGCCTGGTCCGCCAAGCCCCGCCCGGGCCGCCCCAAGGGGGGCGACGCGCTCGGCCTCCGCGCCGCCTGGGAAATGCTGAAAGGGCGCTACGCAACTTGAGTGAAATCATTTTTGCGCTGATTTCTCAATTCAGTGCGAAACGAAATGGCATGTGACTGGTTCTAGCTCCGAAACGTGAAACCTCTCACATCGGAGATCGCGGCAGTGGCCGACCGAGCGCTCAGAAGCTGGATGCAGACG
>DASVQT010000216.1:0-7856 GCA_036388975.1 Allosphingosinicella sp. | reverse complement strand
GCGCAGCTTGTTGACGACGAGGGTGGCGAGCGCCTCGCCCTCGATGTCCTCGGCGATGATCAGGAGCGGACGGCCCGACTGCACCACGGCCTCGAGGATCGGAAGCATCGCCTGGAGATTGGAGAGCTTCTTCTCGTGGATCAGGATGTACGGGTCGGAAAGCTCGACCTGCATCTTTTCCGGATTGGTGATGAAGTAGGGCGAAAGGTAGCCGCGATCGAACTGCATGCCTTCGACGACGTCGAGCTCGAACTCGAGACCCTTGGCTTCCTCGACGGTGATGACGCCTTCCTTGCCGACCTTTTCCATCGCTTCGGCGATCTTCTCGCCGACGACGGTGTCGCCGTTGGCCGAGATGATGCCGACCTGTGCGATCTCGTTCGAGCCGGAGACGGGCTTGGAGCGGGTCTTGAGGTCAGCGACGACCGCGTTGACCGCGATGTCGATGCCGCGCTTCAGGTCCATCGGGTTCATGCCGGCCGCGACCGACTTCATGCCCTCGCGGACGATCGCCTGGGCGAGAACGGTGGCGGTGGTGGTGCCGTCGCCGGCGAGGTCGTTCGTCTTCGAAGCGACTTCGCGCAGCATCTGCGCGCCCATGTTCTCGAACTTGTCCTTGAGCTCGATCTCCTTGGCGACGGTGACGCCGTCCTTGGTGATGCGCGGAGCGCCGAAGCTCTTGTCGATGACGACGTTGCGGCCCTTGGGGCCGAGGGTGACCTTCACCGCATCGGCGAGGATGTCGACGCCGCGGAGGATCCGCTCACGGGCGTCACGCGAAAAGCGTACGTCTTTCGCTGCCATGTTATGTGTTCCTTCTCAAAGTCTGTGCTCCGGCGCAGGCCGGAGCGTTGTGTCCAGCGCTCCGGCCTTCGCCGGAGCACACAGGTGGAAGGGTCAGCCGACGATCCCGAGGATGTCGCTTTCCTTCATGATGAGCAGGTCTTCGCCGTTCAGGCGAACCTCGGTGCCGGACCACTTGCCGAACAGGATGCGGTCGCCGGCCTTGACGTCGAGCGCCGTCACCGTGCCGTCTTCGGCGCGGGTGCCGGAGCCGACGGAGACGACTTCGCCCTCCTGGGGCTTTTCCTTGGCCGTGTCGGGGATGATGATGCCGCCGGCCGTTTTTTCTTCGGCCTCGACGCGGCGCACGAGCACCCGATCATGGAGCGGACGGAAAGTCATGCGCGTCACCTCTTACTTGTCGCGGGCCGCCTGCCCCCCATCTGAGGTGCTCGGTGGCGGCCGCCTGGTTGAACCTTGTGTTAGCACTCACCTCCCGTGAGTGCCAGCAACGTTCATCTAGGCGCTGTTCATCGCCCGTCAAGGCCGCGGGCCACGCCTTTTTAACGGCCGGGCCGCAAAGCCGAACGGAACGGCGGGCGGCATTTACAGGCCGAGGGGGGTGGTTTAGCCCTCGGGCATCGAAGCGGAGGGGTTTGAGGCATGGCGCGCAAGGTCTGGAAGATCCTGGTGGGGATCAAGGACGGGCTGGTCCTTCTCTTCATGCTGCTGTTTTTCGGCGGCATCTTCGCGGCGCTTTCGGCGAGCCCGCACAGCGACAGCGCAAGCGAAGGCGCCCTTCTCCTCGATATCGACGGCGCCATCGTGGAGCAGGAAAGCGAGCAAAGCCCGACGCAGCTGCTGAGCGGCGGCGGCGTCGCCAGCGAGCACCGCGCCCGCGACATCATTCATGCGCTGAACCGCGCTGCAACCGACGACAGCATCAAGGCCGTGGCGATCGACCTCGACCTCATGGCCGGCGGCGGCCAGACGGCGATCGGCGACGTCGCCGATGCGATCGAACGGGTGAAGCGCGGCGGCAAGACGGTGCTCGCCTACGCCACCGGCTATAGCGACGACACCTACCAGCTCGCCGCCCATGCGAGCGAAGTGTGGCTGAACCCGCTGGGCGCCGTCCTGGTCACCGGGCGCGGCGGCTCCAACCTTTATTATGCCGGCCTGCTCGAGCGGCTCGGCGTCACCGCCAACGTCTACCGCGTCGGCTCATTCAAGTCGGCCGTCGAGCCCTACATCCGGTCCGACATGTCGCCCGAAGCGCGCGAAAACGCGCAGGCGCTCGCCGGCGCTCTGTGGGAGGATTGGCTGCGCGACGTTTCGGCGGCGCGGCCGCAAGCGCAGATCCGGCCTTATGCGGCGGCGGTCGTGAACCAGGTGGCCGCTGCCCAGGGCGACATGGCGCAGGCGGCGCTGCGCGCGCGGCTGGTCGACAAGCTCGGCGACCGCACCGCCTTCGGCCGCCGCGTCGCTGAACTGGCCGGCGTCGACGACGAGGACGTGCCAGGCAGCTTCCGCACCGTTCAGCTCGACGCCTTTCTCGCCGACAATCCGCCGACCCGGGCGCGCGGGCGGATCGGCGTCGTCACCGTGGCGGGCACGATCATGGACGGCGAGGGCGTCGGCGACACGGCCGGCGCCGAGACCATCGTCCAGACCATCGAGAGCGGTCTTCGGAACAACAATCTCGCCGCTTTGGTCGTGCGGGTCGATTCGCCGGGCGGATCGGTGACCGGATCGGAGCGCATCCGCCGCGCCATTCAGTCGGTCCGCGACCGGCGCATTCCCGTCGTCATCTCGTTCGGAAACGTCGCGGCGAGCGGCGGCTATTGGATCGCGACGGCGGGCGACCAGATCTTCGCCGAGCCTTCCACCATCACCGGATCGATCGGCGTGTTCGGCGTGCTGCCGAGCTTCGAAGGCACGCTGCAGCGGCTCGGCATCGGCGCCGACGGCGTCCGCACGACGCCGCTGTCGGGCGAGCCCGATCTGCTGCGCGGGCCTTCGGACGAAGTCGACCGTCTCCTCCAGATGGGCGTCGAATCCACCTATCGCCGCTTTCTCGGTCTCGTCGCGCAGGCGCGCCGGATGCCGGCGCAGCGGGTGCACGAAATCGCGCAGGGCCGCGTCTGGGACGGCGGCACCGCCCGGCAGCTCGGCCTCGTCGATCGCTTCGGCTCGCTGGAAGACGCCATCGCCGAGGCCGCGCGGCGGGCGAACCTCAGTGTCGAGGATGCCGGCGTGGTCTGGCTGGAGCGCGAGCCCGGCTTCTGGCAGCAATTCCTGAGCGGCATGGCCAATGACGGCCAGGCGGGCGCTTCGGCGTCGCGCGACCCGTTCGCGCGGCTGACCGAGCGGCCCGAATTGCTCCTCTCCCGCGCCGTGGCCGATGCCGAGGCGCTGGTGAGCGGCCCGGCGCTTCAGGCCCGCTGCCTCGAATGCAGCTTCGCCATCCCGCCGCCGGCATCGGCGCGGGCAAGCGCGCAATCCGGATCGACTCTCCAGCGGATCGCGGCCCTCATCGGCCTGTGACGGCGGCGCTTGGCGGGCCGCCGTCAGCTTCGGTATTCGGGGAGCTTGAGGCCGCGCGCGATGGCGGCGCCGCGCAGGGCGAAGCCGGCCGCAAAGGCGAGCGGGCCGGCGACGGCGCCCGGCAGCCCCAAGGCGAGCAGGGCGACGGTGAGCGCGGCGGAAAGGGCCGCGGCGGTGACGTAGAGTTCGGGGCGGAGCAGGATCGACGGCTCGCCGGCGAGCACGTCGCGGATGATGCCGCCGAGGCAGGCGGTGAGAACGCCCATGCCGATCGCCGGAATGGGCGCCACGCCGAACGCGAGGCCCTTGGCGGCGCCGAAGCTCGCATAAGCGGCGAGACCGGCGGCATCGAGCCAGAGAAGCGCGCGCTCCGAAAGCCAGCGGCGCGGCGCGAACCAGGCGGCGAGCGCCGCGGCGATGCAGATGAGCAGGATCTCGTTGCCGCGGATCCAGAAGACGGGCGCGCCGATCAGGAGATCGCGCACCGTGCCGCCGCCGACGCCGGTGATGATGGCGAAGAAGATGAAGGTGACAACCGTCTGCCGCTTCCCCGCGGCGAGCAGGGCGCCGGAAAGGGCGAAAACGGCGACTCCGGCAAGGTCCAGGAAGTCGAGCACGGGGCCGAGCGCTTCGGGGATACGGTCAGGCGTCATGGTGAGGGGCTTTAGGCGAGCGCGGTGCACCGTTCCACCCGAGACGCGGCCGCGGCTTGCTCGGTGCAGCGGGCGGGCATAGTCTCGGCACGATGCGACTGCCCGCCGCCTTGTTCGCCCTCGCGGCGGGCCTCCTGCCGTCCCTTGGCGGCATTGCGGGCGGAGCGCAGCCGGAGCGGGAGGAGAGCGCCGCCGCCGACCGCGCCGCGGAGGAACGGTACGCACGGGAGCGGGACGCGGCGCGCCGCTGGGTCCGGACCCGCACGGAGCAGGCGCACCGCGCCATGGCGAGCCGAATGCGCGTGGCTGGTGCGCTCGCCGAGATGCTGGTGCCGAACGTCGCGCCGGTACCGATCGTTCGCGACCGCCGGGGCATGCCGCTCGAGATCGATCTCGCGCAAGGGGAAGAGAGTGCGGCCGACTGGCTCGCCGGAACGCCCCATGCCGGCCGGCTGGATCTCGCCGAATTCACACGCGCATGGCGCGGCGAGACGTTCGGCCCGACCTGCAACGCGGAACTGCGCGGGCGCTTCGCGGATCGGGTGGAGCGGCGGCTGAGCCCTGCCGAAAGGCGCGAAGCCTATCTCTTTCTCGCCGCCCGGACGCGCGCATGGACCGGCTACCCCGAGCCGCTCGCGCCGGTCGCGCACCGCAGCGACGGGGCGCCCGTCGTCACCCGGCTCACCGTCTTCGAAGGGCGCGGCCGCCGCCCGCCGCTCGGCTGGTCCACCGAGAACCACCTGTTCGGCGAGCAGATACGCGCCTGGGCGGCAAGCAGCGGCACGGGGCGCAAGCTGCGGCGCGTCATGGACGACTTCTGGCGCGAGACGGCGCCGCTGCTCGGCTCGCCCGAGCGACTATGCCCTCGGGCGGCCGCGCGCCGGGCCGAGATCCAGGCGAGGATCGTTGCCGGCCTGCCGCCGGGCGGCGGCGCCTCGCACGGCGCGCCGCCGCGCTGACCCCTCAGATGTGGATCGGCTTGCCGGTCACTGCCATCGCCGCTTCCTTGACCGCTTCCGAATGGGTCGGGTGGGCGTGGCAGGTGTAGGCGATGTCCTCGGACGTGGCGCCGAACTCCATCGCCTGGGCGGCCTGGGCGATCATCGTGCCGGCGAGCGACGCGATGATGTGGACGCCGAGCACCCGGTCCGAGCGGGCGTCGGCGAGCACCTTGACGAAGCCGTCCGTGTCGCGGTTGGTCTTGGCGCGGCTGTTGGCCATCATCGGGAACTTGCCGGATTTATATTCGATGCCGGCTTCCTTGAGCTCCTCCTCGGTCTTTCCGACCGAGGCGATCTCCGGATAGGTGTAGACGACACCGGGGATGACGTCGTGGTTCACGATCCCGATCTGGCCGGCGATGATCTCGGCGACGGCGACGCCCTCGTCCTCCGCCTTGTGGGCGAGCATCGGGCCGGGCGCGACGTCGCCGATGGCGTAGATGCCGGAAACGTTGGTTCGGAAATCATGGTCGATCTCGACCTGGCCGCGCTTGTTCACCGCGACGCCCGCCACATCGAGCGCGAGGCCTTCCGTGTTCGGACGGCGGCCGATCGAGACGAGGACGACGTCGGCTTCGATGGTCTGAGCCTCGCCGCCGGCGGCCGGCTCGACGGTGAGGGTGACGCCCGCATCCGTCTTCAGGGCGCTCGTCACCTTGGTGGAGGTACGGAGCTCGAAGCCCTGCTTCTTGAAGATCTTGGCGGCTTCCTTGCGGACCTCGCCGTCCATGCCGGGGAGGATCTGGTCGAGATATTCGACCACGGTGACCCGCGCGCCGAGGCGCTTCCAGACCGAGCCGAGCTCGAGCCCGATGACGCCGCCGCCGATCACGACGAGATGGCCGGGCACGCGGGGAAGCTCGAGCGCGCCGGTCGAATCGACGATCCGCTCCTGGTCGATCTCGACGCCGGGGAGCGGCGTCACCGACGAGCCGGTCGCGATGACGATGTGCTTGGCGGTGTAGCCGGTGCCGGCGACGTCGATGGCGCCAGGGCCGGTGAAGCGGGCATGGCCCTTCAGCCAAGTGACCTTGTTCTTCTTGAACAGGAATTCGATGCCTTTGGTGAGCCCGCCCACCGCCTCGCGGCGCCCGGCATGCATCGTGTCGAGGTCGAGCTCCACGGAGCCGACCTTCACGCCCCATTTTGCCAGTGTCCCGTGCGCGGCTTCCTCGAACAGTTCGGACGCGTGGAGCAGCGCCTTGGACGGAATGCACCCGACGTTGAGGCACGTCCCGCCCAGCGTCTCCCGGCTTTCAACGCAGGCGGTCTTCAGCCCAAGCTGCGCGGCGCGAATGGCGGCCACATAGCCGCCGGGACCGGCGCCGATCACGATCACGTCGAATTGGGTATCAGTCATTCTCAAACCCTTCCGTGCTCCGGCGAAGGCCGGAGCGTTGGTCTAATTTCGCAACCTGACTTCGTTGCGCTTCATCCAGGGCTCCGGCCTTCGCCGGAGCACGATCTTCTAACTTTTCGGTGCTCCGGCGAAGGCCGGAGCGTTGGTCTCAAGCGCAGATCTCGGCGAAGAGATCGCGCCACTCAGTATTGTGCTCTTCGATCAAGCGGAGCTTCCACGGGCGCCTCCACTTCTTCATGCGACGCTCGCAGGCACGCGCCTCCTGCAGATCGTCATAATATTCGTACCAGACGAGCAGTTCGCAACCCTTCTCCTTCGAATGCCCTTCCACGATGCCGTTGCGGTGCTGCCATACGCGTTGAGGCAGATTGCTCGTCACACCCAGGTAAGTTTGGCCTCGGCGATGGTTCGCCATCAGGTAAACGCAGCCCGGCTTCATCGCTCTCCATCCAGGGCTCCGGCCTTCGCCGGAGCACGCTCCTTGATCCTTCCGTGCTCCGGCGAAGGCCGGAGCCTTGGCCAGCCGATCTCGGCCTCATCGCGCTTCATCCATGGCTCCGGCCTTCGTCGGAGCACGGTTTTTACAGGTCGATCAGCAACCTCGTCGGATCTTCGATCGCCTCCTTCATGCGGACGAGGAAGGTGACGGCTTCGCGGCCGTCGATCAGGCGGTGGTCGTAGGTGAGCGCGAGGTACATCATCGGGCGGGCGACGATCTGGCCGTTGCGGACGACCGGGCGCTCCTCGATGCGGTGCATGCCGAGCACGGCCGACTGGGGCGGGTTGACGATGGGGGTGGAGAGAAGGGAGCCGAAGACGCCGCCGTTGGAGATGGTGAAGGTGCCGCCCTTCATATCTTCCATGGTGAGCGTGCCGGCCTTGGCCCGCTTGCCGAAGTCGGCGATCGTCTTCTCGATCTCGGCAAAGCTCATCGCATGGGCGTTGCGGATGACGGGGACGACGAGGCCGTTGGGGGCCGAAACCGCGACGGAGACGTCGAGATAGTCGCGGTAGACGATCTCGTCGCCTTCGATGGAGGCGTTGACGCTGGGCACGTCGCGGGCGGCGAGGGCGGCCGCCTTCACGAAGAAGCCCATGAAGCCGAGGCGGATGCCGTGCTTCTTTTCGAACAGGTCCTTGTAGCGGCTGCGCGCGGACATGACTTCGGTCATGTCGACGTCGTTGAACGTCGTCAGCAACGCCGCCGTATCCTGCGCGTCCTTGAGGCGCCGTGCGATGGTCTGGCGCAGGCGCGTCATGCGGATGCGCTCTTCCCGCCGCTCACCGCCGCCGGCAGCGGCCGGGGCGCTTTGCGGGGCGGGCACCGGTGCCGGCGCAGGCGCGGCCGGCGCGGGCGCGCGGGCGGCTTCGGCGGCGGCGACGACGTCGTCCTTGGTGAGGCGGCCGTCCTTGCCGGTGCCCTTGATCTTGGACGGATCGAGGCCGTGCTCGAGGACGAGGCGCCGGACGGAGGGGGAAAGGGTCAGCGAAAGGTCGGTGCGGGCGGCTTCG
>DASVQT010000215.1:0-29241 GCA_036388975.1 Allosphingosinicella sp. | reverse complement strand
CGACGATGACGTTCATGTCTGGACTTCGAGGCTGGATCAATTCGCGGCTAGTGGGCAGGCGCTCGTAGTCTCTGCGGCCGGCAACAATGGTGAGTTTGACCAACCGAGCGGCCTTTGCCGTGTTCAGCCAGCAGCGGATGGCGTCAATGTGTTGGCCGTCGGCGCCTCAGACTCGAGAGGCGACGATTGGGAGCGCGCATCTTACAGCGCAATGGGTCCCGGTAGGAGCCCAGGCCTAGTCAAGCCGGATATCCTTGCCTTCGGAGGATCGGAGGAGGAGCCGTTCTACGCGATCGATGAGGCTGGTAGCGCGCGTGCGGTAACCGGCACTAGCCTCTCCGCACCGGCGGCAACGCGCTTAGGGATCGGCCTTCGCGCGCTGTTCGGTTCGCAACTATCGCCCGTGGCGATCAAAGCCTTACTTGTCCATCAAGCGGACGGCCGAGGGCTGCCGCAGACCGAAGTAGGTTGGGGATGCCTGCCTGACCAGTTGGATGCACTGGCGGTCTGTGTGCCGGGAGAGGCGACGGTCGTGTACCAAGGGCTACTTGAACCGTCACGCTACAGGCGATTCGTACTTCCTGTTCCATCCGATGGATTTGAACGAACCGTGGAGATTAGGGCTACGTTTGTAGCCGCGACTCCCGTGGATCCCGAAGACGCGATCAACTACACGCGAACTGGAGTCGGGATTTCGTTTCGCCCAAAAACTGTGGGCCATCCGGGGTACTACACTCATCAGGGAGTGGAACGGGAAAGGAGCGTCCATCAAACAATGAGCTTCTTTGGCCAATCTGCACTGTTTGAGTCAGAGCAGAAGCTCCGAGACGACGCTCAGCGGTGGGAGGCGGTGCTAAAAGCGAAGAAGCGATTTAGACCGAGCACGCTTGACGTGCCAGTCTTTGACATAGAACATCTGGCTCGCGCACACGGTCAAGCAGCCACGCGCACCGATTCCGTAAGCTACGCTCTGATCGTCACCATGAACGAGGGCGGGAAATCGAACCTCTACAATCGAGTAATCCGGAGCTACGTGGGGAGGCTATCAACTATGCGGCCCCAGATCGAAATTCCGATCCGCACGAGAAGATAGGCGAACGGATTTAATCGATCATTGATCGAGGAACGACCGCATTTTCCTCGAACGGCTCGGATGCTTCAGCTTCCGAAGCGCCTTCGCCTCGATCTGACGAATACGCTCGCGGGTCACCGAGAATTGCTGACCCACCTCCTCGAGCGTGTGGTCCGTGTTCATGCCGATGCCGAAGCGCATGCGCAGGACTCGCTCCTCGCGGGGCGTCAGGGAGGCGAGGACGCGGGTGACGGTTTCCTTGAGGTTGGCCTGGATCGCCGCGTCGACCGGGATCACCGCATTCTTGTCTTCGATGAAGTCGCCGAGGTGGCTGTCTTCCTCGTCGCCGATGGGCGTTTCGAGGCTGATCGGTTCCTTGGCGATCTTCATCACCTTGCGGACCTTTTCCAAGGGCATGGAAAGGCGCTCGGCGAGTTCTTCGGGGGTGGGCTCGCGGCCGATTTCGTGGAGGATCTGGCGGCTGGTGCGGACCAGCTTGTTGATCGTCTCGATCATGTGGACCGGGATGCGGATGGTGCGGGCCTGGTCGGCGATCGAGCGGGTGATCGCCTGGCGGATCCACCAGGTGGCGTAGGTGCTGAACTTGTAGCCGCGGCGATATTCGAATTTGTCGACCGCCTTCATGAGGCCGATATTGCCTTCCTGAATGAGGTCCAGGAACTGCAGGCCGCGATTGGTGTATTTCTTGGCGATCGAGATGACGAGGCGGAGGTTCGCTTCGACCATTTCCTTCTTGGCGATGCGGGCTTCGCGCTCGCCTTTCTGGACCTGGTTCACGATGCGGCGGAATTCGGCGAGGCTCATGCCGGTCGAAGCGGCGATCTCGGCGATTTCGGAGCGGATGCGCTCGATCGCGTCCTGCTCCTGGGTGCAGAAGGCGTTCCACTTCTTGTCGATGCCGCAGACGCGCTCGGACCAGCCTTCGTCGAGCTCGTGGCCCATATAGGCGTCGAGGAAGGCTTTCCGCGGCACCTTGTGGCGCTCGGCGAGGCGCAGCATCTGGCCGCCCAGCGCGGTCAGGCGGCGGTTGTAGCTGTAGAGCTGGTCGACGAGATATTCGATCTTCGCCTGGTGGAACTGGACGCTTTCGACCTCGGCGGTGAGGAGGTCGCGCAAATTCTGATACTTGTTCTCGTCCGATTTGCCGAAAACCTGGCCGGCGCCCATCGCCTCCATGCGGCTGCCCTGGAGCTTGGAGAACTTCTTGTACAGATCGGTGATCTTGGCGAACTTCTCGAGCGCCTGGGGTTTCAGCGTTTCTTCCATCTGGGCGAGGGAAAGGGTGTTGTCCTCTTCCTCGTCGTCGGACGGGCGCGGGGCGCGGCGCTCGACGAGATTGCCCTCCTCGTCCTCTTCCTCGTCGGCCGGGGCCTCCTCGGGCTCTTCTTCTTCCTTGAAGCTCGGGCCGGCGGTGGATTCGGAAATGGTGTCGTCGCCGGTGCCGTCCTCGGCACCCGCGACCTGCTCGGGCGTCGGGCCCTTGGAGAGCATGGCTTCGAGGTCGAGGATCTCGCGCAGCTGCATGGTGCCGGCGTTGAGCGCATTCGACCAGTCGATGATCGCGTTGAAGGTGATGGGGCTTTCGCAAAGGCCCCAGATCATGATGTCGCGGCCGGCCTCGATGCGCTTGGCGATGGCGATCTCGCCCTCGCGGGAGAGGAGCTCGACGGCGCCCATTTCGCGCAGGTACATGCGCACCGGATCGTCGGTGCGGTCGACCGTTTCCTTTTTCTTCTCGACGACGAAGCGTTCCGAGCCGTCGCCCGATCCTTCGCCCTCGCCGTCGGCATTGTCGTCGAGGCCCGCGTCGGTATCGGGCTCCGCCGGCTCGTCCTCGTCCGCTTCCTCATTCTCGACGACGTTGATCCCCATCTCGTTGATCGCCGACATCACGTCCTCGATCTGCTCGGAGGACATCTGATCCTGGGGGAGGGCTTCGTTCAGCTCGTCATAGGTGATGTAGCCGCGCTTCTTGGCGCGGCTCATCAGCTTCTTGAGCTGGGCTTCGTTCAAGTCGATCAGCGGCGCGTCGCCGTTCTCGTTCTTGTCTTCGCCCTCGGTGACCTGAGTCTTCGCCATTTAAACGCCTTGTTCCGTCTTCGTTGCCGCCGCTTCGCTCTCGACGAGCGCCGCAAGCTGCCGTTCCGCCTCGCCCCGTGCCTTGAGGAGCCGTTGCTGCTCCCCGAAGGCGGCATCGTCGCCATTGTCCTTCAGCCGCGCCGTCGCCGCGGCCAGCGCCGCGTCCAAGCCGGGTTGGCCCGCCAACGTGTCGATCACCAGAACGAGGTCGCGAAGAGCGCGTTCCGGGTCGGCATCGCGGCGGGTGAAGGAAAAAGCCAGTCCTCGCGTCCGTCGCAGCTTCTCCGCCAGAGGAGCCGCGCCACTTCCCGCCAATATGGTATGAAGGAGCGTTCGATCAAGCTCGGCGTGAGACATGGCGGCTCCGAGCAATTCTTCGCGCAGCCGCACGAGCGACGCATCGGGAACGACCAGAGCCGCGATCGCTTCGCCATGGTCGGCAATCGCTTCCGGGTAAAGCAGGAGACCCTGGAAGACGGCGCTCAGCATGCGCGGATCGATGCCGCCGGACGCCACGTCCTTCGCTTCCTGCGAAACCGGCCGCGGGGGCACGTAGCCGCCGCGCCCGCGCTGACCGCCGCCGCCTGCACCGGCGGGAGTCCAGGGCCGCTGCGGCGTCCATTCCTTGCGAGGCGGGCGGGTGAGCTCGGAAAAGCGGCGGAGGAGGTCGTCGCGATACTGGTCGCGCACGTCCGGATCGCCGATCGCCGAAACATGGTCGAGGAGGCGGCGGCGAAGGCCCGCTTTCTGCTCGGGCGTGGCGAGCGGCTCGGCGGCGACTTCATGCTTCCACAAGCGTTCGACCAGCGGTTCCGCCTGCCCGAGCAGGGCTTCCAGCGCCTGGCGGCCCGAGGCGCGGACGAGGTCGTCGGGATCCTGGCCGGCGGGAAGGGTGACGAAGGAGAGCGAACGGCCGGGGCCGACATGGGGAAGGGCGCGAAGCGCGGCACGGATCGCGGCCTTCTGCCCCGCCGCATCCCCGTCGAAGCAGAGAAGGGGCGTCGGCGCGAGCCGCCAGAGCAGCTCGAGCTGCATTTCGGTGAGGGCCGTGCCGAGCGGGGCGACCGCCTCGTGTATGCCCGCCTGGTCGAGCGCGATCACGTCCATCTGGCCTTCGACGATGATCACCCGGTCGGCCTGGCGGCTCGCCGGCGCCGCCTTATCGATGTTGAACAGGCTGCGGCCCTTGTCGAAGAGCGGCGTGTCGGGCGAGTTCAGATATTTGGGCTCGCCGGCGCCGAGAATGCGGGCGCTGAAGGCAATGACGCGGCCGCGCCGGTCCCGGATTGGATAGGTGAGGCGGCCGCGGAACCGGTCATAGGGTTCGCGCTCGCCGTCGTCGGGCTGGATGAGGAGGCCGGACTCCACCAGCTTGTCGTTGCCGAAGTCCCGAAGCGCCGCCTTGAGCTTGCCGCGGCCGTCCGGCGCGAAGCCGAAGCCGAACTTGCGCCGCGTCGCGTCCGAAATGCCGCGCCGCTCGAGATAGGCACGCGCTTCGCCGCCCTCGATGCCGGCAAGCTGCTCCTCGAACCAGCGCTGCGCCGCCACCATGACGTCGTACAGCCCGCTCGCCAGGTCCGCCTTGGCCTGTGCGCGCGGATCGGCGGCGGGCACTTCGATCCCGGCGGCGTCGGCAAGCTCCTTCACCGCATCCATGAAGGGCAGGCCGCGCTGATCGGTCAGCCAGCGTATCGCATCGCCGTGCACGCCGCAGCCGAAGCAATGGTAAAAGGCCTTCTCGTCGTTGACGTAGAAGCTGGGCGTCTTTTCCTTATGAAAGGGGCAGGGCGCTTTGTACTCGCGCCCGGCCTTCTGGAGCTTCACCGAGCGCCCGATCAAGGTCGACAGCGTGGTCCGTGCGCGCAGCTCGTCGAGAAAGGCGGGGCTGAGCGACATGCCTTAGGCCTATGCGGAAAGCCTCGCCTTCACCAGCGCGCTGGCCTTGGACATGTCGAGGGCGGAGGCGTGGCGTTCCTTCAGGACCGCCATGACCTTGCCCATGTCCTTGAGGCTGGCTGCACCAGTCTCCGTCACGATCGCGTCGATCGCCGCCTTGGCTTCCTCCTCGCTCATCTGGCGCGGGAGGAAGGTTTCGATGACTTCGACCTCGGCCTGCTCGTTCGCGGCGAGTTCGGCGCGGCCGCCAGTTTCGTACATGGCGATGGATTCGCGGCGCTGCTTGATCATCTTCTGGAGCACCTCGACGACGAGGGCGTCGTCGTCCGAGGGGGCGTTGGACGCGCCGCGCAGCTCGATGTCGCGGTTCTTGATGGCGGCCTGGACGAGGCGGATGGTGCCGGTGCGGGCCTTGTCGCCGCTCTTCATTGCGGTGACGAGGGCGGCCTTGATGTCGTCGCGAATCATGTCGGTCTACTCGGTGTTCGGGAAAGCCTTCAGGATAGGAGGCCCCGGCGCATTTTAATAGATTGACGCTGCCCCGCCCGGTCCGTAGCGACCGAGCCTTAGCGACATCGCCGGTAAATTCGTACGGAGTGCCCCTCGCCATGGCCAACGCCAAACCCATGCCCGCGAGCGCTCAAGGCGCTTCGGAACGGACCGTCGGAGCATGACTGCGTCACGCTCCGCCTACGTTCCGAAGGGTGCGACCGGCGTATTGGTCCTGGCGGACGGCACGGCGATCTGGGGGAGGGGCTTCGGCGCGGAAGGCGAAGCGGTCGGCGAGGTCTGCTTCAACACCGCCATGACGGGCTACCAGGAGGTGATGACCGATCCTTCCTACGCGAAGCAGATCATCGCCTTCACCTTTCCGCACATCGGCAATGTCGGGGCCAATCACGAGGATCTGGAGGCGGACAATCCCTGGGCGCTGGGCTGCGTCGTCCGTGAGGACGTGACCGCGCCGAGCAATTACCGGGCGGTTCTCGGCTTCGACGAATGGATGCGCGCGAACGGGCGGATCGGGCTTTCGGGCGTGGATACGCGGGCTTTGACGCGGCTGATCCGGGAGAATGGCGCGCCGAACGGGGTGCTCGCGCACCGGGCGGACGGCGCGTTCGACGTGGAGGCGCTCGCCCGGCGGGCCGCCGAGTGGCCGGGGCTGGAAGGCATGGACCTCGCGAAGGAGGTCTCCTGCCGGCAGATGTATCGCTGGGCAGGCGGCCGCTGGGCGCGCGGCACGGGCTACGCCGAGCATGAAGAGGATGAAGGCCGGCCGCACGTCGTCGCCATCGATTACGGGTCCAAGCGCAACATCTTCCGCAACCTCGCCGACGCCGGCGCGCGGGTCACGGTGCTCCCCGCCACGGCGACGTTCGACGAGGTGATGGCGCATGCGCCGGACGGCCTGTTCTTGTCGAACGGTCCGGGCGATCCGGCCGCAACGGGGGAGTATGCGGTTCCGGTGATCCGGCAGCTGCTGGAAACGGGCAAGCCGCTTTTCGGCATCTGCCTCGGGCATCAACTGCTCGGCCTCGCGGTGGGCGCGAAGACGATGAAGATGCACCAGGGCCACCGCGGCGCCAACCACCCGGTGAAACGCCTCGAAGACGGCCGCGTCGAGATCACGAGCATGAACCACGGCTTTGCGGTGGAGCGGGAGACGCTGCCCGCCAATGCACGCGAAACCCACGTCAGCCTGTTCGACGGCAGCAATTGCGGCTTCGAGCTGACGGACCGGCCAGCGTTTTCGGTCCAATATCATCCGGAGGCGAGCCCGGGACCGCAGGATAGCACGTACCTGTTCCAGAAGTTTGTGGGGAGCTTGGCTGGATGAAATCAGCTTCCCTTGTTCTTCTGACGGCTGTCTTGGGAGCCGCCTGTCAAGGCCCCGCTCCTGACAACGAGAGCGCCTTCGAGCCTCGTGCAGATACCCTGAACAACGCGCCCGTTTCTGAAACCGATATAGAGGGCTGGCAGCCATACGTTGCGGGGCGGCCAAGCGAGCGGCGACTGATCTTCTCATTTCCGGACGGGGTGCGGGGAGGCTTCGGCAAGATCCGCGGCACCGCGGCTCCGGATAGCCCGAACGGCTACGGCCCGGTGGAACAAACTGTTGCTGCATGTGGCGGGCAGATTTTACCGTCAGACACGGTGATCTCACATCGTGAAAGCGTCATCACGACGAGCGGCCCTGCTGATCTGCAGATCGTTCGCTGCGTCCAGAGGACGACTGCACGCCACTTCAACGTCTATCAAGCGCCCGCGCCAACCGCTGCGGAAAGCAGCGGCCGGACGCCGGAGGCACGCAACAAATAATGCCCAAGCGCACTGACATCTCCTCCATCCTCATCATCGGCGCGGGCCCGATCGTGATCGGGCAGGCGGCGGAGTTCGACTATTCGGGGACGCAGGCGGCGAAGACGCTGAAGGCGGAAGGCTACCGGGTCGTGCTGGTGAACTCCAATCCGGCGACGATCATGACCGATCCGGAGTTGGCCGACGCCACCTATGTGGAGCCGATCACGCCCGAATATGTGGCGAAGATCATCGAAAAGGAGCGCCCGGACGCGGTGCTTCCGACCATGGGCGGGCAGACGGCGCTGAACACGGCGCTGGCGCTCTTCAAGGACGGGACGCTGGAGAAATATGGCGTCACCATGATCGGCGCCGACGCGGACGCGATCGAGATGGCGGAGGACCGGCTGAAGTTCCGCCAGGCGATGGAACGAATCGGGCTGGAGAGCCCGCGCTCGCAGATCGCGCACAGCCTTGAGGACGCGATGCGCGGGCTCGACGCCGTGGGCCTGCCGGCGATCATCCGCCCGAGCTTCACCCTGGGCGGCACGGGCGGCGGCATTGCCTACAATCGGGAAGAGTTCGTCGAGATCGTCACCGGCGGCCTCGAAGCCTCGCCGACCACCGAAGTGCTGATCGAGGAATCGGTGCTCGGCTGGAAGGAATATGAGATGGAGGTCGTGCGGGACCGCAACGACAATGCCATCATCATCTGCTCGATCGAGAATATCGATCCGATGGGCATCCACACCGGAGATTCGATCACCGTCGCGCCGGCGCTGACGCTGACCGACAAGGAATATCAGGCGATGCGCAACGCCTCGATCGCGGTGCTGCGCGAGATCGGGGTGGAGACGGGCGGGTCCAACGTCCAGTTCGCGGTCAATCCGGCGGACGGGCGGCTGGTCGTCATCGAGATGAACCCGCGGGTCAGCCGCTCCTCCGCGCTCGCTTCCAAGGCGACGGGCTTCCCGATCGCCAAGGTCGCGGCTAAGCTCGCCGTCGGCTACACGCTGGACGAGATCGACAACGACATTACGGGCGTGACCCCGGCGAGCTTCGAGCCGACCATCGACTATGTCGTGACCAAGATCCCGCGCTTCGCATTCGAGAAGTTCAGGGGCTCCGAAGCCTTGCTGTCCACCGCGATGAAGTCGGTCGGCGAAGTGATGGCGATCGGGCGCAACATCCACGAAAGCCTTCAAAAGGCGCTGCGCGGCCTCGAGACCGGCCTCATCGGCTTCGACGGGGTGAAGGAGCTTTACGGGGCGCCGCGCTCCGAGATCGAGGCGGCGCTCGCCCGCCCGGCGCCGGACCGGCTGCTCGTCGCCGCCCAGGCTTTGCGCGAAGGCTTCACCGTCGTTGAAGTGCATGCGATCACCAAATACGATCCCTGGTTCCTGGAGCGGATCGCCGAAATCGTCGAAGCGGAAAATGCGATCTGCAGCGACGGGCTGCCGAACGACGCGGCGGGGCTAAGGCGGCTCAAGGCGATGGGCTTTTCGGATCGACGCCTCGCCGAACTCGCGATCAAGTCGGTGCACATACCGGGCGGCATCGGCAAGGTGACGGCGCGGGGCCACGGTCTCATCCACGATGCCGTCAAGGCGATGACCGGCGCCACGACCGAGGAGGAGGTGAGGGCGCTGCGCCACAAGCTCGGCGTCCGTCCGGTCTTCAAGCGCATCGACACGGTCGCCGCCGAGTTCGAAGCGAAGACGCCCTATATGTACTCGACCTACGAGGCGCCGAGCTTCGGTGAGCCCGAGGACGAGAGCAATCCGTCCGACCGGCGCAAGGTCGTGATCCTGGGCGGCGGACCCAACCGGATCGGGCAGGGGATCGAGTTCGATTATTGCTGCTGCCATGCCTGCTACGCGCTGGCGGACGCCGGCTATGAGACGATCATGGTCAATTGCAATCCGGAGACCGTCTCGACCGATTACGACACGTCGGACCGGCTTTATTTCGAGCCGCTCACCGCCGAGGACGTGCTCGAGATCCTCCACGTCGAGAAGTCGCGCGGCGAACTCGTCGGCGTCATCGTCCAGTTCGGCGGCCAAACGCCGCTCAAGCTCGCGGCCGCGCTGGCGAAGGAGGGCATACCGATCCTCGGCACCTCGCCTGACGCGATCGACCTCGCCGAGGACCGGGAGCGCTTCGCCGCCCTGGTCGACCGTCTCGGCCTCCGTCAGCCGGAGAACGGCATGGCGCGCAGCCGCGAGGAGGCGATCGCCGTCGCCGAGCGGATCGGCTATCCGGTGCTCACCCGCCCGTCCTACGTGCTCGGCGGCCGGGCGATGGAGATCGTCGACGGCCCGGCCCAGCTCGACGACTACATCGTCACCGCCGTGCAGGTCTCCGGCGACAGCCCGGTGTTGATCGACCAATATCTGCGCGATGCGATCGAGGTGGATGTCGACGCCGTTTCGGACGGCAAGGACGTCTGCATCGCCGGCGTCATGCAGCATATTGAAGAGGCCGGCGTCCATTCCGGCGACAGCGCCTGCTCGCTCCCGCCCTACAGCCTGCCGGACGACATCGTCGCCGAGATCGAGCGGCAGACCCGCGCGCTCGCCATGGGCCTCGGCGTCGTCGGGCTGATGAACGTTCAGTTCGCGGTCAAGGACGGGCTGGTCTATTTGATCGAGGTCAATCCGCGCGCCAGCCGCACGGTGCCCTTTGTCGCGAAGGCGATCGGGACGCCCATCGCCAAGATCGCCGCGCGGGTGATGGCGGGCGAGCCGCTGATGCAGTTCCTCCCCATCCACCGCGACATCCCGCATGTCGCCGTCAAGGAAGCGGTGTTCCCGTTCGCGCGCTTCCCGGGCGTCGATCCGGTCCTTTCGCCGGAAATGAAGTCCACCGGCGAAGTCATGGGCATCGCCGACAATTTCGAGATCGCCTTCCTGAAGTCGCAGCAAGGCGCGGGCATTCAGCTTCCGGCGGGCGGAACCGTGTTCGTGTCCGTCAAGAACAGCGACAAGCCGGTGATCACGCCGGCGGTGCGCGCCATCGTCGAACTCGGATTCAAGGTGGTGGCGACCGGCGGAACGGCGGACCATCTCGCCGCCGAAGGGATCGAGGTCGAGCGGGTCAACAAGGTGGCGCAGGGCCGGCCGCATATCGTCGACAAGATCAAGGACGGCGAGATCGACCTCATCTTCAACACCACCGAAGGCTGGCAGAGCCACCGCGACTCGGCGTCGCTGCGTGCATCGGCGCTGATGTCGCGCGTTCCTTATTTCACCACTGCGGCGGCGAGCGCGGCCGTGGTGAGGGCGATCGGCGCGGCGCGGGACCGGAACCTTGAAGTTCGCTCTCTCCAGGACTATTATTCCGTTTCGAGAGCGTAATCCCGAAAATTTGCTCTGAGCGAGGCCGTCTTTCCAGGGAAGGGCGGCCCGAAGCAGGTTCACGAAAGGCTGAAGAGAATGGCGACCGTCGACAAGATGCCGATGCTGGCCGAGGGTTATGAGTGGCTGCAGAAGGAAGTGCGCCACCTGAAGACCGTGGAGCGCCCGTCGATCATCGATGCGATCGAAGAAGCGCGCGGACATGGCGACCTGTCCGAGAATGCCGAATATCATGCCGCCAAGGAGCGCCAGGGCCAGGTCGAGGCGCAGATCGCCGACATCGAGGACCGTCTGAGCCGCGCCCAGGTGATCGACCCGACGACTTTGTCGGGCGACAAGGTCGTTTTCGGCGCCACCGTCCACCTGCTCGACGAGAACGACAAGCCGGTGAAGTACCAGATCGTGGGCGAGCATGAGGCGGACGCCAAGGTCGGCCGGATCAGCTACAATTCGCCGCTCGGCCGGGCCCTCATCGGCCGCAACGTCGGCGACGAGGTGGAGTTCTCGGCGCCGTCCGGCGACAAATATTTCGAGATCGCGAAAGTCGAGTTCATCTGAGCCGATGAGGCCACCCGAGGATTGGCGCCGGGCGCGGGTGACCCTCGCCATCGCCGGCGCGACGGCGCTGGCCTTTTTGCTCGTTTCGCTCGCCGGCGCCGGAGACCGCGCCATCATGTGGGGCGGCTTCTTTCCGCACCGCTTCGGCTCGGACGTCTACGCGCCCGGCCTGCCCTTCTGGCTGACGCCGCTTTCGGCGACCCTGCTCCACGCCGGGCTCGCCCATATCTTCTTCAACCTGCTGATCTTTCTCGTCTGCGGCAGGTCGACGGAGAACGTGCTCGGGCCCGCCGGCATCGTCATTCTGTATCTCGGCGGCGCTTTTGCGGCGGCCGCGGGCCATTACGTCATGGATCCGCACAGCACCAATCCGATGATCGGCGCGAGCGGCGCGGTTTCGGCGGTGATCGGCGCCTATGCGATGCTGTTCGGGCGCAACAAGGTCAAGGTCGCCAATCCGACGCTCGCTTTGTGGCTGAACGCGCTGTGGCTGATCGCCGGCTGGATCGTGCTCCAGCTCGTCATCGGGATCGTGTCGAGCCGCACCGATCTCAACATCGCCGTCGGCGCTCATATCGGCGGCTTCCTGATCGGCCTGCTTCTCGCGCGGCCGCTCCTCATGCTCCGATACCGCAAAGCCTAGCATCTCCCCATTCGCGATGAGGAGGAACGGCTACTTCCCGCCGCCGAGCTCCGGCTCGAGGAGGCGGTGGAGGTGGACGACGACATATTTCATCTCGGCGTCGTCGACCGTCCGCTGTGCGTTGCCGCGCCAGGCTTCGAGCGCGCTGGCATAATCCGGAAACAGACCGACCACGTCGACCGTGTCCATGTCGAAGTCCAGGCCCTGCGGGTCCTTGACCCGGCCGCCGAAAACAAGATGCAGTTTGCTCATGGGCTTCGCTTTAGAGGGTGGCGCGGGGCGCACAAGGGGGAGGGTGGGGCGCCAACCCGCACCGACGTCATTGCAAGCGGAGCGAAGCAATCCAGCGGGAGGCCGTGCGGGTCCCCGCGGCCCACTGGATTGCTTCGTCGCTGCCGCGAAGCGGCAGTTTACCCTAAGCGACGCCGCGGGCGACGTCGAAGGGCGCGTCGCAATGACGCGGTGAGGGTGCCGGCGCCGGTGCTTAGCTGTTGCCGCCGCCGCTGTTGCCGCCGCTCGATCCCGATCCTTCGCCGCTGCCGCTCGCGGCGCTGGTGACGGCGCCGATCACGGCTTCGCCGACGCGGGTCGCGGCGGTTTCGCTGATCTCCTCGACCTGCTGGCGGCCGGCTTCGGCGGCGGTGCGGGCGGCTTCGCGCGCCGCGTCGTTGATCTTGCCGCCGACGCCGCCCAAGAGCTGGGTCTCGCGCTCCGTGCGCGGGAGCAGGGCGCCGAGCAGGGCGCCGACCGCAAGGCCGCCTGCGACCGCCGCCATGGGGTTGGCGTTGATCTGCTTGCCGGCCGTTTCCGTGGCCTTGGATGCGCGCTCGCGCACGCCCGAATAGCTGGCGCTGGTCTTGGCGCGGGTCGTCTCATAAGCCTCGGCGGCGCGGCTCTTCTGCCGGCCGTTTCCGCCCTTGTCGCCGTCCGTGCCGGTGCCGGTGGTCTGGGTCCTGGTGTCGCTCATTTCAATTCGCTCCTTTACCGAGCGGCGCCGTGATGACCGGGGCCGCCGCATTGTAGTTTTCAGTGTCGGTTTCGACCGTGGTGACGATCCGCCCGTCATCCTCTTCGCCGTTCGAGAAGACCTTGCCGACGGCGCGTCCGAGCGGCTTTCTCGCCAGGAACAGGAAGGCGGCGCCGACCGCGAGCGAGACCGCGCCCGGCCGCTGCTTCACCGCATCCATGGCCCCTTCGGCGAGGTCGTTGCTCTTCTCCTTGACGCCGTCCCATGCCTCGTTGGCGAGAGTCTTGGGATGAAGGCGCTGTTGAAGCGCGACGAGGGTGGAATCGAGCCGCCGCCGCGCCGCTTCCGCGTCCCGCTTCGCCGCTTCGATGGTTTCGGCGTTCACTGGATTTTCTCTCCGCGTTCGAGCGCCGTCCGCTCCTCCTCGTCGCCCGACAGCGCCGCGAGGCCGGCAAGGCCCTTCTTCAGCAGGAAGAAGGCAGCAACGCCCATGAGGAGAACGATCGCCAAAGTCGCGGCGAGCGGCCCGATCAGGGTGGCAAGCGCCATGATCAGGCCGACGACGAGGCCGATCCCCGCCAGGAGCGCGATCACGCCTGCGGCGGCGACCAGGACGATCCCGCTCTTGGCCTTGGCCGAGCGGCGAAGGGCAATCTGCTTGTAGAGATTGACCTCCGTGCGCGCGACCTCGCGGCCCTCGTCGATCAATCGACCGACGAGGTCCGAAATGCCTTCTTCCTGCGGGCTTCGGAACGGCGCGTCCAAGGGGTTCAGGCCTCGGTGCCGGTCGACCCGCCGCCCGACGTGCCGCCGCCGCTGCGGTTGCCGCTCGTCGCGCCGCCATTGCCGGTGTCGCCTGCGCCTTCGAGACCGCTCTTCACGAGCCGCACGAGAACGAAGCCGAGCAGGGCCGCGGTGCCGACCGTGACGGCCGGGCTTTTGCGAACGATGCTGCGCGTGCCTTCGATCAGGTCCTCGAGGCTCTTGTCGCGCAGATTGCCCGACAGGCCCTGGACGGCGTCGCCCGCCTTGTGGGCATATTCGCCATATTGGTCGCCGAGCCGGTCGTCGATCGAGCGCGCGGCGTCGTGGATGATTTCGGCGATATCGTCGAGCAGCTGGGTCGTGCGGTCCTTGCCGCCTTCGGCATAGCCGCGCGCCTTTTCGGTCGCCTGGTCGCGCAGGCCGTAAACCTGGTCGCGGACCTGCGCGACGATCTTGTCGGCGCCGAGGCCGCCCGAAGCGCCGGACGCGCCGCCGCCGGAGCCGCCCGAACCGGAGCCGCCGCTTTTGCCGACGATGCTGCCGCCGCCCGAGCCGCCGGCGCTTCCGCCGCTGCCGCCGCCACCGCCGTTACCGCCGGTGTCGGTTTTGGAAGCGCCCGCGATCACCGTGTCGGTGCCTTCGGGAAGGTCTTGTTGGGGCATGTCGTGTCTCCGTAAGCTGACATGGAAATTGTTTCGCGGCCACTCAACACACGCGCCCGGCCTTGCGTTCCGGCGCCCCGGGAAAGTTGCGTCCGGAGAGCCGGGCCGATAAGCCGCGCTCGCAATCCGCAAGATAGTTCATGACGAGGCCGTAACAAGATGACCGCCATTATCGACGTCCACGCCCGCCAGATCCTCGACAGCCGCGGCAATCCCACGGTGGAAGTCGAGATCCTGCTCGAAGACGGTTCTTCCGGCCGCGCGGCGGTGCCGTCCGGCGCGTCCACCGGCGCCCATGAAGCGGTGGAGAAAAGGGACGGCGACAAGGCACGCTGGGGCGGCAAGGGCGTGAGCGAGGCGGTGGAGTCCGTCCGCGGTGAGATCGCAAACGCGCTGCGCGGCTTCGACGCCGAGGATCAGGCCGAGATCGATGCTTTGCTCATCGAGCTCGACGGCACGCACAACAAGCACCGGCTCGGCGCCAACGCGATCCTGGGCGTCAGCCTTGCCGCCGCCAAGGCCGCGGCGGATGCGCGCGGCCTGCCGCTCTACCGTTATGTCGGCGGCGTGTCGGCGCATCTCCTGCCGGTGCCGATGATGAACATCGTGAACGGCGGCGAACATGCCGACAATCCGATCGACTTCCAGGAATTCATGGTCATGCCGGTGGGCGCCGAGAGCCTGTCGGAAGCGGTGCGCTGGGGCTCGGAAATCTTCCATACGCTGAAGAAGCGCCTTCACGACGCCGGCCATTCGACCGGCATCGGCGACGAGGGCGGCTTCGCGCCGAACCTCGCGTCGACCCGCGACGCATTGGACTTCATCATGAAGTCTGTCGAGGAGGCGGGCTACCGGCCGGGCGACGACGTCGTGCTCGCGCTCGATTGCGCGGCCACCGAATATTACAAGGACGGCGCCTACCGGATGGAAGGCGAGGGGCGGACCTTCTCGTCGGAAGAGATGGTGTCCTTTCTTGCCGAACTCGCCTCTTCCTATCCGATCCGCTCGATCGAGGATGGCATGGCGGAGGACGATTGGGAGGGCTGGAAGATGCTCACCGACGCGATCGGCGAAAAGGTGCAGCTCGTCGGCGACGACCTGTTCGTCACCAATCCCAAGCGGCTCGTGCGCGGCATCGAGCAGGGGATCGCCAATTCGATCCTGATCAAGGTCAACCAGATCGGCACCCTGACGGAGACGTTGGAAGCCGTCGAGACCGCTCACCGCGCCCGCTACACCAGCGTCATGTCGCACCGCTCCGGCGAGACGGAGGACACCACCATCGCCGACCTCGCCGTCGCCACCAACTGCGGCCAGATCAAGACCGGCTCGCTTGCCCGCACCGACCGGCTGGCCAAGTACAACCAGCTCATCCGCATCGAGGAAGAGCTGGGATCGAGCGCGCGCTATGCGGGACGCGGGATCTTCGCCAGACTGAGCGGGTGATCCGTGGCCTGAGTCCGGCCCGGCTTGGCCGCCGCGCTTTTCATCCGAAGCAGGCCTTCGCGCGAGCGGCTTGGGCTCGGCGGAGGCCCTGCAAAGCGCATTTCGGCGCTAATCTGATTCATTCTGTCGCTTATCCGCGCGTAGGCCTTGATTCTCCGGGCTTTTCCTGATTCTGTCTCAATCCATGGCGGGGGTCCGAAATCCACTTTCTTTGATCAGGCGGGCGGCGCTTCCTGCGGTCGCCTTTCTCATCATCGCGAACTTCGCCGGCTATGCCGTCGTCGGCGACAACGGCGTGCTCTCCTGGGGCGATTACCGCCGCCAGAAAGCCGAGCGCGAAGTGGTTCTCGCGCAGCTCGAAACGGAAAAGGCGCGGCTCGCCCAGCGCTCACAACTCCTCGATCCGACCAACGCCGATCCGGACCTCGCCGACGAGTTGGTGCGCAGCCAGCTCGGCTACGTCCGGCCGGACGAAGTCATCATCCGCACGGACCCGCCCAAGCGCTGATCGCGCTCCGGTCCAGCCGCATCATCAACCGCCACGGCTGAGCTTGTCGAAGCCCGAATTCCGTGCGTTGCGACCCCCTTCGACAAGCTCAGGGCCAGCGGGAGTGCTGGCTTTCGTGCGGCTTGGCACCGCAGTCCGCGACACATCGGACCCGCAGGGCACAAGTTGCACCGCTCCGCGTTTGCCGCCATAGAACCGCCGAAATCGGAAAACCGGAAGGACACCAGCAAGCCGTGGCAAGGGCAGCATCGCCGAAACGCGCATCCGCCGACGCATCCGCCGAAAAGGACGCTCCTCCTCAAACACCGAACCGCGAACGCCCGGCCCAGCCCGGCCGCTACGAAGCGAGCCGCGAGGAGCTGCTGGAATTCTACCGCCAGATGCTGCTCATCCGCCGCTTCGAGGAGCGCGCGGGCCAGCTTTACGGCCTCGGCCTGATCGGCGGCTTCTGCCACCTTTATATCGGTCAGGAAGCGGTCGCCGTGGGCCTCCAATCGGCGATGAAGCCCGGCCACGACAGCGTCATCACCGGCTATCGCGACCACGGCCACATGCTCGCCTACGGAATCGATCCCCGCGTCATCATGGCGGAGCTCACCGGCCGGGCTGCCGGCATCTCCAAGGGCAAGGGCGGCTCGATGCACATGTTCAGCGTCGAGCATAAATTCTACGGCGGCCACGGCATCGTCGGCGCGCAGGTCAGCCTCGGCACCGGCCTTGCCTTCAAGCACAAATATGCCGGCGACGGCGGCGTCTGCCTCGCTTATTTCGGCGACGGCGCGGCGAATCAGGGCCAGGTCTACGAAAGCTTCAACATGGCCCAGCTCTGGGGCCTCCCGATCATCTACGTGATCGAGAACAACCAATATGCCATGGGCACGTCGGTCAACCGCGCGTCGGCGGAGGACCAGCTCTACAAGCGCGGCGACAGCTTCCGCATCCCCGGCCTTCAGGTTGACGGCATGGACGTGCTCGCCGTGCGCGGCGCGGCCGAGACCGCGATGGAATGGGTGCGCGGCGGCAAGGGGCCGATCCTGCTGGAACTCAAGACCTACCGCTACCGCGGCCATTCGATGTCGGACCCGGCCAAGTACCGCTCGCGCGAGGAGGTGCAGTCGGTGCGCGACAAGTCGGACCCGATCGAGGCGGAGAAGCGCGAGCTCGCCGAAGCGGGCGTGACCGAAGCCGACATCAAGGCGATCGACACCGAGATCAAGCGGATCGTCGTCGAAGCCGCCGACTTCGCCGAACAATCGCCGGAGCCCGACGCCTCCGAACTCTACACTGACATCCTGGTAGAGACCTACTGATGCCCATTGAACTGAAGATGCCCGCCCTTTCCCCCACGATGGAGGAGGGCACGCTCGCCAAGTGGCTGGTGAAGGAAGGCGACAGCGTCTCCTCCGGCACCATCCTCGCCGAGATCGAGACCGACAAGGCGACCATGGAGTTCGAGTCGATCGACGAGGGCACAATTGCCAAGATCCTCGTTGCCGAAGGCACGGACGAAGTGAAGGTCGGCACCGTGATCGCTATCCTCGCCGCCGACGGCGAAGCGGCTGCCGACGGCGTGGCGGGCGGCGCCCATGAGGTCGCCGCCTCCCCGGAGGAGAACGGCCAGGCCATCGCCGCCTCGCCCGCCGAGGAAGCGCAGGCGCAGCAGGCGACGGTGAATGCGCGTCCCGTCGAGGGCCAGGAGCCCGCCAGCCTCAAGGTCGAGCCGGAAGTGCCCGAAGGCACCGAGCTTGTCCGCCAGACGGTGCGCGAAGCGCTCCGAGACGCCATGGCCGAGGAGATGCGCTCGGACGACCGCGTCTTCGTGATGGGCGAGGAGGTCGCCGAATATCAGGGCGCCTACAAGGTGACGCAGGGCTTGCTCGACGAGTTCGGCGCTCGCCGGGTCATCGACACGCCGATCACCGAATATGGCTTTGCCGGCGTCGGCACCGGCGCGGCGATGGGCGGTTTGAAGCCGATCGTCGAGTTCATGACCTTCAACTTCGCCATGCAGGCGATCGACCACATCATCAATTCGGCCGCCAAGACCAACTACATGTCCGGCGGCCAGATGCGCTGCCCGATCGTGTTCCGCGGGCCGAACGGCGCCGCATCTCGCGTCGGCGCGCAGCACAGCCAGAATTACGGCCCCTGGTATGCGAGCGTGCCCGGCCTCATCGTCATCAGCCCCTATACGGCGGCCGATGCCAAGGGCCTGCTCAAGGCCGCGATCCGTTCGGAAGACCCGGTGGTGTTCCTCGAAAACGAGCTGCTCTACGGCCAGAGCTTCGAAGTGCCCAAGCTCGACGATTACGTCCTGCCGATCGGCAAGGCCCGGATCGCGCGTGAAGGCAAGGACGTGACCCTGGTCAGCTATTCGATCGGCGTCGGCGTCGCCCTCGATGCCGCCACCAAGCTTGCCGAGGAGGGGATCGAGGCGGAAGTCATCGACCTTCGCACCCTGCGCCCGCTCGACAAGCAGACGGTGCTCGCCTCGCTCGCCAAGACCAACCGCATGGTCTGCGTCGAGGAAGGCTGGCCGACCTGCTCCATCTCGTCCGAATTGATGGCGCTGGCGATGGAGGAAGGCTTCGACGATCTCGACGCGCCGGTGCTGCGCGTCACCGACGAGGACGTGCCGCTTCCCTATGCGGCCAATCTCGAGAAGCTCGCGCTGATCAAGGTGGACGATGTCGTCCAGGCCGCGCGCAAGGTCTGCTACCGCTGAAGCGCACGCACCCGCCGCTCCGCGCGCGGTTCCGACGGTGAGATCGCCTTGTGAGGATTGAACTCTTCTTCGTGCTCCGGCGCAGGCCGGAGCGTTGGTTGTCGCGAGGCGGCCTGGGCTCCGGCCTTCGCCGGAGCACGGATTGCGCGTGGTGATCCCGCTCGACCCTGATCGGACGCTCGCGCTTGCCTACGTTCCCGCACGGCACCGCCCGGCCGTGGAAGCGCTCTGGCGCCTCGATGCGGCGCTCGCCTCCGTGCTTTCCACCGGCAAGGAGCCGCTGATCAGCCAGATTCGGCTCGCCTGGTGGCGCGAGGCGCTGGAGAAGCTGGACAGCCAAGCGGCGCCGGGCGAGCCCGTGCTCCAGGCGCTTTCCGCCCGTGTCGTTCCCGCCGGCATCAGCGGCGCCGAGCTTTCCGCCATGGAGGCGGGGTGGGCGGTGCTGCTTTCCTCCGAGCCGCTCGCCGAAGCCGACCTCGAACTCTATGCATCCGCACGCGGCGGTCTCCTTTTCCGCTACACGGCGCGGCTGCTCGGCGAGTTCGCGCCGGGCGTTGGGGTCGAGGCGGGCGGCGGGGCCTGGGCGCTGATCGATCTTGCCCGCCACAGCACCGACGCGGCCGATTCGGAAGCGGCCGCCACAGCGGCGCGCAGGGTCGCGCCCTCTCGCTGGGCGTCCCGCCTGCGGCCGCTCGGCATGCTTGCCATGCTCGCCGCGCGCGATGCCGATCCGGCGCGTCCGCGCTGGGAGCCTCAGGGTTCGCCGGGGCGCATGCTGCGCATGGCGCGGCACCGCCTCACCGGAAAATAATCCGTAATGGACCTTTGATTTCCTCCGTTCCGGACCCGTTCTAAGTGGGTGGCCGAACGGGAGAAAACGGATGCTTCGTTACCTCGCGGGCGCCGGATCGGCCATGCTGCTGATCATGGCCGGCTTCTTCATCTGGCGCATCC
This sequence comes from Allosphingosinicella sp., assembly GCA_036388975.1. Classification (GTDB taxonomy): domain Bacteria; phylum Pseudomonadota; class Alphaproteobacteria; order Sphingomonadales; family Sphingomonadaceae; genus Allosphingosinicella. Next base: position 9,291 of record DASVQT010000215.1, on the reverse strand, counting down.
AGGCGCAGCCCGAGGCGAGCGTTCCGCCGCCGCCGGGCGAGACCGAGCAGGCGGAGGAGGAGGGGGAGGAGGGGCCGCCCGGCAAGGCGCGTCGGCCGGGACGCCCGCCGGAAGCTTCGGCGAAGAGCAAGGAGGAGCGCCGGTTCGACCGCGCCGACAAGAACAATGACGGCCGGATCACGCGCGAAGAGCTCCTGCAGCCGCGCCAGAAGGCCTATGCGCGCCTCGACACCAACCGAAACGGATCGCTGAGCTTCGAGGAATGGGCGGCGAAGAGTATCGAGAAGTTCGGGCGCGCCGACGGCAATCGCGACGGCGCCCTGACCCGCCAGGAATATGCGACCACCGCGCCGCGCACCAAGGCGAGGCCGAAGCAGCAGAATTGCGCCTGCTGAGTGGCGTCGAACGAGGCGGTGCTTCGGGCAAGGGCGCTGCGGCGGACGATGTCGCCGCCCGAGGCGAAGCTTTGGAACCTGCTTCGCGCACGTCCCGAGGGGCTTAAATTCAGGCACCAGCACCCGGCGGGTCCCTACACTTTGGACTTCTACTGCGCGGCCGTCCGGCTCGGGATCGAGGTGGATGGAATCAGCCACGACATGGGCGACAATCCGGCGCGGGATGAGCGCCGAACCGCATGGCTCTTGAAGCAAGGCATTCGCATCATCCGCTTCGCGGCGCAGGACGCCATGCGCGATCCGGAGGCGGTCGTTACCGCGATCTGCCAGGCGGCGGCCGCTCATCCTCCCCATCGCAAGATGGGGAGGGGGGCCACCCGAAGGGTGGTGGAGGGGTAGCTGGCTCGGCATTTAAATTTCGCGGGCGGGTCCTTCGAGTGCGGTGCCCTCTACCCCTCCACCATGCTTCGCATGGTCCCCCTCCCCATGACTTCGTCACGGGGAGGAACTTGGCCTTGCCATTCCGCCAGCGCCGCGCGGGCTCGGGAGGTGTAGAGGAGCTTGCGGTCGGCTTTCTTGGTGCGGCCTTCAATGGGCGGGAAGAGGCCGAAATTGACGTTCATCGGCTGGTAGTCAGAAGCGTCGGCACCGCCGGTGATGTGGCCGAGGAGGGCGCCGAGCGCGGTTTCGATCGGCGGCGGCGCCAGCGTCTCGCCCTTGAGTTCGGCCGCGGCGAAGCGGCCGGCGAGGAGGCCGACGGCGGAGGATTCGACATAGCCTTCGCAGCCGGTGATCTGGCCGGCGAAGCGGATGTGCGGCGCGGTCTTGAGGCGCAGCGTGCCGTCGAGGAGCTGCGGCGAATTGATGAAGGTGTTGCGGTGCAGCCCGCCGAGCCGCGCGAACTCCGCCTTTTCGAGGCCGGGAATGGTGCGGAACAGGCGGACCTGTTCGGCATGCTTCAGCTTGGTCTGGAAGCCGACCATGTTCCAGAGCGTGCCCAATGCATTGTCCTGCCGCAGCTGCACGACCGCATAGGGCCAGCGCCCCGTCCTCGGATCATCGAGACCGACCGGCTTCATCGGGCCGTAGCGGAGCGTGTCGACGCCGCGGGAGGCCGCCACTTCGATCGGCATGCAGCCTTCGAAATAGGGCGTGTCCTTTTCCCACTCCTTGAACGCGGTCTTCTCGCCGTCGAGCAGGCCCTGGTGGAAGGCGAGATACTGCTCCCGGTTCATCGGGCAGTTGATGTAATCCTTGGTCTCGCCCTTGTCCCAGCGGGACGCCATCCAGCAGACGTCCATGTCGATCGTCTCGCGGTAGACGATGGGGGCGATCGCATCGAAGAAGGCGAGGGCATCGGCGCCGGTCGCCGCGCCGATCGACTCGGCGAGCTTCATGGCGGTGAGCGGCCCCGTTGCGACGATGGTGGGGCCGGCGGCGGGGAGGGCGTCCACCCGCTCGCGAACGATCTCGACGTTCGGGTGGGCGGAGAGACGTTCCGTCACTTCGGCCGCGAAGCCTTCACGGTCGACGGCAAGCGCCGAGCCGGCCGGCACCTTGTGCCGGTCCGCCGCCGACATGATGAGCGATCCGAGCGCCCGCATCTCCGCATGGAGCAGTCCGACAGCGTTCCTTTCCGCATCGTCCGACCGGAAGCTGTTGGAGCACACCAACTCGGCGAGCGAGTCGGTCTGGTGCGCCGGCGTCATCTCGCCGGTGCCCCTCAATTCGGAGACGCGCACCTTCACCCCCGCCTCGGCGAGCTGCCACGCGGCTTCCGACCCGGCGAGCCCGCCGCCGACGATATGGACCTGATATGTCATGCCGGCTCGATAGCTGCGGCGGCGCCTGCTATCCAGCGGCGATGAAGATCTTCACCATCGGCTATGAAGGCGCGACCCAGCCGGAGCTCATCGCGGCGCTCACCGCGGCGGGCGTGGAACGGCTGATCGACGTTCGGGCCGTGCCCTTGTCGAGGAAGCCGGGCTTTTCGAAGAACGTCCTTGCCGCGGGGCTGCGGGAAGCCGGGATCGATTATGTGCACTTGAAGGCGCTCGGGACGCCGCCTGCGGGGCGGGAGGCGGCGCGCAAGGGCAAGGCGGACGTGCTCGCAGCCGTTTATTCGGAGCAGCTGGAGACGCCGGAGGCGGCGGTGCAGTCGGCTCAGCTTCTGGGCCTGGCCCGGGAGAAGGTGTCGGCCTTGCTCTGCTTCGAGCGCGATCCGGGCATGTGCCACCGGACGCTGCTGCGGGAGAGCGTCATGGCGGATTGGGACGTGGAGGATCTGGCGCCTTGAGGTAAGAGCGGCTCTGCGCACTTACCCCGGGCTTCGACAAGCCCAGCCCTAGCGGTTGTAGGTTATGAGAAACCGCTAGTCCTGAGCTTGTCGAAGGACGGATTGCAGCCCACCGACCCGGGCTTCGACAGGCTCAGCCCTAGCGGTTGTGGGGTGCTCGGCGTTCGGGTTTATTTCTCCTCGCAGTTCCCCGCTCCTTCCCCTCCACCATGCTCCGCATGGTCCCCCTCCCCATGCCTTGCATGGGGAGGATCTATTCGTCCTCGCCTTCCTGGCTGTCGGGGAGGGTGTGGGGGCCGGTGCCGTCGTCGAGCTGGACCTGGTCGGTGGGCTCGGCGGCGGCATTGTCGGCCGCAAGCTCTTCCGCGACCATCGCTTCCGCTTCGTTCTCCGGCTCCTCCGACTCGTCGATGCGGGCGGCCGACACGACCTGCTCGTTGTCGCCGACGCGGAAGAGGATGACGCCCTGCGTGTTGCGCCCCGTCACTCGCACCGAGCCGACGGTGGTGCGGATGAGCTTCGCCTGGTCGGTGACCAGCATGAGCTGCTCGCCGTTATGGGCCGGGAAGCTCGCCACGACGGGCCCATTGCGCTCCGAGCTGACGATGTTGGTGATGCCCTGGCCGCCGCGGTTGGTGCGGCGATATTCGTAAGCGGAGGTGCGCTTGCCGTAGCCTTTGGCGGTGACGGTGAGGATGAACTCCTCCGCCGCCTCGAACTCCGCCATGCGCTCGGGCGAGAGGGTGACTTCGCGCTCGCCCTCCTTCCAGGGCGCGGCCTTCAGATAATCCTCCCGCTCCTGCGGCGTGGCATCGAAGCCGCGCAGCACGGAAAGCGAGATGACCTCGTCGCCTTCGGCCAGGCGGGCGCCGCGCACGCCGGTCGAATCGCGGCTCTGGAACTCGCGCACGTCGGTGGCGGCGAAGCGGATCGCCTTGCCGCATTTGGTGGCGAGCAACACGTCGTCGTCTTCGGTGAGGAGCGAGACGCCGATCAGTCGGTCGTCCGAGCCCTCCTCGAAGCGCATGGCGATCTTGCCGCTCGTGCGGATGTTGGCGAAGGCGTCCATCGAGTTGCGGCGCACCGAACCCTTGGCGGTGGCGAACATGACGTGGAGGTCGCCCCAGGTGGATTCGTCCTCGGGCAGCGGCAGCACGGTCGAGATCGTCTCTCCCGACGCGAGCGGCAGGAGGTTGATCATCGGCCGGCCGCGAGTGGCGGGGCCGCCTTCGGGAAGGCGCCACACCTTCATCCGGTAGACCTTGCCTTCGGTGGAGAAGAACAGAACCGGAGTGTGCGTCGACGTGACGAACAGGTGCGTCACCGCATCCTGATCCTTGGTCGCCATTCCGGCGCGGCCCTTGCCGCCCTTGTTCTGGGCGCGGAAGGTGTCGAGAGGGGTGCGCTTGATATAGCCTTCCATGGTCACGGTGACGACCATGTCCTCGCGCTCGATCAGATCCTCGTCGTCGATCCCGTCCCAGGCCGGCGCGATTTCGCTCACCCGCGGGGTGGCGAAGGCGGCGGCGATCTCATCGAACTCTTCGACCATGACTTCGTAGAGGCGGACGCGGTTGCCGAGGATTTCGAGCAGTTCGCCGATCGCCACGGCGAGCTGTTCGAGTTCGCCCGCAATCTCGTCGCGGCCCAGGCCGGTCAGGCGGTGGAGGCGCAGCTCCAGAATGGCGCGGACCTGCGCGTCGGACAGGCTGTACGTGTCGCCTTCGACTTCATGCTCCACCGCTTCGACGAGGCGGATGTAGGGCGCGATCTCGGCCACCGGCCATTGCCGCGCGATCAGGGCGGCGCGCGCCTCGGCGGGCGAAGCGGAGGCGCGGATGATCCGCACCACCTCGTCGAGATTGGTGACGGCGATGACGAGTCCGAGCAAGATGTGCGCCCGGTCCCGCGCCTTGGCGAGCTCGAACTTGGCGCGCCTCGTGATCACTTCCTCGCGGAACTTGACGAAGCTTTCGATGATGTCGCGAAGGTTCAGCGTCTCCGGCCGGCCGCCGCGAATGGCGAGCATGTTGGCCGGGAAGCTCGACTGCGCCGGCGTGTGCCGCCACAGCTGGTTCAGCACGACTTCCGGAGTGGCGTCGCGCTTCAGCTCGATGACGACGCGCACGCCCTCGCGGTTCGATTCGTCGCGAATGTCCGAGACGCCCTCGATGCGCTTGTCCTTGGCGGCTTCGGCGATCTTCTCGACGAGGCCGTTCTTGCCGACCTGGTAGGGCATGGAGGTGAGGACGATGGAGGTGCGCTCGCCTCGGCCTTCCTCGATCTTGTGGCGGGCGCGCATGATGATCGAGCCGCGGCCGGTGTGATAAGCCGAGCGGGCGCCCGCCTGGCCGAGGATCAGCGGCGCGGTCGGAAAGTCCGGCCCGGGAATGATGTCGATCAGCTGCTCGATCGTGATCGCGGGGTTTTCGATATAGGCTTTGCAGGCGCGGATCACTTCGCCGAGATTGTGCGGCGGGATGTTGGTCGCCATGCCGACCGCGATGCCGCCGGCGCCGTTGACGAGCAGGTTCGGAAAGCGCGCGGGAAGGACCTGCGGCTCCATGCGGGAGCCGTCATAGTTGGGCGTGAAATCGACCGTGTCCTTGTCGAGATCGTCGAGCAGGGTGGTGGCGACGCGGGCGAGGCGCGCTTCGGTGTAGCGCATGGACGCGGGCGGATCCGGGTCCATCGAGCCGAAGTTTCCTTGGCCGTCGACCAGCGGCACGCGCATCGACCAATCCTGGGTCATGCGGGCGAGCGCGTCGTAGATCGCGCTGTCGCCGTGCGGGTGGTAATTGCCCATGACGTCGCCGACGATCTTGGCCGACTTGCGGTAAGGGCGGCCGGGAAGGAAGCCACCTTCCTGGCAGGCGAAGAGGATGCGGCGGTGCACCGGCTTCAGGCCGTCGCGCACGTCGGGGAGCGCGCGGCTGACGATCACCGACATCGCATAATCGAGATAGGAGGTCTTCATCTCCTCGACGATGGAGATGGGCGAGATGTCGTCCGTGTCGATGGTCGGCGGTGCGCTGGCCAAGTCTTGTGTCCTGTCGTTTTGCTGTTGCCGGCGAGCCCCCGCGCGCCGGTGAAAGATGATGGGGAAACCCTAGCCGATGGATCGGGGCGGCGAAACCCCGCGCGCGTACGTGCGTACGCGTACGCGCGGGACGCGCAAGCCTAGATCGTCACGTTCGTGAGAAGCGCCAGCGGCCCGCGTCGCTGTTTGCCGGGTCGTAGCGGTAGCCGTCGTCGCCGAAGTCTTTCAGCGCCTCGGGGTCGCCGAGGCGGTGCTCGCAAATATAGCGCGCCATCATGCCGCGGGCGCGTTTGGCGGCGAAGGTGTTGAAGCGCAGGCCCTGCGGCCCTTCCTCGCGGAAGTCGATCTCGATGACCCGCAGGGACGGGTCGAGGTGGCGCTCGGCGGCGGTCCAATATTCCTTGCTGGCAAGGTTGATGATCACGGCGTCGCCCTGGGCGGCGAGGTCCTCCGCAAGGGTTCGCGCGATCCTGTCCTGCCAGAAGGCGTAAAGGTCGCCTTTGCGGGGCGCCCAGCGCGTGCCCATTTCAAGGCGATAGGGGCGGATTGCGTCGAGCGGGCGGAGCAGGCCGTAAAGGCCCGACAGGATGCGCAGATGGTCCTGGGCGAAGAGGACGGCCTCGTCGGCGAGGCTGTGCACTTCGAACCCGGCATAAACGTCGCCGGCAAAGGCGTAGAGGGCGGGGCGCTCGGGCAGCGTGTCGAAGCTGCGGAAACGCGCGGCGTTGAGCTCGGCGAGGCGGGGCGAGATGTGCATGAGGTCGCCCAGCTTCTTCTTCGAAAGCTTCGCGGCGGCGGCGGCGAGCCTTTCCGCCTCGTCCGCGAAGCGCGGCGCGGTAACGGGCAAGGGCGGGACCTCGCGCGAATAATCGAGCGACTTGGTGGGAGAGATGATGGCGATCATGGGAGGCGCTCCGGTTAAAGGCCGCGGCGCGCGCCGTCAACGCGGCGGCCGCGGCGGAGCGCAACGGCCAGAGAAACAACGGAAATCCGCCGTTTTCGGTTCAACGGGCGTTCAGCGCTCCGGCGCTAGAAAGGGGCATCGATTGGCGCTAGACGCCAAGGCGCTCATTCCCCGCTTTTGCCGGCCGCACCTCGCGCACGCACGCGGCCAAACAGGAGGCATCCCACCTATGAAGTCGGTTTCCCGCCTTGCGCTCGGCGCGGCCCTCGCGATCGGCGCCGCCGGCGCCCTGTTCTCCGCTCCCGCCGACGCGCAGCGTGCCCCGCGCGGCAAGGCGGCCGCCCCGGCCGCGACGCCGGCTCTCAGCCTCAACGCCGCCGAGCGCGCCGCGCTCATACCGCTGGAAGCCGCCGCCCGCGGCACCGACCGCGCCGCCCAGGACGCCGCCCTTGCCGCCGCGCAGGCAGTGGTTCGCGGTCCCGACGCGCGTTATGCCTTCGGCCGCTACCAGCTCGCCATCGCCGTTCAGCGCAATGACAATGCGATGACTGCCGCGGCGCTCGATTCGGTGCTCGCCAGCGGGCGCGCGCCGGCCGCCGAGCTTCCGGTGTTCCTGAACAGCCGCGCGCAGCTCGCCATGCAGGCGCGCGACAATCGCCGGGCCGAGCAGCTCCTGACCCAGCTCCAGCAGCTCCAGCCGACCAACGTCCAGCTCATGGCATCGCTCGCTCAGCTTCGCACCCAGCAGGGCAGCGTTTCCGAGGGCCTGCGCATGCTCCAGCAGGCGATCGCGGCCCAGCAGGCAACGGGCCAGCCGGTGGAGCAGAGCTGGTACCAGTTCGGCCTCCGCCACGCGGTCGATTCCCAAGAACCGGCCGTGCGTGCGCACTTCATGCCCTTCGCCCGGGGGCTGCTCACGGCCTATCCGACGGCGCAGAACTGGCGCCACGTGCTCGTCACCTACCGCGAGCGCGCCAATCTCGATGCGCAGGCGAACATCGATCTTTCGCGCCTGATGCTGGCCTCCGGCTCGCTCACCGGCGAACGCGATTTCCACGACTTCGCCGCTGCGCTCAACCAGGGCGGCTATCCGGCCGAAGCCAAGGCGGTGCTCGACGCGGGCGTGTCGCGGCGCATGGTGGAAGCGGGCAAGTCGCCCTTTCGCGAGCTGATTTCGTCGGTCAACGGCCGCATCGCCGCGGATCGGGCCGAGCTTCCCGCGTCCCAGCGCGCGGCGCTCGCGGCGGCGACCGGGACTCCGGCGCTGCGCACCGGCGACGCCTTTCTAGGCCACGGCCGCTACCCCGATGCGATCGCCCTCTACCAGGCGGCGCTCCAGAAGGGCGGCACCGACGCCAATGTGGTCAACACTCGGCTCGGCATCGCTTATGCGCTCGCCGGCCAGCGCGCCCAGGCCGATGCGGCGTTCCGCGCCGTGACGGGTCCGCGCGCCGACATCGCGGCCTTCTGGATGCTGTGGCTGGCGCAGCGCCCGGCCGCGTGAGGCTTCGAACGCGATGAAGAAGGGGGCGTCCGCTTTCGTGCGGGCGCCCTTTTTCGTCCCGGCTCGCGCGGCAAGGCGCCGTCCCGATTTGCGACGCGGTCCAAATGGCCGCTTCCGATAGGGGGCCGCGTTCGTTACTCGAAGGCGAGAGACGGCGCCGGCGCCGGAAGGAAGTTGAGAACTTGCGCTTCGACGACATGATCGCGACCGTATTGGCGCAGCCCGCGCGCGGCGCCGCGGACAATGTCGCGCGCTGGCGCCAGCTCGTCGATCTCCTCGCCCAGCGCCGCGCCGCAACTGCGGGGGACACCGCAGAGCGGGCTTATGCCTGGCTGGCCGAGCACCGGGCCGAAGTGGGCCTGCTCGTGCGACAGCAGGCGGCGCAGACCCTCGCCTGGCGCCGCATCGAGCCGCGCCTGCTCGGTTTCTTCGCGGGCGACCACCCCTCCGTCGCGCAGCCGCTCGTGTCGACCTGCCGCCTCGACTCCGCCGAGTGGCTCGCTCTTCTGCCGTCGCTCAGCCCCACCGCCCGCGGGCTCCTGCGCCACCGCCGCGACCTTCCCGTCGAAGTGGAGCAAGCGCTGGAAGCCTTCGGCACGAGCGATTTCCAGCTCGGCTCACCGGACGCCGAGGCCGCGGCCGCGTCTCCCGCGGGTTCCGATCTCAGCCCCGGCGCCGAAAAGGGCGAAGTGCAGATCCGCGAGCTCGTCGCCCGGATCGAAGCCTATCGCCGCCAGAAGGAAACCGCCGCGACCGAGCCCTTCGTTCCCGAGGCGGAGGCCGAGGCCGAGCCGGCCGACGGCTTTCGCTGGGAATGCGGACCGGACGGAATCATCCTCTGGGTCCACGGGGCGCCGCGCGGACCTCTTGTGGGCCAGAGCATCGCGTCCATTGCCGAGCGCGGGCAGTTCGGCGTCGACGGCCAGGCCGCCGGCGCCTTTGAAAAGCGCTCGCCCTTTCGCGACGCACGCTTCAGCGTGCCCGGCGAAGGTGCCGCCGCGGGCGACTGGCGCATTTCGGGCGTGCCCTTCTTCGAGCCCCACAGGGGGCATTTCCTCGGCTACCGCGGCAGCGCACGGCGCCCGCGGCTGGACGAGGTCGCCCGCAGCGCTGCCGAAGGCGAAGGCGAAGGCGGCGGCGTGTTCGGCACCA
>DASVQT010000214.1:0-20901 GCA_036388975.1 Allosphingosinicella sp. | reverse complement strand
GGGATCGGAAGGGCTGTGCCGTAGCGGGACGGGGCGAAAAGAAGGCGCGCGGGCCGGGAGAAAAGGCCTTAATTGAGCCGCTTGGCCCCGCGAGCAGCAGGCGGTGATACCGGGCATATGACGTTGAAGGCATGGATCGAGAGCGTCCGGCCGCAGGCGAAGCGGCAGCGGCTGATCGCGTGCGCGTGCCCCGTCATGATGCTCGCCATTTCCTCCTGCGTGCCGACCGACGGATACAACGCCCCGTTCGGGGCCGCGGCCGCCGCCTTTGCCGCGCGCGCACCCGCCCCACCGGCCGAGGTGATCGACCAGTCTGAAGCGCAGGCGATCACCGGCGAGACGGCGCTTGCCGCCAATGCCGCGCTGCCCGCTCTCGAGGGCCTGATCCCGGCTGCGTCGTCCTTCGTGGTGCGCGGCCGCACGCCGCTCGACGGCCTCCGCTCGCTCGACTGCCTCTCGCAGGCCATTTATTACGAGGCAGCGAATGAGAGCGAGGAGGGGCAGCGCGCGGTCGCCCAGGTGGTGCTGAACCGCGTGCGGCATCCCGCCTGGCCGAACACGGTCTGCGGCGTCGTTTACCAGGGGCCGATGCGCGCCGGCGGCGGCTGCCAGTTCACCTTCACCTGCGACGGCGCGCTGGCGCGGCGGCCGGTCGGCTTCAAGTGGCTGCGGGCGCGCCAGCTGGCGTCGGAAGCGCTCGCCGGCGCCACCTTCGCGCCTGTCGGCCTGTCGACGCACTACCATGCGAATTACGTGTTTCCCTCCTGGGCGCCGCGGCTCGCCAAGACCACCCAGATCGGGGCGCACATCTTCTACGCCCTGCCCGGCCAATGGGGGCAGAGGCGCGCGTTCAGCGACGTATATGCCGGCGGCGAGCCCCTGCCGCGCCCGGCAGTGACGATGACTCGCCAGGCCGTCGCGGCGGCGTTCCCGGGCGCCATGCCCGCGTCCGCCTTCGTGCCGGGTCCCGAAGCGGCGATCCCGCAGCCGGCGCGGCCGGCGAGCGCGCCGCGCCTCGAAGCGGAGGCGGTGGATACGCTGCTGCCGCAAACGCAGGTCCGGGAGGAATATCGCAACTCCGGCCAATGGCGCACCGACTCGCCCGTCGCCCCGCCCCCAGCCGCTTCCTCGGGGGCGGCTCGCTAGCCTACCACCACCGCTAGGGCTGAGCCTGTCGAAGCCCGGGACCGGAGCGCTGCAATCCGCCCTTCGACAGGCTCAGGGCTGGCGGCCGTGGGATCTCGTGAGCAGTGCAGCGGCTCAGCGCACCGCCAGCCAGGCGATTGCGGCGAGGCCGATGGCGATGCGGTACCAGGCGAAGGGCGCGAAGCCGTGGCGCGAAACGATCGCGACGAAGGCTTTGACGACGACCAGGGCGACGACGAAGGCGACGGAGAAGCCGATGGCGATCGCGTTGAAGTCGCCGGTGCCGAGCAGGTCGCGGTCCTTCCACATGGCGTAGACCGTCGCCGCGATCATGGTCGGAACGGCGAGGAAGAAGCTGAACTCGGCCGCGGTCTTGCGCTCGACGCCCATGCCGAGCGCGCCGAGGATGGTCGCGCCCGATCGGCTGACGCCCGGCACCATGGCGAGGCACTGGACGAAGCCGATCAGAATGGCGGTGCGCACCGGAATGGCTTCCACGCTCTCGTAGCGCGGCGTCACGAGGCGCCGGTCGAGCAGCAGGATGGCGATGCCGCCGAGGACGAGCATGATCGCGACCAGCATCGGTGTCTGGAGCGCGACGCGGATCGCTTCATAGGCGACCACGCCGATCGCCATGGCCGGCAGAAAGCCGATCAGGATGTTGCGGGTAAAGGCGATCGCCTGCGGATCGAGCGCGACGAGGCCAAGGCCGACGGTCAGGAAGCGCCGCCAATAGGCGACCAGCACCGCAAGGATCGCGCCGAGCTGGATCGAGATCTTGAACGCTGTCGAGGAATCGCCGGTGAAGCCGAGCAGTTCGGCGGCGAGGATCAGATGGCCCGTCGAGGAGACGGGGATGAACTCCGTCATCCCTTCGATGATGCCGAGCAGGATGATGGTAAAAAGCGATGCGTCCATGCGTCGAAGCGGCCCGGCGGGCGCTCAGTAGTTCGACTTGGCGGCGAAGCGGCCGGAGCGGCGGTAGGCGGTGAGCCAGCCCTCCGCCACTGCAGCGAGCGGCGAGGGCGAGATGCCGAAGGCTTCGAAGCCGGGCGCGCCCTCCGCGGCGACGCTGTCCGTCTGCATCATCAGCCACTGGTCGTGAGTGATCGGCGCGCCGGGAAGCCAGCCGCTGCCCTTGGCGATCATGCCGCCCACGGCATCGGGAATGTCGACGATCGCCTTGCCGCCGCGGCCGGTCCGCTCGGCGATATAGCGGTTCAGCTCCAGCATGGTCATGACCTGCGGGCCGCCGAGTTCGTAAGTCTTGCCGCCGTGGCTGCGTGGATCGAGCGCGGCCATGGCGACGGCGCGGCCGACGTCGGCGGCGTGGACCGGCTGGAGCTTCCACTGGCCGCGCATCACGGGGATGACGGGCAGGAGTCGCGCCATGGTGGCGAAGCGGTTCACGAAATTGTCCTCTTGGCCGAAGACGACCGAAGGGCGGACGACCGTCGCGGACGGGAAGGCGGCGCGTACGGCCTCTTCGCCTTTGCCCTTGGAGCGGCCGTAGCGGGACGGGCTCTCCGGATCGGCGCCGATGGCTGACACCTGGACGAAAGCCTCCGCGCCGGCCTCCGCCGCGGCGCGGGCGACGTTGCCGGCGCCGACGCGGTGGATGTTGTCGAAGTTGCCGCGCAGGATGCCGACCAGGTTGATGACCGCGTCGCTGCCCTTGATGCAGCGCTCGACCATTTCCATCCGGGTGATATCGGCGGCGGCGAACTGGACCTGGCCGAGGCTGGCGAGCGGCTTCAGGAAGAATGCGGCGCGCGCATCGCGCCCGACGACCCGCACGCGCATGCCGCGCGCGAACAGGGCCTGGGCGACGTAGCGGCCGATAAAGCCGCCGCCGCCGAACAGGGTAACCAGCCGATCCTTCTTCTGAACCATTGAAAAACTGCCCGTGGAAAGTGGCGCCCCCCTTGCCCGCTCGACCGTTCATTGACAAGCGCTTGCGCTCCCCCTAACTCGCGCCCCCTACCCCGTGCCCAGATGGCGGAATTGGTAGACGCACCAGCTTCAGGTGCTGGCGCTCGCAAGGGCGTGGAGGTTCGAGTCCTCTTCTGGGCACCATTTCCCTGCCTCAGGACGAAGCCGCGTCGATCCGGTTCTCTAGGACCACGGGCGCGTCCGGCTGGCTCCGGAACTGCGTGGGGTCGACGCCGAAATGGGCGGCGAAAGCGCGGGAGAAATGGCTCCGGCTGGCGAAGCCGACGGACGCCGCGACCGATTTCACCGGAAGCTCGGAGCCGAGCAGCATCCGCGCCGCGGCGCGGAGGCGCACGGTTTGCACGAACTCCATGGGGCTGCAGCCGTAGCTCGCCGCGAACTGGCGGGTGAAGCAGGAGCGGCTCATGCCGGCGAGGGCGGCGAGGCTGTCGAGGCCGTGCGGCTCCTCCGGACGCGTGACGATCGCGGCGACGGCGCGGCCCAACTGCGGGTTGCGGAGCATGAGGTGGAGCGGGCTGTCCGCCGAGCGGCGGGTGAGATGGCTGCGCAGCAGCACCACGACCACCTGCTTCATCAGCGCTTCGACGATCGGCTTGGTGCCGGTGCCCGGGCGCCGGAGCTCGTCCGCGATCGCACCGAACAGGAGCGGCAGGAGGCCGCCGTCGCATTCCTCGACCAGGGGCCGTTCCAGATGGTCGAGGAGGCCCGGCACGCCGCCGACGCCGACGGCGATCGATCCGCAGCCGAGGACCAGCCCGGGAACGCCGCTCGCACAGGCGCGGAACCGCACCATGCCGGGCGCGAGCGGACAGCCATCGTCGAGATCCACGACGCTGAGCAGCGGCGCGGGTCCTTCGATCGTCTTCGCGAGCCGGCGAGGCACGATGACGACCCGGCCCGGCCGCAGCGCGTAGCGCCCGTGCTCGCAATCGAGCGCGCCTTCGCCTTCGAGCACGAAATGGACGACGAGCATGTCCAGCGGCGGGCAGGCAAGCCCGCAATTGCTGTCGATCTCGCACATGGCAAAGGCATCGAGACGGACCTCCAAAAGGTCCAGCAGCCTGTCGAGCGCCGGTTGCGGCATCCAGTCTCCGATATCTGGTGCCGGCCGCGCATACACATGCGGCCACGGGGCGGTTCTACCTGCAAACAACAGCGGCGCTCACTCGAAGTTGCAGCGCAGATGTGCTCCGGCGGCTCTAAGCTGTCCGGTCGCGTCCGTACTTGCTCCTGAAAGCGCGCACCCGGTTCCAAGACGGTGTAGAACCGGACGTGGAACGAACGCGTGCTGCGCCGTCCGGCTTCGGTCCGCCCCCGTCCATGGCGGTGGAACAATCCGCCCGCCCGGCGATAGGATTGGCGACTCCCCCCGAAAGCGGTGCCCGCATGAACTCCTCGCACGACCTCGACCGGCTGCTCGTGACCATGGACGTGGCCGTTCAGAACTTCGCCGTGTCGGAAGTCGCGCGCGGGCGGCGGCTGGTGAGCTCGCCCGTGGAAGCGATCATGGTCCACTACGTCCTCCAGGGGACGATGCACATGTCGATCCCGGGCTTCGACCCGATCGTGTGCGGCCCCGGCAGCATCGCCCTCATCCCGCCGGGCATGCAGCCGAGCATGACGGCCGACGCGGGCGATGCGCAGGAGGTGCTGGCCGTCGAGAATTGCTCGGTGACCCGCGACGGCATGCTGGTCTTCGACGCCGCCGACGGCGGACCGGGCGACCTGCGCTACGTCGCCGGCATTATCCTCGCGAGCTTCTCCGGTTCGTTCGGCCTGCTCGACAAGCTGAACGTTCCGATCGCCGAGGACCTGAGCGACAGCCCGATCGTGCGCGGCGCCTACGAGATCATGCTGGAGGAGATCGCCAGGCCGAGCCTCGGCACCAGGGCGCTGACCAGCGCGCTGATGAAGACCTGCCTCGTGATGGTGATCCGCCGCTTCTTCGAGCGGTCCGGGACGGAGGGTGCGATAATCGGCGCTCTCGCCGACCGGCGCCTTTCCGGCGCCGTTTCAGCCGTGCTTAACCGGCCCGCGGACGCGCACAGCGTCGCCTCGCTCGCCGAAACGGCGGGCATGGGCCGTTCGACCTTCGCCCGCCAGTTCACCGACGCCTTCGCGATGAGCCCGATGGAGTTCGTCGCCAAGACGCGGCTCTACCATGCGGCGAACATGCTCCGGACGTCCAAGCTGCCGATCAAGGTCATTGCGGGCAGCATCGGCTTCTCGAGCCGCAGCCACTTTTCCCGCGCCTTTCGCGACGCTTACGGCAAGGATCCGAGCGCGTTTCGCAAGGCGATCGGGGACCCGGGCGCCATGGACGCGCCGCGGCCGCTTTCCGGATCGCGGGAGCGCTACGCATTGTCGCCGGAGCCCGACGCCGGCTGAGCCGCGCCGCGGTGCCTCATCGGAGCCGTGGTGTGCCTCAGCGGCTCCATCTCACGCGGGCTTTGCTCCCGGCCCAGCGCAGCGAAATTGCGTGCTTTCGCGAGGGGATAGAGGCCGCCGGCGTCGCGAGAAAGCTTGGCTGATTCAGCGCCGACGCGGTCGTTCCGGTACCGTAAGACGCAGGAACGACGCGGGGTAAGCGACCGTTCTAACCCCACGATCCAACGAGATCGGCAAGTAAAGCCCAAGGAGAGAATAAGATGGCCCGCAATCCCCTTTCGGACGTGTTCAGCAGCGACGAGAACGAGCAGGACACCTCGTCCAACACCAACACCGACCAGAATGCCGATGCTTCGGGTGAAGCCAGCAATGACGGCGTCAGCGTCTCCAACGAGAGCTACAGCCGCGACGAAGACGGCAACGAATCCTACGAGAGCACCTCTGCCGACACCGGCAGCACGGACCTCGGCGGCGACCTCGACGTCGACAACATGGTCGACTCGATGACGGACAGCTCGAGCTCGTCCGACAGCACCGAGCTGCTCGACTAACAGCTCTCCAGACAGGGGCGGGCCTTCGGGTCCGCCCCACCTGGTGCAGCAGCAGAGAAAGCCCGAAACGATGGAAGAGCGGATCCTGATCAATCCGGACAACCGCTTCCTGACCAATTCGGGAGCGAACGACTTCAGCCTCTACGGCGCGCCTTCCGATCCGGCGCTTACCTTCCGCCCGGCGGCGCCCGATGGCGGCGGCCTGGATGCCGGCGCCCCACAGGGCGACAGCGGCGCGCGCGCCGGTTCCGGCGAGCCTCCGTCAGCCGATATCCAGCACAGCAGCCTCCCGGCGTCCGACGCGGCCGGCCCTGCATGGGGCAGCGCCGCCATAGCCGTGCGCGCGCCTGAAGCCCCGGCGCCCGCGCCGGAATCCGGCGATAGCGGAGCCCTCGCGGCGCCTTCCTCGCTTGCGCCCGCCACTTTCGATATTTCAATCCCGCTCGCGCCCGCCGCAGCCGTTGCCGCGCCCGAGCCCGCGCCCGCAGAAGCGGTCGCGGCTGCGCCGCCGGCTGCCGACACGGCGGAAGCGGCCGCGCTGCAAGCGGTTCAGCCCTTCGCTCAAGTTCAGCCCTTCGCTCAAAACGCGTCCGACGAGCCGCTTCCGGCGGCGGTGAGCGGACCGCTCGCCGCCGTGTCCATCGAGGAGGCGGTGGGCGGCGCCGGCGACGGCGTGCAGGACCTGCTCGGCACGGACCCGGCGGCGGGGATCGCCACCCTCGTCAGCCTGGTCAGCATTTCCGACGTGCTCGATCTCGGCGATGCGGGCGCAGGCGCGGCCGACGTCGTCGTCAGCCCCGTCGACACGATGCTCGACGCGCTCGCGGCCGACGCGAGCGGCGCGATCGCGCCGGCGGCGGAGGAGGAGGACGGCGAAGAGGCCGTCGCGGCCTCGCTGCTGGGCGCCGCGCCGCTCCCCGACGATGCGGGCGACCTGCCCTTGGGCCTCGGATGAGGACATTTCCATGAGATCCTGGCTATTCGGCAACAAGGACGGAAGCGAAGGGCGCGGCAACGCGCCTTCGTCCGCGTCTTCAAGCGCCCCAAATCCATCCGCGTCCTCCGGCGACGAAAAGCTGGCGCCAAGCGACGTCAAGGAAATGGCCGAGCAGGCCGCGGAAGCCGCCGCCGAAGCCATCGCGATCGACAGCGCGGCGCGCGGCGCCGAACTCGAGACCGGCGACGAATTCGCGGGGGCGCTCCGCCAGTGCAAGAAGCTGCTCTGGATCGCGGCGGCGTTCAGCGGCGGCGTCAACCTTCTCTTTCTCGCCTCGCCCATCTACCTGCTCCAGGTCTACGGGCGTGTGATCCCGAGCGGCAGCACCGAGACCCTGATCAGCCTAAGCCTTGCCTTGGTCCTGGCGCTCGCGACCATGGCGATTTTCGACGCGGTGCGCGGGCAGATATTGATCCGCGCCGCCTCGCGGCTCGACCGCATCCTCGCCCACCGCGTGTTCGAAGCGATCGTCGACCTCGCGCCGAAAAACGGCCCCGTGTTCCGCAACGCGCAGGCGCTGCGCGACCTCGACAGGTTCAGAACGGCGCTGGCCGGAAGCGCGGCCCAATTCTTCTTCGACGTGCCATGGATGCCGCTGTTCATCCTGGTGCTCTTTCTGATCCATCCGGCACTCGGGGCGGTGGCCCTGTTCGGCGCAGGGCTTCTCCTTGCCCTCACCTTCTGGAACGACCGCTCGACCCGCGACAGCGCCAAGGTCGCACTGGAGGCGCAGAACCGGAGCTACCGCTTCACGGACGCCGTCGCGCGGCATGCCGGGCCGGTGCGGGCGATGGGCATGGAGGATGCGCTTGCGGTGCGCTGGCATACCGACCGCGACACGATGGTGCGCCGCCAGGCGGAAGGCAGCGACCGCAATGCGACCGCCTCGGCGTTGATCCGCGCGCTCCGGCTCGGGCTGCAGGCTTCGATGATCGGAGTCGGCGGCTGGCTCGCGATCAAGGGCTCGCTGCTTCCGGCCAGCATCTTCGCGGCCAACCTGCTGCTCGGCCGGGCGCTCGCTCCGCTTGAAACGGCGGTGACCGGCTGGCGCCAGATCGCAAACGCGATCGCAGCGGGAAAGAGCGTGCAGAAGGCGCTCAAGCAGGCGCCGCCGCGGGCGACCCGCGTCAAGCTTCCCGACCGCGACATCGAGATCGAGGCGCGCGGCGTCACCTATGTTCCGCCGAACGCGAAGCGGCCTGCGCTCAAGAATATCGACCTGCGGATCGAGGCGGGCGAGGCCGTCGGCATCGTCGGGCCGAGCGGGGCCGGAAAGAGCTGCCTCGCGCGCATGCTCACCGCCGTCACCGTGCCGACCGACGGGCGGATGAGCATCGGCGGGATCGAGGGCCGGCACTGGACCTCCCAGAATCTCTCCCGCTACGTCGGCTACCTGCCGCAGTCGATCGGCCTGTTTCCCGGCACGATCCGCGACAACATCTGCCGCTTCGGCCAGGCAGAGGACGAAGAGGTGGTTCAGGCCGCCTGCCGCGCCAACGTCCACGAAATGATCCTCGATTTGCCCGACGGTTACGAGACCTTGGTGCAGGAAGGCGGGCGCGGCCTGTCGGGCGGCCAGCGCCAGCGGATCGGCCTTGCCCGCGCGATGTTCGGATCGCCGCGCCTCCTCGTTCTTGACGAGCCTAACGCCCATCTCGATGCGGACGGCGAGGAAGCGCTGGCCGCGGCGCTGGCGACGCTCAAGGCGGAAGGGACGACGATCATCCTGATCGCCCACCGGCTCAATCCCATTGCCCATGTCGACCGGGTGATCGTGCTCTCCAAGGGCGAGCTGCAGCTCGACGGGCCGCGGGCGCGGGTCTTCCGCAAGGTGCGCACCGAGCTCGTCCGCTCGATCGCCCGCGAGCCCACCGCAGTTTAAAGGAAGGAAGAGGGAGATGAAGCTCGATTTCTTCTCGCCGGGAGGCGGCGGCGGCGGCGGAAGCGGCGGCGGGCGCGTCCGGGCGATCCCGCGGCGGCTGATCGAGCGCTACCTGCGCCAACGGCTGCAGGTGCGGCCGCTCGACGATGCGCGGCGCACGGTGCGGGTCGGCCTGATCGCGGCGCTGATGTTCTTCGGCATCTTCCTGCTGTTCGCGGCCTTTGCGCCGATTTCGGGCGCCGCGGTGGCGGAGGCGCAGGTGACGGTGGCGGGCGACCGCCTCGTGATCCAGCCGGTCTCGGGCGGGATCGTCTCGGAAGTGCTCGTCCGCGAGGGCCAGCCCGTGCGGGCCGGCCAGCCGCTGGTGCGGCTGAACGGCATCCGCTCGGGCGCGCAGCTCCGTCAGGCGCAGGCGCGGCGGGACGCGCTCAGGGCCACCGAGGCCCGGCTGATCGCGGAGCGCGACGGCGCCGAGCAGCTCGTCTTCCCGCCCGACCTCGCGGCCCGCTCGGCCGACCCGGCGGCGGCGGCGGCGATGCAGGCGGAGATGGCCCTGTTCGCCCGGCACATGGCCGTGCTCGAGGCGGACCGGCGCATCGCCCAGACCCAGGTCGGTTCGGCCGCCGCGCGGCAGGCCGCGGCGCAGCAGCAGCTCGCGCTGGTCAACGAGGACCTCGCCGCCTTTCAGGAGCTGGCGTCGCGCGGCTTTGCGAGAAAGACCACGGTGCGCCAGCTCCAGCGCAGCGCCGCGCAGCATCAGGCGGACAGCGCAACCGGGGAAGCGTCGCTACGCGAGGCCGAAATCACCTATCAGCGCACACGCGACGCCCAGGTGATGCAGATCGTGACGGACCTCGCCCGAGTCCAGGAGCAGCTCGCGCAGGTCAATCCGCAGCTCGACGTCAACCGCTACCTCGCCGACCAGGACCTGCTCCGCGCACCGGCGGCGGGGCGGGTGACCTCGCTCGCCGCGCTCGGGCCGGGCACGGTGGTGACCGGAGGACGGACGCTGATGGAGGTCGTCCCCGCGGGTCGAACCCTGATCGTCGAAGCGAAGATCAAGCCGTCGGACATCGACGACGTGCATCTCGGCGCGGAAGCGACCGTGCGCTTTTCGACGGTCAATCCGCGGGGGCAATCGAGCTTCACCGGGCGGGTCGTGACGCTTTCGCCGGCGCGGATCGAGGATTCGTCGGGCGGCTATTACCGGGCGCAGATCGCGATCGACGATCCTGCCGCGGCCAGCGACGCGGGGCTGTCGCTCCAGCCGGGCATCCCGGCCTCGGTCAACGTCAAGACGCAGGACCGGACGCTGCTCAGCTACCTGCTGTCACCGCTCGGCGACGCGATGAGCCGCAGCTTCCGCGAGGAGTGAGGCTCAGAAGCTTTCTTCGGCGTAGACGCGCGACAGGTCGCCTGCCCATTCGCCTTCGTAGCGCGCGAGGAGGCGCTGGGCCGGGGTGCGGCCCGAGGCGAGGATTTCGCGCAGGGGATCGAGGAAGCCGCTTTCGCTGTCGCCCGCCGCGTTGAGACGCCCGCGGGCGACGAGACCGCTTTCGGCGATGGCGAGGATGCGGCGGCCGAGGTCGAGCAGGGGCTCGCCGTCGGGGGTGCGGGCGGAAAGGCCGAGCCTGGGAACTTCGTCGCGGAGGCGCTGGCGCTCTTCCAGGCCCCAATGCTTCACTTCGTCCCAAGCGGCGTCGAGCGCGCTTTGGTCGTAGAGGAGGCCGACCCAGAGAGCGGGGAGGGCGCAGATGCGGCTCCACGGGCCGCCGTCGGCGCCGCGCATTTCGAGGAAGCTCTTGAGGCGGACTTCCGGGAAGGCGGTCGATAGGTGGTCGACCCAGTCGGAGAGGAGGGGCTTCTCGCCGGGCAGCGCGGGGAGACGGCCGTCGAGGAAGTCGCGGAAGGACAGGCCGGCGGCGTCGATGTAGCGGCCTTCGCGGAAGACGAAGTACATCGGGACGTCGAGCGCGTAATCGAGATAGCGTTCGTAGCCGAAGCCGTCCTCGAAGACGAAGGGGAGCATGCCGGTGCGCGCCGGATCGGTGTCCGACCAGATGTGGCTGCGGTAGGAGAGAAGGCCGTTGGGCTTGCCTTCGGTGAAGGGCGAATTGGCGAAAAGCGCGGTGGCGAGCGGCTGGAGGGCGAGGCCGACGCGGAACTTCTGCGCCATGTCGGCTTCGGAGCTGTAGTCGAGATTGACCTGGATGGTGCAGGTGCGGAGCATCATGTCGAGGCCGAGCGTGCCGACGCGCGGCATGTGGCGAAGCATGATCTCGTAACGGCCCTTGGGCATGACCGGCAGCTCGGCGCGCGTCTTGTCGGGCCACATGCCCAGGCCGAGGAAGCCGACGCCGAGCTCCGCGCCGATTTCCTTGACCTGGCGAAGGTGCCGCCCGGCTTCGGCGCAGGTGGCGTGAAGATGCTCGAGCGGGGCGCCGGACAGTTCGAGCTGGCCGGCGGGCTCCAGGCTGATCGTGCCGTCGGCGCCGGCGAGCGCGATGACCTTGCCGTTCTCCTCGACGGGCGTCCAGCCGAAGCGGGTCATCGCCCTCAGGAGATCGCGAATGCCGCCGGGCTCGTCGTACGAAGGGGCGCGGTGGTCGTCGAAGCGGTAGACGAACTTCTCGTGCTCGGTGCCGATGCGCCAGGCGTCGGCCGGCTTCTCGCCCTTCGAGAAGACGCCGAGGAGATCGGCGCGCGATTCGATCGGCGGGTCGAAGCGGTCGCTTTCGGTACGGGTCGTCATCGGCGCGTCTCTAGTCCGGGGCGCGGCGCGCCGCCAGACGGTTTCAACGCGCTACCGGAACGGACCAGTCGCCCGCCGCCGCCATCCAGAGGGAAAGTGCGGCGATCGCGGCCGTGTCGGCGCGAAGGATGCGCGGGCCGAGCGAGACCGGGCGGGCCTGGGGGACCGCGCGGATCGCGGCGCGCTCGGCATCGGTGAAGCCGCCTTCGGGGCCGATTAGGATCGCGGCCGGGCCGGGGACGGGGGCGAAAGGCTCGCCGCCGGCTTCGTCCGCGAAGAAGAGGGTGCGATCCGCGGGCCAGGCGCCGAGAAGCCGGTCGAACTTCTGCGGCTCGGCGAGTTCGGGAAGGGCGGTGCGCTCGCATTGCTCGGCGGCTTCCACGGCGTGGGCGCGCAGCCGGTCGAGGTTCAAGCGGTCGACGATCGTGCGCTGGGTGAGGACGGGAACGAGGCGGGCGGCGCCGATCTCCGTCGCTTTCTCGATCAGCCAGTCGATGCGGCCGCGCTTGATCGGCGCGAAGAGCAGCCAGAGATCGGGGACGGACTCGCGGGGGCGCAGGTGGCGGGTGACGGCGAGGGTGACGCGCTTGCGGCCGGCCTCCGTGAGTTCGGCGAGCCATTCGCCCGTGCGGTCGTCGAACAGCTTCACCTGCGCGCCCGGGGCGAGGCGCAGGACGTTGGCGAGATAGTTTGCGGGAGCACCGTCGAGCGTGAGGGCCGCGCCCTCGGAAAGCGTCTGCTCGACGAAGAGGCGGGGCAGGCTCGACGGGGGCCAGGCGGGGGTGGCGGGCATGCTTCCCCATAACGCTCGGGTCGAGCTTGTCGAAGCCCTGTCCTCGTTCGCGGCCGTACGAGAGGAAGGCGAGGGCTTCGACAGGCTCAGCCCGAACGGTTAGTGGGGGCTGGTGAGCTCCGATCCTCTTCCCAGCCGAACGAACGCCATCCCCGACGACGACATCGTCCCCGATTCGGAGCGCCGGGGGCTGATCGGGGCGTTGCCGCGGGGGGCGCGGCCTTATGCGTCGCTGATCCGGCTGGACCGTCCGATTGGGGCGTGGCTGCTTTACTGGCCGGGCGCGTGGAGCGTGGTGCTTGCCGGGCCTCGGGGCGGGGAATGGTGGCTGCTTTTGTGGTTCGCGCTGGGCGCCTGGTCGATGCGCAGCGCCGGCTGCGTCTACAACGATATCGTGGACCGCGACCTCGACTCGAAGGTGGAGCGGACGCGGCTGCGGCCGCTGGCGAGCAAGCGGGCGTCGCTGAAAGGCGCCTGGGCCTTGCTGGTGGCGATGAGCCTCTTGGGGCTTCTCGTCCTGCTGCAGCTCGACCGGACCGCGCAGATCGTGGCGCTCGCCAGCCTCGCGCCGGTTGCGGCCTATCCGTTCATGAAGCGCATCACCTGGTGGCCGCAAGCGTGGCTGGGGCTGGTCTTCTCCTGGGGGGCATTGGTCGGCTGGCCGGCCGTGGCCGGGCGTATCGAGCTTCCCGCCTTGCTGCTCTATGCGGGCTCGATCTTCTGGGTGATCGGATACGACACGATCTACGCGCTTCAGGACAAGGAGGACGACGCGCTTGTCGGCGTGAAGTCCTCCGCCTTGGCACTCGGTACGAAGGCCCGGCTCGGCGTCGCGGTCTGCTACGCCCTCGCGCTCGCGCTCTGGGCCGCCTCCATCTGGACCGTGAGGCCCGAAGCGCTCGCCATTTTAGCGCTGGGCCCGCTGGCCCTTCACCTGCTCTGGCAGGCGGCGACGCTGCGGCAGGAGGACGGCGCCGACGCGCTCGCCAAGTTCCGGTCCAACCGGTTTGCGGGGCTGCTCATGTTCCTCGCCTGCCTGGTCGTCGGCAAAGCTGAGGCTTTGCTTTTCGCGGTCGCTTCTTTAAGCGGCGGGCCATGCTGACAGTGGAAAAGGCCGAGGCGCGCGCCGCCTCTCTCGTGGAGCTTGCGCGGGCGGCGGGCGCCGATGCGGCGGACGTCGTTTATTCCGGCGAAGCCTCGACCGGCATCCAGGTGCGCCTCGGCGAGCTGGAGGAGGTCGGCCGCTCGGAAGGGGAGGAGATCGGCCTGCGCCTGTTCGTCGGCCAGCGTTCGGCGAGCGTGTCCTCGTCCGACCTTTCGGACGAAGCGCTGTCCGCTTTGGTCGAGCGCGCCGCGGCAATGGCGCGGGAAGCGCCGGAGGATCCCTATGCGGGGCTCGCTCCGGAGGACCGGCTGCTGCGCAATGCGGGCGTCGACGTGGACGGCGACGACGGGGGCGATCCGTCGCCGCTCGCGCTCAAGGAGCTGGCGCTCGCCATCGAGGATGCCGCGCGCGCGGTTCCGGGCGTCACCAACAGCGAAGGCGCCGGCGTAAGCGCCGGGCGCAGCGTCGTGGCGCTTGCGACCAGCCACGGCTTCTGCCGCGGCTACGCGACCACCGGCTATAGCGGCATGGCGAGCGTCATCGCCGGAGCGGGCGGCGCGATGCAGCGCGATTACGCCTATCACAGCGTCCGCCACTTCGCCGATCTCGAAGGCCCGGAGACGCTCGGGCGGCGGGCGGGCGAGCGCGCGGTGGCGCGGCTCGATCCCGGCAAGCTCGCCAGCGGGCGGATGCCCGTCTTCTTCAGCCCGCGCGTTTCGGCCTCGCTCGTCGGTCACTTGACGGGCGCGATCACCGGCTCGGCGATCACGCGGCGGACCAGCTTCCTGATCGGCAAGGAAGGGGAGCGGATCTTCGCGCCCGGCATCGTCATCCGCGACGATCCGCACCGCGCACGCGGCCTCGCCTCCAAGCCGTTCGACGGCGAGGGGCTGGCGACGGCGCCGCGCGACATCGTCGCCGACGGCCGGCTGACCGGCTGGCTGCTCGACAGCGCGTCCGCCCGCCAGCTCGGGCTGGAGCCGACCGGCCATGCCACGCGCGCCGCCGGTTCGCCCGGCGCGGGCACGACCAACGTCCACCTCCAGGCCGGGCCGCTCTCGCCGGCCGAGCTGATGGCGGACGTTTCGCGCGGCCTCTACGTGACCGAGCTGATCGGCCAGGGCGTCAATCCGGTGACCGGCGATTACAGCCGCGGCGCGTCGGGCTTCATCGTCGAGAATGGCGAGATTGCGGGCGCCGTCGCCGAGATCACGATCGCCGGCAACCTCCTCGACATGTTCCGCGAACTCACTCCGGCGAGCGATCTCGAGCATCGCCGCAGCGTCAATGCGCCGACGGTCCGGATCGAAGGGATGATGGTGGCCGGTGCTTGAGGAGGTCGCCCGGATCGCCGAGGCGGCAGGCGCCATCGCCGACCGGCGCTCGCATACCGACTACAGGCAGTGGGAAAAGAAGCCGGGCGAGCTCGTCTGCGACATCGATCTCGAGGTCGACGCCTTTCTGCGGGAGGAGCTTCGCAAGCTCGATCCGGACGCGGGCTGGCTGTCGGAGGAAACGGTGGACGATTCGGACCGCTACGAGCGGCGCCGGATCTGGGTCGTCGACCCGATCGACGGAACGCGCGACTATCTGAGGCGGCGGCCGGGCTGGTCCGTGTCGATCGCTTTGGTCGAGGACCGGGTGCCGCTGGTCGGCGTGCTGTCGGCGCCGCAGCGGGGCGAACTCTGGACCGCTTCGCGCGGCGGCGGCGCATGGCGCAACGGCGTGCGGCTGAAGGCGAGTGTCCGGACGCAGCTTGCCGGCGCGCGCGTGCCCGCGGACCAGCTGCCGCCGGCCGACGCGGATCTCGCCATGGTGCCCAAGCCCAATTCGATCGCGCTGCGCATCGCGCTGGTCGCCGCGGGCGAGGCGGACCTCGTCGCGACTTTGCGCTGGGGCTTCGAATGGGACATCGCCGCCGCCGCTTTGATTGCGGAAGAGGCCGGGGCCACGGTGACCGGGGCGCTCGGCCAGCCCCTGGCCTTCAACACGTCGGACGGCAAAGCCTTCGGCGTCCTCGTCGCCGCGCCGGGCATCCACGCGGCCGCGGTGGAGCGGCTCCGCGAACGCGCGCTCGCCGTCGTCTGAGGGCGTGATCAGCCTTGAAGTCCAGATCGAGGATCCGCGCGGAACGCCCGATTGTTCGGACCTGAAGCTTGGCGTGGTGGTGGACACGAAGCTGGTCAGCGACAGGAGCCCGTCGCTGTGGCAGGCGCCGATCATCGACGGCAAGTCGGGCCTGTTGATCCACGTCGTCGATCGCGGTTTCGTAGAATCCGCCGGGTGCCGCTGGCTCTTTGAAGACGTGATCACCCTTCAGGATCCGAGGGGAAGTCGCTGGAAGCGCTTCTCCTTCGCCGAGGCGCTTCAAGGGGACTTCATCGCGCTTGTCGAGCGGTGCGTCCGGTGCAGCGGACCGGGCGCGGTCTGGGTGATGACGGACGCCCAATTCGCCCCTCCGGCGAAGCTTTACCGGCCGCAGAGCATGGCCGCATTCCTGTCCCGGTACGGCCGCTTCGGCCTCAGGCTGAATTCCGCGGCCCTTGTTGGCGACAAGAAGGCGGGCAGCGACCAGGGACTCCGCGTCAACCCGCGGTCGTCACCCGCGGAACGCCGAGGCGCGGGATGTCGATGGCCGGGCAGCGGTCCATCACGACCTTGAGGCCGGCGGCTTCGGCGAGGGCCGCGGCTTCGTGGTTGACGACGCCGAGCTGCATCCAGACCGACTTCGCGCCGACGGCGATCGCCTCGTCCACCGCTTCGCCCGCGGCCTGGGGCCGGCGGAAGATGTCGACCATGTCGATCGGCTCGCCGATCTGGGCGAGCTCGCGCCAGACATATTCGCCGTGGACATGTTCGCCGGTGATCTGCGGATTGACCGGGATCACGCGGTAGCCGTGCTCCTGAAGCATGCGCATCACGCCCCAGCTCGGCCGGGTCGGCCGGTCGGACGCGCCGACGAGCGCGATGGTGCGGGTCTCGCTGAGGAGCTGGCGGATATCGTCTTCGGAGGTGAGAGGCATGAGGGGTCAACCCTCAAGCGGCGGCGCGGTTCAACCGGTCGAGCAGCCGCTGCGCGATGGCGTGGAAGATGGCGGCGTCCTCGCCGTCGCCCGCGGCGGGCGGCCGGCCTGCGTCGGAGGCCTGGCGGATGGGGAGGGTGAGCGGAATGCGGCCGAGGAAAGGGATCGACATGACCTTCGCCGCGGCTTCCGCCCCGCCGGTGCCGAACGGATCGGAGACTTCGCCGCAATGGGGACAGGCATAGCCGGCCATGTTCTCGACGAGGCCGAGCAGGGGCACGTCCATCTTGCGGAACAGGTCGATGGCGCGGGTCGCGTCGATGAGGGCGAGGTCCTGCGGAGTCGAGACGATGACGGCGCCGGCCGGCTTCCACTTCTGCATCAAGGTCATCTGGACGTCGCCGGTGCCGGGCGGGAGATCGACCACGAGGATCTCGGTGTCGCCCCAATCGCCCTCCATCAGATTGCCGAGCGCGCTTCCCGTCATCGGCCCGCGCCAGGCGACGGCCGTGCCGGGCTCGATCAACTGGCCGATCGACAGCATGCCGACGCCCCAGGCGCGCACCGGCACGATCTGCTTGTCGGCGAGCTCGGGCTTGTCGTCATTGCCCATGATCCGGGTCTGCGAGGGCCCGTAAATATCGGCGTCGACGAGCCCGACCTTTTTGCCGAGCCGGGCGAGCGAGATTGCGAGGTTGGCCGACACCGTCGACTTGCCGACCCCGCCCTTGCCGCTGCCCACCGCGACGATGGTGCGCTGCACCTTTTCGGCCGTCATCGCGATCCGGACGTCGGACACGCCGGGCACGGCGACGAGCGCGGCGCGGATGCGGCGCTCGGCGGCGGCGCGGGCGGCGGCATCGAGCCCGGTCGCGTCGAAAATCAGGCTCGCAACGCCGTCGCGGAGGCGCGGCGCGGAGGCTCTTGAGGCGAGATCGCCCAATGCGTTCAGGATCTTGGCGTCGTCTTGGGTCATGTCCGGACGGCAGATAGGCAGAAGCGCGCGGCTTGGCACTGTTTTTCCGCCGGGCGCGTTCCTATAAAGACGCCATGTGGAATATTTTCCGGCGGGGCTGGCGTCTCGGCGCTTTGTTGAACGAAAATCGCGGCAGCCCCTGGGGAGGCGGCGGAGGCGGCGCGTCCGGTAGCGGCGGAGGCGGCTCCGGGGGAGACGGCGACGGCGGCGGCGGTCCGCGCAATCCGTGGGGCGGACCCCCGCGCAAGCCCGGCCGCGGCACCGGCAACGTCACCTCGCTCGACGATTTCCTGAAAAAGAGCCGGGACCGCTTCGGCGGCCGCTTCCCGTCGGGCGACGGCCGGCCCTACTGGCTGTACGGCCTCATCGCCTTTCTGCTCATCTGGGTGCTCTTCACCAGCATCCACCGCATCGGCCCGCGCGAGCGCGGCGTGGTCACCGTGTTCGGCGCCTATTCGACCACCTTGCAGCCGGGCGCCCGGCTCACCTGGCCGTCGCCCATCGCCAAGGTCGAAAAGATCGACGTCGACAATATTCGCGAATTCCCCGTCCCCGGCGGCGACGGCGAAAACCTCATCCTGACCGGCGACCAGAACGTCATCGACCTCAGTTACTCGGTGCGCTGGCGCGTTCAGCGGGACCAGGTGCAGTTCTACGCCTTCCAGCTCGCCGATCCGAACGACACGATTCGCGAGCTTGCCGAAAGCGCCATGCGCGCCGTCGTGTCGCGCATGACGCTTGAGGAAGCGATCGGCTCGGGACGCAGCGACATCGAGAACCGCGTTCAGGTGATGATGCAGGACCTGCTCAACGATTACCGCGCCGGCGTGGAGATACAGGGCGTGGCGGTGAACCGCTCGGCGGCGCCCGCGCCGGTCAACCAGGCATTTCTCGAAGTGTCGGCCGCGCAGCAGCAGGCGCAATCCTACATCAACGACGCGCGCGCCTACGCCCTGCAGCTCACCGCCCGGGCCGAGGGCGAAGCGGCGGCGTTCGAGAAGGTTTATGCCGAATATCGCGCCGCGCCCGAAGTGACCCGGCGGCGCATGTATTACGAGACCATGGAGAGAATCCTGTCGCGGATCGATTCAACGATCATCGAAGCGCCGGGCGTCACGCCCTATCTGCCGCTTCCTGAAGTGCAAAGGCGCAGCCAGGCGGCTCCGGCCGCCCCGGCGCCGCCCGCCGCCCAGCCGCAGGCCCAGGCCGCGCCCGCGCAGGGAGGCCGCTGATGCGCCGCTACGCCAAGAACCCGATCGCCATCGCGATCATCGCGATCCTGGTCCTCGTCCTCGTCGGCAGCACCGTTTCGATCGTTCCCGAAACCAAGCAGGCGATCATCGTGCGTTTCGGCGAACCGCAGCGCATCCTCAACAAATATCGGGCCTCCGACACGTTCGGGAAGGCGGGGGCCGGGCTCGGCGCGCGCATTCCCTTCGTGGAGCAGATCGTATGGGTGGAGCGGCGCATCCTCAGCGTCGATCTCCAGAACCAGCCGGTGCTTTCGACCGACCAGCTGCGGCTCCAGGTCGACGCCTTCGCCCGCTTCCGAATCGTCGATCCGCTGCTCATGTACCGGTCGGCCGGCAGCGAGGAGCGGGTCGTGGCGCAGCTGCGGCCGATCCTCGGCTCGTCGCTCCGCAACGAGCTCGGCCGCCGGACCTCCGAAGCGCTGCTCAGCCCCGAACGCGGCCAGATGATGGAGAATATCCAGACCGCGCTCAACCGGGTGGCGGGCCAATATGGCGCCCAAGTCGTCGACGTGCGCATCAAGCGCGCCGATCTTCCCGAAGGATCGCCGCTGGAAAGCGCCTATGAGCGGATGCGCAGCGCGCGCCGCCAGGAAGCGCGCTCGATCCAGGCCCAGGGCGCCAAGCAGGCGCAGATCATCCGCGCCGAAGCCGACGCCGAAGCGGCGGCGACCTATGCCGGCGCCTTCAATCAGGATCCGGAATTCTACGATTTCTACCGGGCCATGCAGTCCTATGAAGCGAGCTTCATTTCGGAAGGGCGGCAGGGCCAGTCGAGCATCATCCTGTCGCCGGACAACGATTATCTGAGGCAGTTCCGGGGGCGCGGCCCGGCCGGCCGCTAGCCGCCGTCATATTCAATTCCGGTTCAGGCGGAGGCTATAGCCTGAAACGCAAGCGGGCCCGTTCGGGCCAGAGCCGGAAACGGTTCGGTATTTCTCAGGAGGGAATGAACCAGTGCGTTACGTCTATGGAATCACCGCAGCGCTTCTCCTCGGTGGCACGGTCGCGACGCTGAGCAACCCCGTCGGGGCGCAGGTCGCGCAGAACGAGCCGGGGACGATCAGCGCGGCGGCCCCGCGCGCCGGGGCGCCGATGAGCTTCGCGGATCTCGTCGCCCGGCTGCAGCCGGCCGTGGTCAACATCTCGACCCGCCAGGCGATCACAATCCCGCGCAACCGCGGCCTTCCGCCGGGCTTCGAGGAATTCTTCCGCCGCTTCGGCGGCGAGGTTCCGCAGGGCGGCGGCGAGGGCGGCGACAACGTCCAGCGCGGCGGCTCGCTCGGCTCCGGCTTCATCATCTCGGCCGACGGCTATGTCGTCACCAACAACCACGTCGTGGCGCCCGCGCGGGACAATGCGGTCGTCGAGGCCGTCACCGTGACCCTGAACGACGGCACGGAATATCCGGCCGAAGTGGTCGGCCGCGACCAGGCGTCGGACCTCGCGGTGCTCAAGATCCGGCCGCGCGGCGGCCCGCTGCCGTTCGTGCGCTTCGGCGACAGCCGGCAGACGCGCGTCGGCGACTGGGTGATCGCGATCGGCAACCCGTTCACGCTCGGCGGCACCGTCACGGCCGGCATCGTCTCGGCGCTGCACCGGAACATCGGCGCGGGCAATTACGACCGCTACATCCAGACGGACGCGCCGATCAATTCGGGCAATAGCGGCGGCCCGATGTTCGATCTCCAGGGCAACGTCATCGGCATCAACACGGCTTTGATCTCGCCCACCGGCGGCAATGTCGGCATCGGCTTCGCCATTCCCGCGGAACAGGCGCTGCCGATCGTGGAAACGCTGCGGCGGGGCGAGCGCGTGCGGCGCGGCTATATGGGCGTGAGCCTCCAGTCGCTCACCGAAGGCGGCGTCGCCCAGGCGCTCGGCATCGAGCGCAACCGCGGCGAGCTCATCCGCGCCGTCACGCCGGGCGGCCCGGCCGCGCGCGCCGGCATCCAGCAGGGCGACGTCGTCATCAGCGTCAACAACCAGCCGGTCACGCCCGACCAGTCGCTCGCCTACCTCGTCTCGCAGCAGCCCGTGGGCGCCCGCATTCCGGTAGAGCTGATCCGCGGCGGCCAGCGCCAG
>DASVQT010000213.1:0-5939 GCA_036388975.1 Allosphingosinicella sp. | reverse complement strand
CCCGGTCGCGATCGCGGTTCCGACCGAGCCCGCTCAGGCGCAGCGCTACGACCGCAACGGCAATTATGTCGGACCGACCTGGCGCGGGCGCGACGGGCGCATCTATTGCCGCCGTTCGAACGGCACGACCGGCCTGATCGTCGGCGGCGCCGCGGGCGCGCTCGTCGGCCGCGAGATTGCGGGCCGCGGCAACCGCACCGTGGGCACTGTGGTCGGCGCGGCCGCCGGCGCGCTGGTCGGCCGCGAAGTGCAGAGGGGCCGCAGCGCCCGCCGCTGCCGCTAAGCCTTCGGCTTTACGCGACGCGATAGAGCGGGGCGCTTCGGTGCCCCGCTTTTTCTTTGATGGTTTCCTAGGCGGCCTTTTTCTTTCACTTGGATCAAGCCGCGCAACCGTGCGCGCGCTCGCATGTTCGCTCCTAGGAAGAGGAGACCGGCATGCGCATCCACCACCTCAATTGCGGAACGGACTGCCCCCTCGGCGGCCGCCTGTTCGACGGGCGGAGCAAGGGGCTGACCGGCCACCTCGTCTGCCATTGCTGGCTGATCGAGACGGAGGGGGGCCTGGTGCTGGTCGACACCGGCTATGGCCTGAAGGACGTCGACCATCCGCACGACAGCGCCGATCCCCGCATCACGCGCACCATGCGCAGCCTCCTCAACATCAAGCTCAGGGAAGAGGAGACGGCGATCCGCCAGATCGAGCGGCTCGGCTTCTCTGCCGCGGACGTGCGCCACATCCTCCTCACCCACCTCGATTTCGACCATGCCGGCGGGCTGGAGGACTTCCCGAACGCCGTCGTCCACCTGATGGACGCCGAGTTCAGCGCTGCGACGGGGCCGCGCAAGGGCTTCGTGCCGCGCAACCGCTATCGCCCGCGCCAATATGACGAAGTGACCAGGTGGCGCCGCTACGGCGCGCCGGGCGAGCCATGGTTCGGCTTCGACGCGGTGCGCCAGCTCGAAGGCCTGCCGCCCGAGATCCTGATGGTGCCGCTGCCCGGCCACACCTGGGGCCATGCCGGCATTGCGATCGACACCGGCGCCGGGTGGATGCTCCACGCCGGCGATGCTTATTTCTACCGCGGCGAGATGCGGCGCGCGAAGCGCGAGTGCACGCCGGGCCTGCGCGCTTACCAGACGATGATGGAGGTGGACCGCGCCCAGCGCATGACCAACCAGGACCGGCTGCGGCGTCTGTCGGTGGAACGGGCGGGCGAGGTCAAGATCGTCTGCGCGCACGATGTCGTGGAGCTGGAACGGTGCGTGGCGGGGGCGCCGCTTTAGGATTCGCGGTAACTCGGGCTGCGAGCCGAATCAGACGTCATTGCGAGTGTAGCGAAGCAATCCAGCGGGACTCGGAGGTCCACTGGATTGCTTCGTCGCTACGCTCCTAGCAATGACGTGAAAGGGTTCAGGCGCCTGAGTTGCCTGAACCGCCGCCTGAGCCGCCGCTCTTCGCGGCACCGCCCCGCTTTTTGGCCGCGCCGCCGCCGGCCGCGCCGCCGCTCGTGTCGCCGCCGCTCTTCGCCGTGCGCTTGCGCGTAGCAGCGCCGCCGCCCGCAGTCGCACCGCCGCCCGAAGCCGCGCGGGTGCTCCTCGCGCGGCCGCCGCCGCTTGAGCCCGTGGAGCCGGACGCGCCGGCCGAGCCGGTGCCGCCGCTCGAGGCGCTCGCCGCGCCGCCGCCGGAGCCGGCGGAGCCTTCGCCGCTGCCCGAGCCGCCGCTTTCGCCGCCTTCATCGCCGGCCATGCCGCCGATGGCCATCATCCGGCGGACGGCGTCCGTCGCGGCGTTGATCATGGCGGCGCCGATCTTGTTGGCGGTGTCGGCCGCGACTTCGGCGGCGGTTTCGGCCGCTTCCTGGCTTTGACGCGCGCCGCGCCGTGCGGTGTCGCGGACGTTCTTGTTGGCCGCGAGCGCCGCCGCCGCCGTGACCAGGCCGGCGGCGAGGAGGCTGCGGGCCATCGGGTTCTGCGCGAGATCGGCCGCGCGGCGGCCGGCATCGCGAAGGGCATCGCCGATCAGCGATTCGCCGTCATTGCCGCCCTCGGCGCGTGCGTTCCCGCCGCCGCCGCTTCCGCCGCTCTTGTTTGCGTTGTTCGAGCCGCCGGTGTCGCCGCTCTTGCCGCGGCCGCTCCCGGAACCGCCTCCGGAGGATGCTTTCTTCGCCATCTCGGATCTCCGCTTATTTCATAACTGATGCGTAACAGACACGCGGCCAAGCGTCGAGTTCCCTCTCCGCTTGGCCGCTACGGCATGGCGGTCCCTCAGACCTCGCGTTCCTCTTCCGCGATGCCCTGGCCGCGATCCTGGTGGGCCTGCTGGTCCTCGGCGAAGTCGTCGCCGTCGCGCTCCTTGTCGAAGCTCACCGATTCGGCGCCGCGCCCGCCGCCTTGCTGTTCGTCGAAGCGCTCGCCGCGAGACTGGTGCGGGTCGGGCGCCTGGGTGCGCTCACCTTGGCCCTGCCCCTGATGGTTCTGCGAATTCTGGTCGTTGCCGTAGCCGCCCGTGCCGCTCGACCCGCCGGGCGCGGCCATGTCGCTCGCGCCGGGGCCGCCGCCCGCCTGGCGGCCGCCTTCGAGGCTGTTCTCCTGCTTCATGTCGCCGCGAACCTCGTCGCGGTCGAATCCGTTCTCGGCCATGTTCAACTCCTTTGGTGTTCGTATGGGATCAGGGTCCCGGCTCCGGCTCGTGGCTCGCATCGTCCCCGACGCCCTTGTCGGTGGGCGGCCCGCGGCCGAGATCGTCGTAGCGGTAAGACTCGCCGTCGGGAGCGACGCCCTCGGGGTGCGGCGTCGTGATCGCGGCCGGATCCTGGCCGCGGCCCTTTTCGGCCTCGAGATGCTCCGGAATTTCGTTGTGCCGCGCTTCGCCGCTGTCGGGGAGAGGGTGGCCGCTGCCTTTGTTCATGATCAGACTCCCTCGTCCGGATCAATCGGGCGGTCGGCCGCATCCGACGCCTTGCGCGGGCCCTTCATCGGCTCGGCGCCGGCGCCCGCCATCGGGTCCTTGTCGTAATCCTCGTCGGGATTGCCTTCGCCGCCGGCGCCGGAGCCGCTGCCATGCACTTCGCCGCTCTTGCGATCGAAGGTGGCGCGCTCGCCGCGCTCCGAATCATCGCCGCCGCCGCCATAATCGTTCGAAAGGGACTTGCCGCCTGCCATCCACGCGCTCCTTCACCGAGTCGCATGGGGAAACGACGCGCGGGGCCGGGCCGTTCCCGCCGCAAAAGGCGGGGCCGGCCTCCCCGTGGGAAGACCGGCCCCTCCCTCGTTACGCGACGCGAGGGAAACTCGTTTGTTTTGAAGCACTTGCCTGTTCGCGTCACATCGGCTACAAGCGCCATACACACGCACAAGCGCATTTCGCTTCTCTGGCGCCGGGCCATTGAGCGACGGCTGAATGGGGATGTCAGCCGCCGTTCATCACGGTGAATCCATCTTTAGCGCATCGACTCGTTACGCGAGGAGCGCCCCGGTCCCACAAGGGCCGGGGCGCTTCGCGTTTCAGCAATGGCCGTTCCTGCGCAGCGGCGGCGCCAGCGTTTCCACGATCCGCGCCCGGCACCAGAGCTCGACCGGCTGGTAGAGGACCGAATCGCGCGAGATGCGGACCGCTTCCACATCGTCCCGGGCGCTGAACTCCTCGACGCTGTCGATCGCGCCGCCGGGATCGATGAAGTAGAGCCGGTAGTCTGGCATCGCGCCCCTCCTTCGCTTCCGCTGGCTTCACATGTCGCGGCGCGAGCGCTCGGCGAGGAGGAGCTGGAGCCCGGCGCCCGCAACCGCGGCAAGCGCGATCAGATAGGGGAACGGCTTCATGTCCTGCTCGGGATCGTCGAGCGCCATGGCGGCCGCGCCGGCGTGCTCGGGCGGGGACAGTTGCTGCGCCGCGCCGCCGCCGGCGAGAGCGAGAAGCTGCTTGTACCAGCCGCCGCCGTGCCAATGGGCGGGAACGCCGGTGCGCAAAGTATCGCGGTAGAGGATCGGCAGGTTACGCGTGTAGCCGGCCGGGCGGCTATGCTCGTGCAGCCCGCCCTTCCAGACGACGCGCAGGCCGCGCGGCACCGCCTGCCAGTCCGCATCCGAGCGGATCATGTCGCAGCGGCAGCGCCGGCATTTCGAAAAGGAATAGCCGCGGTTCCAAATTTGTTCGTCAGACGGCGAATGCCCCTGGATGAAGCACATGATGTTCATCTTCATTCCTCCTCTTCGTGAGATGCGGTGTCGTGGCCGAGCCGCCAGCGGGCGAGTTCGGCGAGATCGGGATCGCCGCTCTCGGCGGCGAGGTGCGGGTTCCAGATTTCGAAGGCGCCGCCCGTGCCGACGAACAGGGCAAGGCCGTCGATGCGGCCCATGCGGCGCACCATCGCCGGCAGGCGGATCGTGCCGTCGTCGCTCCACGGCGCTTCCTCGGTCAGGCCGAAGGTGCGGCGGGCGCGGCGCGGCGCCTCGGCCTTTGCGTCTGCCGGGCCCGCCTCGCCCGCCAGCCGCAGCCGCTCGGTGTCGGCGAAGAGCATGCGGCGATAAGGCCGGTCGTAGCCGGTGAGGCACGGATCGGCCTCGTGCGGCCCGAGGACCAAAGTCCGGTCTTCCGAACGGCGAACCGCGGTCTCCCGCACGAAGCGGGGAAGCTTAACCCTGCCGTCGCCGCCAACCGGCGCAAGCGCAGAGCCGCCGAAGAGATGTTCCAAATGCACGCGATACGCCCCCACCCAAGAACAGGGCCCTTCTGCTCGCGCTGCAAATGGGCCGTTGAGGCGACTCTTGGATGGTTAAGAAGTCCTTTGCACGACTGGAATAACCGTGCGCTCCCGATTCGGATTCTACTGCGGCAGGACGGCGCACGATGCGTGCACCACGCGGACCGGTTCTTTCGTTGACACCGAGAGCGGGTGCGGAGTCGCGCGCGCTGCTTCCACCGTAATAGCCGCAAGGCGGCGGTGCGGTTCGCCCGCAGGAAGCGGCGGCTTCTTGCCGAAACGGACGCAAGCCGCTGGCGGGTCACGCTTTTCCGAAACGGCCGACAGTATTATCCACAGGTTGCGTTAATGGTCGTTAACGCAAAGGTTCTGAACCTAGGCCCAGTATCCGGCCCGATCATTGGGAGCGAGCGTATGTCGCACCAACGAACTGTGTACCTTGTCGACGACGATGCGGCGACGCGTCGTTCATTGTCTGCCCACCTTGCAAGCCTCGGGATCGAGGCGTGGCCCTTTACGGGCGGCGCCGAATTCCTGTCGATGATCGGGCATTTGAGGCCGAGCTGCGTCATACTCGACATGGAGATGCCGCACATGAACGGCCTCCATGTCCTGGCGGAGCTGGTTCGCCAGGACGTGACCTGGCCGGTTGTCGCCTTGAGCAGCCGGGGCGAGCTCCCGACCGCGATCGACGCGATGAAACTCGGCGCCGTCGATTTCCTCCAGAAGCCGATCCAGGCCGATCTCCTGGAAGGCGCGCTCGATCTCGCCTTCGATTCGCTGGAGCGGACCATGGAGGCGAGCCTTGCCCGCCAGCAGGCGCAGGAGCGGGTGTCGCGGCTGACGCCGCGGGAGGTCGACATCGGCCTTGCTCTGCTTCGCGGCATGGCGAACAAGAGCGCGGCGCACGAGCTCGGCATCTCCGTCCGCACGGTGGAGATGCACCGGGCGCACATTCTCGAGAAGCTTTCCGTCAAGAGCCTCGCCGAAGCGGCGGTGCTGATGACCCAGGCCGGGCTCACCTTCGCCCAGCCGGAGGATCACAGCTACCGCAAGCGCTTCGCCCTTCAATTCTGCCTCAGCCGGACGTCAGCGCCCATCCCCTCCTTGTCACGCGGGAGCGGCCGGGCGACCTTCCGGCCCACTGAGGGCGGGAGCCAGCGTCGGCTCCCGCCCTATCTCTCGCCTGTGGCGGCGGAAGGCTAAGATCCTCCCGATCGAAGATGGGGAGGGGGACCA
>DASVQT010000212.1:0-15282 GCA_036388975.1 Allosphingosinicella sp. | reverse complement strand
CGAAGACCACGTCGCTGCTGCGCAGGCTGACCTGCGGCTGCACCCGGTAGGTGCCTGCGACCATGTCGGTGCGATAGGCGAAGTTCATCGGCTGGCCGCCGCCGGTGACCCGAAGCGTCGGCCGCCCCTGCGCGGTGATCTGCACGAGGGGCACGTTCTGGAAGTAGCTGCCGTTATTGCCCGGCTGCAGCCCCGCCTCGCGGAAGCTGCGGGCGAGAAGGTCGACGGTGAGCTGCTCGCCCCGGGTGCCGGGCGCGCGCCCTTCGAACTCGTCGGTCGAGAGCTGACGCGTCAGGGTCTGAAGCGTGTTGAGCGGGATGATCGGCTCGGCGGCCTGCCGGCCCGGCCGGTCGCCGGCGCCGTTCGTGCAAGCGGCACTGGCGAGGAAAAGGAGGGAGGCGAGGGGAAAAGCGGATCGCATCGGCGGCCTCTCATCTGGGCGGAAAACGTTTGCAGCGCTTATCCGCGCGCCCGGGGCGCGGCAAGCCGGCCGCCCATCAACGTGGGAACGACCCGCGAGGTCCGGATTGAGCGCTTGCGGATGTCCGCCGCCCCTGATCTAACTGCGACAAGGGATGACGGGGGTGAGAATGCAGAAAATCGAAGCGCTTTTCGCGGGCCTGAGGGCGCGCGCCGCAGGACGTCGGACGATGTATGTCGCCGTGCTCGG
Source organism: Allosphingosinicella sp. (assembly GCA_036388975.1). Taxonomy (GTDB): domain Bacteria; phylum Pseudomonadota; class Alphaproteobacteria; order Sphingomonadales; family Sphingomonadaceae; genus Allosphingosinicella. Next base: position 14,612 of record DASVQT010000212.1, on the reverse strand, counting down.
GGCCGTTCTCCTGCTTCCGCCCGCCGCGCAGGGCCAGGCGACGGCCGATCCCGCCGCCGCCTTCGGGGCGCGCGAAAGCATCGAAAGCATCCGCCTGTCGCCGAACGGACGCCGCGTCGCTTATGTCGCGCCGGGGCGCGGCCAGTCGTCCAGCCTTTACGTCGTCGACCTCGCAAGCGGCGAATCGAACGTCGCCGCGTCGGCCAGCGGCCAGCCGCAGCGGCTCGGCGGCTGCGGGTGGGTGTCCGACGAGCGCCTCGTCTGCACCATCTACGCCGTGCAGCGGGTCAACGGCTTCGTGACCACCGCCACGCGGCTGATCGCGCTCGATGCCAATGGCCGCAACGTTCAGCAGCTGGGCCAACGCGACAGCGACTATCAGCGCTGGAATCGCTTCTTCGGCGGCAACGTCGTCGATTGGCTTCCCGGCGAGGACGGGGCCATTCTGATGGGGCAGCAGTTCATTCCCGAGCAGCGCGTCCTGACCCGGATCGAGCGGCGCGAGAACGGCTTCGGCGTGGTGCGCGTCGACACGCGCTCGCTCGAGCAGCGCCGCGTGATCGATCCGAACCCCGCCGCCGTGGACTATATCAGCGACGGGCAGGGCACGGTGCGCATCATGGCGGTTCAGCCGCTGAGGGGCGACACCGGCCAGGTCGGCAACGAGATCCGCTACATGTACCGGCCGGCAGGCTCGAGCGACTGGCGCGAGTTCGGCGTTTACAACACGCTCACCCGCCAGGGCCCCTATGCGGCGGCCGTCGATCGGGCGCTGAATGCCGCTTACGTGTTCGACAATCTGAACGGCCGCCGCGCCGTCTACCGCCAGGCGCTCGACGGATCGAATCGCCGCGAGCTGGTCGCGTCCCACGACCAGGTCGATGTCGACAGCCTGATCCGGATCGGGCGGAGCGGCCGCGTGGTGGGGGCGAGCTTCGCCACCGACCAGCGCCAGTCGGTGATCTTCGATCCGGACCTGCGCGCGCTGACCGAGCGCCTGACCCGCGCCATTCCGAACCTGCCGCTCATCCAGGTCGTCGACACGTCGGCCGACGAGACGAAGCTCCTCATCTGGGCAGGCGCCGACACCGATCCCGGCCGCTACTTCCTGTTCGACAAGACGACGCGGCAGATGAACGAGATCATGCTGGCGCGTCCGCAACTCGAAGGCGTGACTTTGGCGCCGGTGCGCGCCGTCACCTACCGGGCGAGCGACGGCACCACAATCCCGGCCTATCTGACCCTTCCCGCCGGCAGCAACGGACGGGGCCTCCCCGCCATCGTTCTTCCGCACGGAGGACCGGAGGCGCGGGACGAGTGGGGCTTCGATTGGATGGCGCAATATTACGCCGCTCGCGGCTTCGCCGTGCTTCAGCCGAACTTCCGCGGCTCGTCCGGCTATGGCGACGCCTGGTTCCAGAAGAACGGCTTCCAATCCTGGCGCACCGCCGTCGGCGACGTCGCGGATGCCGGGCGCTGGCTGGTGTCCGAAGGCATCGCCGATCCGGCCAAGCTCGGCATCGTCGGCTGGTCCTATGGCGGCTATGCGGCGCTGCAGGCGAATGTCATCGCGCCCGACCTGTTCAGGGCGGTGGTGGCGATCGCGCCGGTCACCGACCTCAACCTGCTGAAGGAGGAATATCGCTTCTCGGCGAGCTTCGCGTCGGCGCGCGACTTCATCGGATCGGGCGCGCACGTCCGCGAAGGCTCGCCGGCGCAGAATGCCGCGGCAATCCGCGCGCCGGTGCTGATGTTCCACGGCGATCTCGACAACAATGTCGGCATCGCCCAGGCGCGGCTGATGCGCGAACGGCTGAGCGGCGCGGGACGCGAGGCCGAGCTGGTCGTGTTCCCGGGTCTCGACCACGGGCTCGAGGATAGCGACGCGCGGGCGCGGATGCTGCGTGAAAGCGACGCCTTCCTGAGGGCGCGGCTCGGCATCCGCTGAGCGGAATCAACCGATCGGCGCCGTCCTCCTTCAAAGGAGGGCGGCGCCAATAAGAAAAGGCCGGGCTTGCGCCCGGCCTTTCCTCGTCCGCCTCAAGTGGCGAAGCCGCTGATCAGCGCGAGTAGAACTCGACGACCAGGTTCGGCTCCATGCGCACCGGATAGGGGACCTCGTCCAGCGTCGGGACGCGCGTATAAGTCGCGCGCGCCGCGCCGTCCGGCGTGATGTAATCGGGGATGTCGCGCTCGGCGAGACCCTGCGCTTCGAGGACCAGGGCCATCTGCTGGGCCTTGGGGCCGAGCTCGATCACGTCGCCGACGCTGACGCGGGCCGACGGAATGTCGAGCTTCTTGCCGTTGACGCGGATGTGGCCGTGATTGACGATCTGGCGGGCGGCCCAGATGGTCGGCGCGAACTTGGCGCGGTAGACGACCATGTCGAGGCGGCGCTCCAGGAGGCCGATCAGGTTCTGCGACGCGTCGCCCTTCATCCGGGTGGCTTCGGTGAAGGTGCGCTTGAACTGCTTCTCGGTGACGTCGCCGTAATAGCCCTTCAGCTTCTGCTTAGCGCGAAGCTGAATGCCGAAATCGCTCAGCTTGCCCTTGCGGCGCTGGCCGTGCTGGCCGGGGCCATATTCGCGCTTGTTGACCGGGCTCTTCGGGCGGCCGAAGACGTTTTCGCCCATGCGCCGGTCGAGCTTGTACTTGGCGCTGCTGCGCTTGCTCATCTGTTCTTACTCCAATTCGCGTGCCCCCCGGCCGAAAACCGGTTCCCGTTCAAAAGGGAGGGCTGTTGTTCCCGGACCCGCACCGTCCCGCCATCAATGCCGGACGCGGCTGCCGCTTCACCGGGGTGCGGAGCCAATTGCGAAGGCGGGCACATGGCTTGTGCGCTGCGGAAAGTCAAGCTCGCGGGGTCCCGGCTCGACAGCGCGGTGCCCGCCGCTAAAGAGGCGGCCATGAACGAGAGAGTGAAGCCGGCGGACTGCCGGACCATGGCTGAGGTCCGGGCCGGCGTCGATGCGCTGGACGCGCAGCTCGTCGCCCTTTTGGGCGAGCGCTTCCGCTACATGGACGCGGCCGCCCGCATCAAGCCGGAGCGCGGGGCCGTGCGCGACGAGACGCGCAAGGCCGAGGTGCTGGCCAACGTCGCGCGCCATGCGGAGGCGGCGGGAGTGCCGGGTGACGTGGCCGCGGAGCTTTGGGAGCGGCTGGTGGAGGCGTCCATCGCGTACGAGTTCGAACGGTTCGACGCGATCAGGCGCTAGTCCCTCGACCTGCCGTCTCGACTTCGCTCGACGGCTGCTCGGGACGAACGGGTGAGTGGGTCCGAAGACGTCGGTGCGAACACGTCCGTTCGTCCCGAGCAGGGGCCGAGTAGGGCGAAGCCCGTATCGAGGACCCGGGTCGAGGGACCAGCACTGGCGCGCATCAGCCCCGCCGCCGCCGCGCCTCCGCCAGTGCCCGCACCACGCCGCGCATCGCCTGCACCTCCCGGCCCGACCAGCCCGCCTTGGTGAGGATGGTCCGTATCGCGTTCTTGGTTGCCGGCATGCGGTCTCGCGGATGGTAATAGCCCGCGGTCTCCAGCGCGTCTTCGAGCTGTACGATCAGGCCCTCGAGCTGGTCCTGGCTCGCCCGCGGCTCCGCTTCCTCGCCGGGGCCGATCGTGGGCATGGCGAGCGCTTCGTGCTTGGACCATTCGTAGGCGACGAGGATCACCGCCTGGGCGAGGTTCAGCGAGCGGAAGTCGGGGTTGATCGGCACCGTCAGGATCTTCTGCGCGATCGCCACCTCGTCCGTTTCGAGGCCGGAGCGCTCGGCGCCGAACAGGATGGCCGACTGCGCCGCCTGCGTCCGGATCTCGCGGGCGGCGACCTCCGGCGTCACCACCGGAACGACGAGCCCGCGCTTGCGCACGGTGGTGGCGTAGACGTGCGCGCAGTCGGCGACCGCTTCGGCGACGGTGGGGAACACACGGGCGCGCTCGAGCACGATGTCGGCGCCCGAGGCGGCGGGGCCGGCGGAGGGGTTCGGCCACCCGTCGCGCGGGGCAACGAGGCGCAGGTCGGTGAGCCCGAAATTGAGCATGGCGCGGGCGGCCTTGCCGATGTTCTCGCCGAGCTGAGGGCGGACGAGGACGATGGCGGGGGTGGGGGCGGGGGCGGTGTCTCGACGGCGCATCTCGGCTTCGCTCGATGCTGGCTCGACACGAACGGTTTGGTGGTGGGGACTACGGCTATCCCGTTCGTCCCGAGCAGCCGTCGAGCTTGTCGAGACGGCGGGTCGAGGGACACTCCGCGCAGGAGGTAGCGCAAAGTGGGCAACTCGCTCCCAGTCGCCGGAAATCAGTCCGCGCTTCTTGTCCGAGGACCAGTTCTTGACCTGCCGTTCGGCGGCAATCGCTTCTTCGCGCGTCGTGAATGTCTCGCTCCAAACGAGGCGCACAGGCCGCCGCTTCTGCGTGTATCCGGGGATCTCACCTGCTTGATGAGACGCGATGCGCGCTTCGAGATCCTCCGTGTGCCCGACGTAATATTTACCGTCGGAGCAGAGGAGCATGTAGGTCCAGAAACTCATAGGACGGTGCAGGTCTGGCTGCGCTCGACAGCGGTCCTCGACTTCGCTCGGACCGAGCGGGGGGAAAGCCTGAGGAAACTCACTCCTTCACCGTTCCCGCAAATTCCTCGAAATCCCGCGCTTCGGTGAAGTCCTTATAAACGCTGGCAAACCTAATATACGCCACCGGGTCCAGCCCTTTGAGGCCGTTCATCACCAGTTCGCCGATGGCCGCGGACGCGATTTCGCTTTCGCCGCTGGTTTCGATCTGGCGCTGGATGGAGGAGACCAGCCGCTCGATCCGCTCGGGCGCCACTGCGCGCTTGCGGCAGGCGGTCGCGATCGAGCGTTCGAGCTTGCCGCGCTCGAACGGCTCGCGGCGGCCGCCGGACTTCGCAACGGTGAGCTCGCGCAGCTGGACGCGCTCGAATGTGGTGAAGCGGGCGCCGCAATCCTCGCACTGGCGGCGGCGGCGGATGGAGGCGCCGTCCTCAGTCGGTCGGCTGTCCTTCACCTGGCTGTTCTCATGGGAGCAGAAGGGGCAGCGCAATGGTTTACAGATCCTGGTAGATCGGGAAGCGGGCGCAAAGCGCGCGCACGCGGGTCCGCACCGCGGCTTCGACTTCGCCATTGCCCTCGTGGCCGTTGTCGCGGAGGCCTTCGAGCACGTCGGCGATCATGTCGGCGATGTCGCGGAATTCCTGCACGCCGAAGCCGCGGGTCGTGCCGGCGGGCGAGCCGACGCGGATGCCGCTGGTCTTGACCGGGGGCAGCGGATCGAACGGAATGCCGTTCTTGTTGCAGGTGATCGCCGAACGCTCCAGCGCTTCGTCCGCGTCGCGGCCGGTGATGCCGAGCGGGGTGACGTCGACAAGCGCGAGGTGCGTGTCCGTGCCGCCGGCGACGAGGTTCGCGCCGCGCTCGTTGAGACGGCCGGCAAGGGCCCTGGCATTCTCGATGACCGCGCGCGCATAGGACTTGAAGCCCGGCTGCAGCGCTTCGCCGAAGGCGACGGCCTTGGCGGCGATGACGTGCATGAGGGGACCGCCCTGGAGGCCGGGAAACACCGCCGAGTTGATCTTCTTGGCAATGGCCTCGTCGTCCGTCAGCACCATGCCGCCGCGCGGCCCGCGCAGGGTCTTGTGGGTGGTGGTGGTGACGACATGGGCGTGGCCGAAGGGGGAGGGATGCTCGCCCGCCGCGACGAGCCCCGCGAAATGGGCCATGTCGACCATGAAGATGGCGCCCACGTCGTCGGCGATGGCGCGGAAGCGGGCGAAATCAATGTGGCGCGGGTAGGCCGAGCCGCCGGCAATGATCAGGCGCGGCTTGTGCTCGCGGGCGAGCGCTTCGACCTGGTCGAAGTCGATCAGGTGGTCTTCGGCGCGCACGCCATACTGGATGGCGTTGAACCATTTGCCGGAAAGGGCCGGCTTCGCGCCGTGAGTGAGGTGGCCGCCGGCGTCGAGGCTCATGCCGAGGATCGTGTCGCCGGGCTTGGTGAGCGCCAGCATGACCGCGCCGTTCGCCTGCGCGCCGGAATGGGGCTGGACGTTGACGAAGCCGCAGCCGAACAATTGCTTCGCCCGCTCGATCGCCAGCGTCTCGACCGCGTCGGACGGCGCGCACCCCTGATAATAGCGGCGCCCCGGATAGCCTTCCGCATATTTGTTGGTGAGGACCGACCCTTGCGCTTCGAGAACGGCGCGCGACACGATGTTCTCGGAGGCGATCAGCTCGATCTGGTTCTGCTGCCGGTCGAGCTCGGCGGCGATCGCCTCGGCGACGGCGCTGTCGTGGCCCGCCAGGCGGCCAGTGAAGAAGCCTTCGTGCTGGACCCCGGAAAGGTCGTTGGCGGCCTTATCTTCATGCAGACGCGTGCTCATGCGGGCTCCTCCGAAGCGAAAGCGGGGCTGGAAAGCTTGTCGACGCGGCGCTGGTGGCGCCCGCCGGCGAACGGGGTGGCGAGAAAGACGGACACGCATTCGCGCGCCTGCTCGATGCCGATCAGCCGCGCGCCCATCGCGATCACATTGGCGTCGTTATGCTCGCGGGCGAGCCGGGCCGAGAGGCTTTCGGAGACGAGCGCGCAGCGGCAGGCAGGATGGCGGTTGACCGAGATCGAAATGCCGACGCCCGAGCCGCAGACCGCGACGCCCTTGTCGGCGCGCCCAGACGCGATCGCCTGCGCGAGGCGGTAGCCGTAATCCGGATAATCGACGCTGTCGGTGGACGTCGTGCCGAGGTCCAGCACCTCGCGGCCGGAGTCGCGAAGCCACTCGGCAAGCTCGGCCTTCATCTCGAAAGCGGCGTGATCGGATACGATGGCGATGGTCTCGCCCACGGCTGGAACTCCGGATGTGGAATGACGCACATCCACTAGGCGAGTGGGCCGCATATCGCCACCACCGATTGGGGCATCAGGCCGCCAGGCGCATCTCCAGGCGGCTCCAGATTTCGACAAGGGCGCCGGCGAGTTCGCGCATCATGTCTTCGGTATGCGCGGGGCCGGGGGTGAAGCGGAGACGCTCGGTGCCGCGGGGCACGGTGGGATAATTGATCGGCTGCACGTAGCAGCCGTATTCGGCGAGCAGGATGTCGCTGATCTTCTTCGCCTTGACGGGATCGCCGACCATCAGCGGCACGATGTGAGTGGTGGACGGCATGACCGGGAGGTGGTGATCCTCGAAAATCGCCTTCATGCGCGCGGCATTGGCCTGCTGCGCGTCGCGCTCGGCGGCGGAGGCCTTGAGATGCCGCACGCTGGCGAGGGCGCCGGCGACGAGCACCGGCGACAGCGAGGTCGTGAAGATGAAGCCCGGGGCGTAGCTCCGCACCACGTCGACGATGTTGCGGTCGGCCGCGATATAGCCGCCCATCACGCCGAACGCCTTGCCGAGCGTCCCTTCGATGATGGTGAGCCGGTGGGCGACCCCGTCGCGCTCCGAAATGCCGCCGCCGCGGGCGCCGTACATGCCCACGGCGTGAACTTCGTCGAGATAGGTGATGGCGTTGTATTTGTCGGCGAGGTCGCAGATCGCGGCGATCGGCGCGACGTCGCCGTCCATCGAATAAACGCTTTCAAAGGCGATGAGCTTGGGCGCGTCCGCCGGCGCGGCGGCGAGCAATTCCTCGAGATGGGCGAGGTCGTTGTGCCGGAAGACCTGCTTCTCGCAGCCCGAATTGCGGATGCCCGCGATCATCGACGCGTGATTGAGCTGGTCCGAAAAGACGACGCAGCCGGGAAGCAGCTTCGCGACGGTGGAAAGCGTCGCCTCGTTCGAAATGTAGCCGGAGGTGAAGAGAAGGGCGCCTTCCTTGCCGTGCAGGTCGGCGAGCTCGGCTTCCAAGGCGACATGGTAATGCGTGTTGCCGCCGATGTTGCGGGTGCCGCCCGAGCCGGCGCCGACGTCGTGGAGCGCGTCCTCCATCGCCCCGATCACGTCGGGGTGCTGGCCCATGGCGAGATAATCGTTCGAGCACCAGACGGTGATCGGCTTCGGGCCATTATGGCCGGCGAAGCAGCGGGCGTTGGGATAGGCCCCCTTGTTGCGCAGGATGTCGATAAAGACGCGGTACCGGCCTTCGGCGTGTAGCCGGTCGATCGCCTGCGCGAAGATGCGATTATAGTCCAACGAAGATCCCCGGGTGCTGGCCGCTTCTTAGCCGAAAGCGGCCCCGATTGGCTAGACCCCGCCGCTTCAGAGCGTCGAAACGCGGGCGAGGCCGTAGGCGGCGAGGCCGGGGGCATAGGGGCGCCAGCTTTCGTCGCGGCGGGTGAAGACGGCGAGGCCCGCCGGCGCCTCATCGGGCCAGGATCGGCCGGCGAGAAGGTGTGCCGTGCGCCGGGCAATGCCTTCCTTGCCGTCCACGAAGGCGAGGGGGCGGGGCGCGGCGGCGGCGAGCTCCGCCTGGACGAGCGGAAAGTGGGTGCAGGCGAGAACGATCGTATCGACCCGCTCGCCGCCCGGCTGGTCGAGGAGGCCGGCGAGCACCGCGGCATAAGCGTCGAGCCGGGTCTCCTCGCCGCGCAGCTTCGCTTCGGCGAGCTCGACGAGCTCGGCCGAGCCGTGGCGCAGGACGAGGCAATCGCCGGCGAACGCCTCGGCCAGGCGGTCGACATAAGGCTGGACCACCGTGGCCGGCGTGCCGAGGATCCCGATCGCGCGCGTCGCCGACAAAGCGGCGGCCGGCTTGATCGCGGGAACGGTGCCGACGACCGGAAGATCGAGCGCGGCGCGCACCGCGTCGAGCGCGATGGTGGAGGCTGTGTTGCAGGCGATCACGATCAGCTCGGGATCGAAGCGCTCGGCGAGGCGGCCGAGGAGGGCGGGCACGCGAGTCTCGATCTGGCGGCTGGTCTTGGTCCCGTAGGGATAGCCGCCATTGTCGGCGACGTAGACGAAGGGCGCGTGGGGGAGCAGCGCACGGATCGGCTGGAGGACGGACAAGCCGCCGACGCCGGAATCGAAAACAAGGATGGGCTTCACGGCCAGCGCTTTACCGGCGGCGACGGGGCGGCGTAAACCGCTGGCGCGCGGTGATGGGAATCGGCCTTGTTGCGCGCGGCGTCATTGGTGATAAGTTACGCTTTCCGAGGGGTGACCGGGTGACGTTCGACATTTTCATCGGGCCGGTGGGGGCGCTGCTGATCGGCTATGCGCTGGGCTCGATCCCGTTCGGAATCGTGCTCACGCGCCTGTTCGGCGCCGGCGACCTCCGGCAGATCGGCTCCGGCAATATCGGCGCGACCAACGTGCTCAGGACCGGCCGCAAGGGGCTGGCCGCCGCGACCCTCCTCCTCGACGCGCTGAAAGGCGCAGCCGCCATTTTGCTGGTGCGGGCGCTCTTTCCCGACTCGCCGCAGCTCGACCCGCTTGCCGCCTTCGGCGCCCTCATCGGCCACCTTTGGCCCGTGTGGCTGCGCTTCGCCGGCGGCAAGGGCGTCGCGACCCTGCTCGGCATCCTCGCCGCCCTTCATTGGCAGGTGGCCTTGATCGCCGCCGCCGTCTGGCTCGCGGTGCTGGCGCTCAGCCGCTATTCCTCGCTTTCGGGCATGACCATGGCGCTGAGCGGCCCCGTCGCGGCCGCCGCCCTCGGCCGCTTCGATCTTGCGCTGTTGTTTCTCGGCTTCGGCCTGATCGTGGTCTGGAAGCATCGGTCCAACATATCGCGGCTGATGAGCGGCACGGAGCCCAAGGTCGGCGCCGGCAAGGCGGGCAGCGAGACTGTCGCCGCCGATGCCTGATGCCGCCGCGCCCAAGGATATCGTCGCGCGACTGCGCCTGATCCGGTCCGAGAATATCGGACCGATCACCTATTTCCAGCTTCTCGCCCGCTTCGGATCGGCCGAGGCGGCGATCGACGCCATTCCGGACCTCGCGGCGCGGGGCGGCGGCCGGGCGCCGCGCCTGGTGCCGGCGAGCCAGGTTGAGCGCGAGATGGAGGCGGTGGAGCGCATGGGCGCGCGCTACCTTTTCCTCGGCCATCCGCCTTACCCGCTTTTGCTGGCGGAGCTGGAAGCGGCGCCGCCCGCCCTCATCGTCAAGGGTCACGTGTCGCTTCTGGAGCGCCCCTGCGTCGCGATCGTGGGCGCGCGCAACGCTTCGGCGGCGGCGTGTCGCTACGCCCGACAATTGGCGCAAACGCTCGGCGCCGCCGACGCGGTCATCGTGTCCGGCCTCGCACGCGGCATCGACACTGCAGCCCATGACGGTTCGCTGGACAGCGGCACAATCGCGGTGATCGCCGGCGGAATCGACGTCGTCTACCCGCCGGAGAATGAAAGCCGGCAGCATGCCATCGCCGAGCGCGGGCTGCTGGTCGCCGAGCAGGCGCCGGGCGTGGAGCCGCGCGCCCGCCACTTTCCCTATCGCAACCGGATCATCGCCGGGCTGGCATCGGGCACTGTGGTCGTGGAAGCGGCGCCGCGTTCGGGTTCGCTCATCACCGCGCGCTTCGCCGCCGAATTCGGGCGGGAGGTGATGGCGGTGCCCGGCTCGCCGCTCGATCCGCGCGCGCAGGGCTGCAACCAGCTCATCCGCGAGGGCGCGACCCTGATCCAGAGCGCGGAAGACGTGCTTGAAGCGATCCAGCCCGGCCAGATCCGCCCCTTTCGCGCGCCCGGCCGTTCCTTCGTCCCGGCGGAGATCGGCGCCGACGCCGAGGAGCGCCACCGCGAGATCGTCACCGGCCTGCTCAGCGTCACGGCGGTTCCGGTTGACGAGATCGTCCGCCAGGCCGACGTGCCCGCGCCCATCGTGCAGACCATCCTGCTCGAGCTCGAGCTCGCCGGGCGGCTGGAACGCCATGCGGGCGGCAAGGTGAGCCTCGCGGCATGAGAGCGGAGTTCGGAACGCGCGAGCTCCTGCTTCGCACGCTCGGCCTGCTTCGGGCCGCGGCACCGCGCGCCGCCGTGACGATCGTCGTGCTGAGCGCCGCCGGAGCAGCCATCGACTCCAATGTGCTTGGAGAGGATGGCGGCGATGCGCTGAGCCTGATCCTGACGATCGGCACCGTCGGATTTCAATTCTGGCTCACCCGCGCCGCGCTGGGCGACATCGGCTCGGCGGGGCGGGATTCCGGCCGCTTCGGCGCCTTTTTTCTGCTCGGCATCGTCTCCACCATCGCCATTCTCGCCGGCTTCGTCCTGCTGGTCCTGCCCGGCATCCTGCTGCTGGTCCGCTGGTGGCCGGCAGGTGCGATTCTCCTCGGCGACGATGCGACCTTGTTCGGATCGCTGAAGGAAAGCTGGCGAGAAACGGACGGGCATTTCTGGACGATCTTTCCGCTTCTTCTCATGCTCTGGGTTCCCGCCGTGCTGGCGGCCGGCGCCATGTTCGCCGCATACGGAGACGGCGCGGCCCACCCGGCCAGCTTCGTCCCGCTGAACCTTGCAATGTACGGAGCGACGGTCGCCGGCTGGCATCTCGCGGTCGCCGCCTACAGCTTCATGGACGGCCGAAGCGGGTCGCTGGACGAGATCTTCTCCTGACGCGGCGCGCCCCAGCCGCGTAGTTTCCCCACCGCTTCGTTAACCCTTGCGAGAGAGGGGCCGTGCGATGCCCGGGCCGGGGGAACTTCGCCTTGTGGCGGAGCGAGCGGGAGCGGCGGGTGAACGGCAGGGTAGAAGACACGGCGCTCCAGGCGCGCCCGGCGAACGCGGCGCCCCGCAGCTGGCGGCTTCCGCTCCTCGCCGTCATCCTGGTGATGATGCTGATCGCCACCGAAGTGGGCGGCTTCCTGTTCACTTCCTACCATCAGCGCGCCCTTATCGAGCTGCGCAACGACACGCGCGAAATGCGGATCCTCCAGCAGGCGCTGGTCGACCGAAAGGAAAGCGCGGAGGATTATCTCCTGACACGGGACCCGAGCGCGCTTCGCGGGTTCCATACCGCCGCCGACTTGCTCGGCGGCATGGGGACGAGCGCGCTGCCGCGGCTCGACGCCGCTACCGGCCAGGGCCGCACCGCGCCGTCGCGCACGCTCGCCGAACTGGATGCGATCTGGAACCGCGCGGTTTCGCTCGCCGAGCGCGGGCAGCCGAGCGATGCGCAGCAGCTGTTGGCGCAGGGCGAGGCGCGCACGCTGGTCACCGATCTGCGAGGTGCGATCGCGGCCTATCTCGACGACCGGAACGTCACGGGCGACGTGTTCGAACGGCGGATCGAGCTGGGAGGGGCGCTGGTACTCGTTCTCCAGCTTCTCGGCGGCTGCATCACCATCGCCTTTCTCGCCTTCGCCTTCCGCTCCCACGCCCGCGAAGCGGAGCGGCGCAGGGACGCAGTGGAAGAAGCCGTTCTTGCGCGGCGGGAAGTGGAAATATTGTTCGATATGGCCGACACGCTGCAGAGCGCAGCCGGCTATGACGACGCCCAGGCCGTGCTGCGCGCCACGGCGGGGCGGCTTCTGCCGCAGCTGTCCGGCAGGCTCTACGTGTTCAACAATTCGCGCGACCGCCTCGATCTCATCGCCCAATGGGGCGAGGAGGAGAAGCTGCTCGCGCCGATCTCCCCGCCGAGCTGCTGGGCGCTGAAGCGCGGCAAGGCGCATTTCAACGAAAAGGCGGACGGCGCGCTGCGCTGCGACCATTTCGAAGGCGAGCGCGACACGCTGGAAATGCCGATGATGGCGCGCGGTGAGGTGTACGGCCTTTTGAGCTTCAGCAGCCGCGGCGGAGATGCGTGCGTGCAGCTCAAGGCGAGCACCAAGATCATTTCCGCGCTGGCCGACGGCATGTCGCTGGCGCTGTCCAACCTGTCCTTGCGCGAGAAGCTGCGCAACCAGGCGCTGCGCGATCCGCTGACCGGCCTCTACAATCGCCGCTACATGGAAGACATGCTCGACCGCTTCGTGCGCCTCGCGGTGCGCAAGGAAAGCTCGCTCGCGGTGGTGATGATCGACCTCGACCATTTCAAGCGGCTGAACGACCAGCATGGGCACCTGCTCGGCGACGCGGTGCTACGCGCGGTCGCCGGCACGATCATGGAATCGCTGCGCGAAACGGACGTCGCCTGCCGTTACGGCGGGGAGGAACTGATCGTGCTCCTGCCCGACTGCGACATGGATGCGGCCACCGCCAAGGCGGAGGAGATCCGCGTCAGGATCGAGGAATTGTCGGGCGCCCACGGAGTCGAGATTTCGGCGTCGCTCGGCGTCGCCGCCATTCCGTCGGCGGCATCGACCGTGCAGGAGCTGGTCAAGGCCGCCGACGTTGCGCTCTACGAAGCCAAGAGCGCGGGCCGCAACTGTGTCCGCCGCGCCGCCGACAACAGCCGCCCGCTGCCGACGCTGGTCGCCGCCGAATAAGCCAAGCGGCCTACCAGCCGCCGGCGGACCCCGAAACGGCGCGCCACAATGCGCCGAGCAGGCCGGGCAGCAGGAACCAGAGAAGGGACAGGCCGAGCCAGGCGAGGATGGCGAGCTTTGCGCGCCGGCCGGTCATCCACGTGCCGGCCGAGACTTGCACCCGGCCTTTCTTCCAAGCCCAGATGCCGAGCCCGACGGCGGCACCGTTGATCCAGAGCCAGGCGACCAGCGCATCCGAGCGGAAAAAGGCGGGGAGCCTGAAGCCGGTCACCGCGCTGAAGATGAAATAAATAAGCGCGATGTGAGCGATGGCGACCGGCACCGCCCAGACCGCGGCGCGCGAAAAGGCGGCCGCTTCCTCGATATCCTGCGCTTCCGCGGCGGGATCGACCGCGACGAGGGTCTCCTCGTCAGTCTGGGGCGGGTCCGCGGGCGGTCTTTCGTTCATCGGCCGACTTGTGCACCGCGGGGCCTTGCGAGCCAAACGGAAAGGTCGGAGAGGCGCTTGACGGGTGCGGCGGCGGGTCACCACCCTATGCGCGTACGCGTGAGAAGGGTGTTTGCAAGTGAAGCTTGTCGTCGTCGAGTCCCCGGCCAAGGCCAAGACCATCGAGAAATATCTGGGCGCGGGCTACCGTGTCCTCGCCTCCTACGGCCATGTCCGCGACCTGCCGCCCAAGGATGGTTCGGTCGATCCGGACGACGGCTTCGCCATGCAGTGGGAGACCTATGCGGACAAATCCCGGCAGCTCAAGGCGATCACCGACGAAGCGAAAAAGGCCGACTCGCTGATCCTCGCCACCGATCCGGATCGCGAGGGCGAGGCGATCAGCTGGCACGTCCAGGAAGTGCTCCGCGGCCGCAAGGCGCTGCCCAAGGACGTGGAGCGCGTGACCTTCAACGCGATCACCAAGGCGGCGGTCACGGAAGCGATGCAGCGGCCGCGCGCGCTGGACGAGGATTTGATCGACGCCTACCGGGCGCGGCGCGCGCTGGATTATCTGGTCGGCTTCACGCTTTCGCCGGTGCTTTGGCGCAAGCTTCCCGGCGCCAAGTCGGCGGGCCGGGTGCAATCGGTGTCGCTCCGGCTGATCGTCGACCGCGAGCGCGAGATCGAATTGTTCAAGGCGCAGGAATATTGGTCGGTCTCGGCGCTGATGGAAGCGGACGGGACCGAGTTCCTCGCGCGCCTGGTGCGGTTCAAGGGCGAAAAGGTCGACCGGCTGTCGATCGGCGATGCGGGCACGGCCGAGGCCGCCAAGGCGGCGGTCGAGGCGGGGCGCTTCTCGGTCGCGACC
>DASVQT010000211.1:0-12039 GCA_036388975.1 Allosphingosinicella sp. | reverse complement strand
CCGCCGCCCGACGGGCTGCGGCGCCTCAGGCGACGCTGCGCAGCGTCGCAGGCGCGGCGGCGCTCGGCTCCTTGCCGCCCGGGTCGCCGGTCATGAGGGTGCGCAGGCCGATCCGGACGCGGGTCTCGTCGAGGCGGTTGTGGGTTTCGACGATCTCGGCGCGGGCGCGGGCGAGCGCGGCGAAGGCTGCGGCGGCCCCTTCGAAGGCACCCTGCCCGACCACGGCTGAGAGCTTCGCATCGATCCGGGCGGTGACGAGCGTCGTGTTGAGCTCGGCGGCACGGGCCAGGGCGGCATCGATCGCCGCCTCGGCGGCATACAGGCTGTCGGCGACCTTCATGGCGGCGTCGCGGCGGTTCTTGAGCATGACTTCTCCCCATCCGCGCGGCAGGAGCCGGCGCGGTTCGATTGGTTTTCAGTTCTGAAGTCCGGTCAGCCCGTCCTGAGCCGCACCAGCGCTTCGATCGCCGAAACCAGGGCTCCGAAGGCGAGGGCGATCCCGATCGCCACAGCGACGATCCACCCGAGCCGCTTCACCCACGAAAGGTGATGCGGTTTCGCACCCCAGACCGGAAGCGGAAGAGCGGTTCTGCCCATTGCGCTGATCGCGAAAGGAGCCTGTTCTTCCTGCAGCGAGGCGCTCGACGTGTCCCGCTGCTGCTGCTGCCGTTCCCTGTTTTCGGTCGACGGCCCCATCTCGCCGTCCCACGGTCCGGCGGCAATCTCCGGTGGCTGGTATACCAATTGCTGGGTGGCTCTTCCCTCATGATCGGCAAGGAGCCGCGCCGCGGTTCGCCGGTCGCCGACGTCCATGATGCGCATCGCCGCCTTGATGTGCTGGTCGACCGAGCCGGGCTCGATGCCGAGGCGCGGCGCGATTTCCTTGGAGGTGAGCCCGGCCGAAACGAGGCGAAGGCAGGTGCGCTGCTGATCCGTAAGGCGGGCGAAGCGTTTGTCGGCCATGGGCGCGTTTATCGCGTCCCGAAGCCGTAGCGGCAAGCCTTCTCCGGCGCAGGGCCGCCTGTCGCGATTCTCACGGCGGGAAGGCACACGCGTTTCCGCCGGGGCGAGGGCGCCCATGCGGGCCGTAAATGCACAGCTATCGACCAGCAGAGGCGGCGCGACTCGCTCCGGCAGAGCCGCTCAGGGATGAGGGGCGGGTGCCGCCTCGGAAGCGCCGCGGCGCACGCCGAGTGCAGGGCGGCGCGCCCCGAGATCGGAATATGCGACCAGGATCGCCGCTTCGGCGAGGCTGCGGACGCCCAGCTTTCTCAGCAGGCGGGAGCGGTGCATCTCGACGGTGCGGACGCTGAGGCCGAGCCGGTGCGCCGCCGTTTTGTTGCCCATTCCGCCGACCAGCGCCCGCACGACTTCGAGTTCGCGCGGCGTCAAGGCGGCGAGGCGCGCCTGCGCGTCTTCGCGCAGCGCCCGCTCGCCCGCCGCTTCGTCGAGCAGGGCAAGGGCCGCTTCGACGGCGGCGGCGAATTGCGGCGCGGGGACGGGCATGGCGAGAAAATCGACGGCCCCGCGCTTCATCGCTTCAACGGCGGTGCGCATGTCCGCATCCGTCCCGAAGGCGACGACCGGCCATTGCCGGCCGGACGCGGCCATCTCGTCGAGAATGGCCAGGCCCGCGCCGCCGGGCTCCAGATCCATGCTGAGCAGGAGCGGGGCGGGCTGTAGCTGGGGCAGAAGCGACGTGAACTGCGCCGCCGCCGCAAAGGGCCAGGTTTCCAGATCCAAGTCCCCAAGCCGCGCGATCAGGTCACGCCTGGATGACGACTGGTCATCGATCAAATATACAGTCCGGCTCATGATGATACGCCTACTTTGCGGACCACCAGACAACAGTTCAAATACTGATCCGTTGCGGGACAAAACCGATCGCCCCAAATCGGATCATTTTTATTCTAAAGATTAACGCGAGGCGATTACGCTAGCAGAGCAAAGGCCGGGCGTCCGAGACGCCCGGCCTTTCTGGATGCCGGAAGAAATATCTTTCTTCGGTGTCGGCCGGACAGGACGAAGCCCCTCGGCCGGCGGCGACACCGCCGCGCCGGAGGACAACGGCCGTCCTTGAAAAAGGTTCCGACGGTTTTTCGGACGTTACGGGGCTTCCGTTTCGAGGCTTCAGCCGCGGGCGAGATAGGCCTGGAGATCGTCGCTGCCGCCGATCCGCTCGCCGCCGATGAAAATCTGGGGAGTCGTCGAAACGCCATGCTCGGCCTTGAACGCCTCGACCTGCTCGCGGCTTTCGAGGATGTGCTCGTCGATCTGGAAGCCGGCGCCTTCGAGCATCTGGTGGGCGCGCACGCCGAAGGGGCAGGTGTGTTCGGGAAGCACCATCCGGTAGAGGGTGGCGGAGCGCTGGTCGGTCATGGCGGGACAAGTCCTTCGATCGAAAAGGGGAGGCGCTCCGAACAGCGACCGGCAGGCCGATGCGTTCCCCCAGGCGATCAATAAGCGGCAATCGATGAGTGGCAATCAATAGGCGGCGATCAATAAGCGGCGGCGCGGAGCGGCAGGCTGAGCACCGGCCTATGCCGTTCGTCCTCCACTTCGATCGTGCCCGACGGGCAGAAGCTGCCGCCGGCAAGGCGCCGCCTCACCACGTCGCTGGCCGCCGTCATGGCTTCATGAAGGGCGGCGACGTCGTTCGGGCAGTGACGGCCGACGACATCGATCTCCTCGGCTTCGCTGCTCAGGACGTTGAAGAAATAACGGGGCACGACGTGTTCAACGCTCCAGGGTGACGCTTTTTCCCTGCATGCGGCGCTTCATTGCGCCTTTGCAAGCCAGTCGGGCAGTTGTTCGTCCTGCAGAAAGGCCTCCACGCCGCGCCGGGCGCGGACCACCGCCCAGCGGCTGCCGTCGACCAGCACTTCGGGGGCGAGCGCGCGCGAATTGTAGGTGCTGGCCATGGTCGCGGCATAAGCGCCGGCGCCGCGGATGATCGCGAGGTCGCCCGCTTCCAGCGCGTCCATGTGCCGGGCGACGGCGAAGACGTCGCCGCTTTCGCAGACCGGCCCGACCACGTCCGCGCTCATCCGGGCGCCGCGCGGCGCCACGGCGTCGATGCCGTGCCAGGCGTCGTAAAGGCTGGGCCGCAGCAGGTCGTTCATGGCCGCATCGACGATGACGAAGGGGCATGTCGGCCCCTCCTTGACCCGGATGACTTCGGTGAGGAGCACGCCGGCATTGCCGACGAGGAGGCGCCCCGGCTCGAAGATCAGGCGCGCGTCCCAGCCCCGAGTCGCCCGCGCGACCATGGCGCCGTAATCGGCGATGGGCGGAGGCGGCGGCGCTGCGGGATCATATTGGATGCCGAGGCCGCCGCCGAGATCGGCGGTGCGGATGTCGTGCCCCTCCGCGCGCAGCCGTTCGATCATCGCGCCGACCTTGGCGAAGGCGGCTTCGAGCGGCTCGAGGCGGCTGATCTGGCTGCCGATATGAACGGCGAGGCCGCGAAGATCGAGGCCGGGGAGGCTCTTCGCCCAGGCGAATGCGGCGGGCGCGTCGCCGATCGGGATTCCGAACTTGTTGTGGGCGGCGCCCGTCGAGATCTTGGCGTGTGAGCCCGCATCGACGTCCGGATTGACCCGGAAGACGGCGGGCGCGCGAACGCCCAGCGCCGCCGCGACCTCCGACAGCATTTCGGCTTCGGGAAGCGATTCGAGGTTGAACTGGCAAAGGCCGCCCTCGAGCGCTTCGCGCATCTCGGCCGCCGTCTTGCCGACGCCGGAGAACACGATCTTGTCGGCGGGCACCCCGGCGGCGCGGGCGCGCTTATATTCGCCGATCGAGACGACGTCGGCGCCGAGGCCTTCGGCGGCGAGCGTCGCCAGCACCGCCGCATTGGGATTGGCCTTTACCGCATAAGCGACGAGCCGTCCCTCCAGCGGCGCCAGCGCGGCATCGAGCGCGCGCGCCTGATCCCGCATGGCGGCCGCCGAGTAGACGTAGACCGGTGTCCCGACCTCCCGGGCGATAGCGGGGAGCGGCACGTCCTGGCAATGGACGATGCCGCCCCGAAGCTCGAAATGATCCATCCGCTCTCCCGCCCGCGGCCCCGCCGTTACCGGGTGCGCAGCCGGAAGCCGACGCGGAACTGGCGTCCGAGCAGGTCGGAATAGGTGCTGTTCGCGGCGAGGCCGGTTTCGGGAAGCAGGATCGGGCCGTCGTTCAGCACGTTGGTGACGTTGATGAAGAACTGGCCGTCGCCGTCGCCCATCGCGTCGAAGTTCACCGTGGCGTTGAGGTCGAAGTACAAGGCTCCGTCGACCCGGTTGTTGTCATAGGTCGGGAACTGCGTGGTCGAGACCGGGCAATTGGTCTGACACTCGATCGCGTTGGCCAGATACTTGCCCGAGCTGACGCCGCGCGCCACGCCGGTGATCGAGAAATCGGGCGTGTCGTAGGTGGTGCTGAAGCGGTAGATCCAGCTCGGCGTGCTCGCCTGGCCGCCGTTCGCGCCCACCGTGTTGACCGGGGTCGTGCCGGGAATGCCCGTATCGGCGAGATTCTCGATGTAGCGCGTGGCCGTGCCCTTGAGCAGGAACCCGCTGCCATTGTCGAACCGCAGGCGGTAGGCGGCGTCGAAATCGACCCCGCGGACCAGGCGCCGGACGAAGTTGAACGGCTGCGTGCGGATCAGCAGATACGGGGCGTTGGGCTGCGAGCGGGTGGGATCGGTGGTGATCGCGTCGCAATATTCCTGGCGGCCTTCGTCGCAGCGGTTGACGGTCTCCTGCGCGCTGATCGTGTCGATCGCGCCCTGGAGGTCGATCCGGAAATAATCCACCGACGCGCTGAAGCCGGGCAGGAAGCGCGGCGAGACGACCGCGCCGATATTCCAGCTGTCCGCTTTCTCCGGATCCAGGTTCGGATTGCCGGTCGTGAGACCCGAATAGCTGAAGAATTGCGGCCCGTTCGCCCCGTCCGCCGTGAACCTCGGGTTGCGCACCGAGTCGCTGTTCGCGGTGCCGGCCTGGAAGAGCTCGTTGAGGTTGGGCGCGCGGATGTCGCGCGAGCGCGTGACGCGGAAGCGGATGTCCTCGATCGGCGCCCAGGTCGCGCCCGCCTTCCAGGTCGTGACGTAGCCCGAATTCGAATAATCGGTCGCGCGCACGGCGCCGTTGAATTCGAGCCCGAAGCCGAGCGGCACGACGGTTTCGAGATAGGCTTCGCGCACGTTGTAGCGGCCGGTGAAGGGCAGATAATTGCCCACCGAGTAGCGGTTGGTCGTGGTGCCGTTCGGGTTGATGATCGGCTGGAACTCGGCCGGCACGCTGCCGCGGATCTGCTCTTCGCGATATTCGGCGCCGACCGCGAGGCTGACGTCGCCCGCCCAGGTCGCGAAGGGCGTGAGCGACAGGTTGGCGCCGGTGACGGTCTGCTCCAGCACCTGCTTGCGGAAGGGATCGCCCAGCACGTAGTCGATCGCGGCCGGGTTGGCGACGCCGACGCCTAGCCGGTTCAAGGGCACGCAGTTGGGGTCGTTGTTCGACGGATTGGCGTCAACGTTTATCAGGCACTGAATCGAGCCCGTCGCGAACCCGCCGGCATTGCCCGCCGGCGCGAAGGCGGCGTTGGTGGCGTTCGTCAGATTGGTGAGGTTCTGGATGTTGCGGAGCTGCTCGCGAACGTCGGAACGGCCATATTGGGCGTACACATCCCAGCGCGCGGGCCGGCCGAACGCATCGAAGGAGCCTTCGGCCCCGATCACGTAGCGCTGCACCTGGCGCTGGTTGTTGATGCCGCGGAACGGCAGGTCGCCGCCGGTCGAGGTGACGGAGATCTGGGTGACGCCGGCGAGTTGCTGGGCGCCGAGCGTCTGGAGCGCGAAGGCGTTACATGTCACCGGCACCGGGTTGGCCGTGCAGCCCGTCGTGTTCAGGTTGAACGAGCCCAGGTTCGGACCGGCGTTGAAGAACACTTCCTGGTGATTGTACGAACCCTCGGCGAACAGCTCGATCCCGTCCGACACTTCGAAGCTCAGGCGTCCGAAGAAGCCGTAGCGATCGTCGCGCGGGGTGAGGCCGATGCGGCGGCCGCTATCGTTCAAAAAGGCGTCGGGGCCCTGCGTGCGGGTCGTGACGGCCGTGCCGCCGACCGCCGGGAAGTTGTAGCCGGTGCCGTACTGGAATTGCTGCACCTGGCCGTTGCCGCCGAAATAAAGGCCGCGCAGCCGGTTCGCGACGCCGCCGGTCGAGCCGGTGATGAAGCCGCCGGGCGTCTGGTTCGCGACGCCGATCCCGCGCAGGGTGGTCAGGAATTGCGGCACGGACGAGTTGGTGGTCGCATTGTAGGCCGGGTTGGTGACCGCGACATAGCCGGTGTGGTTCCACGGGCGGTCGTTCGGGCTGACCGAGAAGATGCCGTCCTGATGGGCGACTTCGGCGTTGAAGATAACGTGGCCGCGTCCCCCGGCGAAGGAGGTGCCGCCGGCGAGGCTTCCGGAATAGTTGAAATTGTCGCCGACCGTGGTGATGCCGATGTCGCCTTCGGCGCGCAGGCCCTCGAAGCGCCTGTTGAGCACGAAGTTGACGACGCCCGCGACGGCGTCCGAGCCGTAGGCGGAGGATGCGCCGCCGGTCACGACCTCGACTCGGTCGACCAGGGCCTGCGGGATGGTGTTGACGTCGACCCAGCCGAAGATGGTCGAGCCGACCGAACGGCGGCCGTCGATCAGGACAAGGGTGCGGCCTTCGCCGAGGTTGCGAAGGTTGAGGGCGTTGATGCCGGCCGAGCCGTTCGAGATGTTGAGGCGCGAATTGGCGGGCCGGGTCGAACCGGCGAGCTGCGGCAATTGGTTGACGAAGTCGGCGATGTTGTTGGTGGGCGACGTGTTGTCGATATCGTCGCGGGTCAGCACGGTGAGCGGCGTCGGCGCCTGGAAGCCGTCGCGCACGATGCGCGTGCCGGTGACGAGAATGGCCTGGTCCTCCGCGGAGGCGGCCGCCGGGTCGCTCTCCTGCGCGGCTGCGACGGCGACCTGGGCGGGCGTCTCCGGACCCTGGTTCGCGGCATCGCCTTGCGCCGTTTGGGCGAAGGCCGGCGTGGCCGATGCGAGGGCGAGCGCGGCAAAGGCGCTGCCGGAAAAGAGGCGCAGCCTCAGCGACGTATGCGTGATCATGTTCGTGTAACCCCCTGGCCCCAGCGCGATGCCGCAGTAAGTAACAAGATTGTCACAGCTCGCCATAGTTTCTGTTGGCGGAGCCATAACCGGGCGTCATTATCGGCACGAAAGCGGCCGAAGCGTGACTCGCGCGCTACAGATTTCGGCCCGGACCGGCGGCCGCCGGGCGCTTTTCGACGGATGCGGAAGGGGGTTGGATGGCGACGGCAGCAGCAGGGAGCGCCGCTCTGCCTGAAGCCGCGCCCGTGGCGGTGCCGCCGGGGTTCCGGCGCCAGGCGCTTTACGTCCTGCTCGGCTTCTCGGCGGGCCTTCCCTTCTACATGTTCTCGACGGTGCTTTCGCTCAGGCTCCAGGCGCATGAGGTGGGGCTGGTCGTGATCGGCTTCTTCGCCTGGGTTCAGCTCCTCCCCACCTTCAAGTTCCTCTGGGCGCCGGTGCTCGACCGTTACGACGTGCCGGGCTTCGGCCGCTTCTGGGGCAAGAGGCGCGGCTGGATCATGCTGAGCCAGCTCGGCATCTTCACCTCCATGGCGACCATGGGCCTGACGTCCGGCGACGAAAATCTCGGCGTCACGGCCTTGTTCGCGGTGCTGCTCGCCTTCTGGACGACCACGCTGGAAGTCGCCGCCGACGCATGGCGCATCGAACTGGCGCCGACCCAGGAGGAGCAGGGGCCGATCGCCGCGGCGAACCTGTGGGGCTACCGCACCGCCATGGTCGCGGCGGGGAGCGGCGCGCTGATCATCGCCGACATGCCCGCCTGGGGCTGGACCGGCGCGTACCTTGCCATTGCCGCCGCCTCGTTCCTCGGCTTTCCCTTGCTTGCCGCGATGCGCCCCGACCCGGGGAAGGGCGGGAGCCGGGCGGCGGCGCTTGTCACCGGCGTCGGCGCGAGCATCGCCATCCTCGCGGCGCTCACGCTGATCACCGCCGCCGTTGGCTGGGTCCTGCTCGGTGCCGCGGCGGGGGCGGGGATGAGCAGCCAGACCAACGTCACGCCCTATGTCCTGGCTTTGTGCATGGTGCCGTTCGCGATCATGGCGGCGGCGCTTCCCCGGATCCGGACCTTGCCGCCGACGGCGCGGGCGCGGCGCTCGGCGGCGATCGGGCCTTATGTCGATTTCTTCTGGCGCTACGGCTTCGTCGCGATCGCGCTCATGGCCTTCGTGTCGGTCTACCGGATGGGCGACGTGCTGGCGCTCAGCCTGTCCAAGCCGATGATCCGCGGTCTCGGCTATTCGCTGACCGAGATCGGGTTGGCCGATTCCTACGTGGCGCTTGCCGCGAGCATCGTCGGCGTCGGCCTCGGCGGGCTGATGGCGGCGAAATGGCCGCTCGGGCGGGTGCTGGCGATCGGCGCCGTCTTCGCGGCGATCGGCAATTTCGCCTTCGTCTGGCTCGCCCACCAGCCGCCCGGCGCCGCCGTCCTCTACGTCGCGACGGCTCTGGACCAGTTCGGCAACGGCATGGCGGGCACGATCTTCGTCGTCTACCTCGCCATGCTCGTCAATCCGCGCTTCCCCGGCGCGCAATATGCCTTTCTGTCGAGCTTCGCGTTCCTGCTGCCGCGGCTGCTCGCCGGCGCGGGCGGAGCGATCGTGGAGCGGCTGGACGGGGCGGGGTACAATGGCTTCGACCTGTTCTTCATCCTCTCGGGCGTGCTGAGCCTCGCCGCCATTCTGCTCCTCCCGATCGTCGCCCGCGCCCGGCCGCGGCCCGACGACACGGAGCCGGCATGATCGAGGAGATTGCCGAGCGCGCGTTCGGGCCGGCGCTGCAAGCCGTCGCGGACGAGCGCATCCCCGGCGCGGCGCTCGGCATCGTTTCCGCCGACGGACGCAGGGCCGTGCGCGTCGCGGGCATGGCGGCGCTGGTGCCGGAGGCGGAGCCGCTGACCGAGAGCCATTGGTTCGACCTCGCGTCGCTCACCAAGGTGATCGCGGCGACTCCGATGATCCTGGCGCTCGCCGAGCAGGGCCGGATCGGCCTCGACCGGCCGCTGACCGACGCCATCCCGGACCTGCGCCAATATGATGTGGAGGGCGCGGCGGAGCGCAGGCTCACCTTCCGCGATTGCCTCGCGCACCGCACCTCCCTCCCCGCCGTGGAGCCGATCTACACCTATGGCGGCGATCCGGACCGGCTGCGCGCCTTCGTGCTGCAGCGGGAGTGGCGACGGGGGCCGCCGGTTTATTCCGACATCAACTTCATCCTGCTCGGCATCGCGGTCGAGCGGCTCAACGGCGCGTCCTTGCGGGACTGGCCGCTGGGGCCGGGGCTCGCTTACGGGCCGCCGCCCGGTCCGGCCGTCGCCACTGAAGCCTGCACGTGGCGCGGGCGCGTCATGCAGGGCGAGGTGCATGACGAGAATGCCTGGGCGCTCGGCGGCGCGGCGGGACATGCGGGGCTGTTCGGGACGGCGGCGGGCGTGCTCGGCTTCGCGGCCGGGCTGCTGGACGGGCGCGGCGCGTCGCCCTTCGCGCTGGAGGCGATCCGCACGACGGTCCACGCGAACCGGACCTGCGGGTGGGAGACACGCTTCAACGGCTGGCGGGGCGGCGACTCCTGTTCCGCCGGGACGATCGGCCATACCGGCTTCACGGGGACGGGCCTCTGGATCGATTGGGCGCGGGGCTTCGCCTGGACCTTGCTCACCAACCGGGTTCACCCGACCCGCCACCGCGAGACCGGCATCGACGACCTCCGCCGCGCCACCGGGGACGCGGCAGTCGCCGCATGGGACGCAGCCGCCTAGTTGGCGGCGGCGATGAGCTGAAGCGCCGCATCCATGGCGGCGGTGGCGGCGGCGCCGTCCGGAACGTCGTTGGCGAAAAAGGAAAAGGCGTAGGTTCGCCCGCTTTGCGCGACGAAATAGCCGGACAAGGCATGGGTGGCGTTGAGCGAGCCCGTCTTGGCGAACAGCCGCCGCTCGAGCGGCGTGCCGCGGAAGCGGGTGGACAGGGTGCCGTCGACGCCGGCGACGGGCAGGCTTTCGCGCCAGACCGTGCCCCAGGGCCGCGCCGCCGCCCAGCGCAGAAAGGTGACGATCGCGCGCGGCGCCATGCGGTTGTAGGTCGACATGCCCGACCCGTCGGAAATGTCCCAGCCGGTGCGCGCAACGCCCGCTTGCTCCATCATGGCCGCGACCGCGGCGACGCCGTCAGCGATCGATCCGGTGCCGCGGGCGAGGCCGACGCGGCGCAGCATCAGCTCGGCATGGAGGTTCTGGCTGGTCTTGTTGATGTCGGCGACATCCTGCGTGAGCGGCGGCGGCGTGAGGCGCGCCAGCACTTCAGGCTCGGGCGGGCGCATGGCGGGGGCGCCGCCGCGGCGGCCGGGATCGTCGGCGGCGCCGAGGGCGCGGTGGCGGACCTGGACGTCGCCGGTGACCCGGACGCCGCGGGCTTCAAGCAGCGCGCGGAGGCGCCAGGCGGCGAAATGGGCCGGATCGTCGATGCTGAAGCGCAGGAACTGCGGCTCGGCGCCCGCCGCGATCGTGCCGGTGATCCGGACGGAGCGGCTCATCGGCATGCGCTCGAAGCCGAGGGCGGTGCGGCCCTGCGCCACCGTCACCGCCCGATTGTCGATCGCGTAATAAGGAAGGTGGTCCAGCATCGGCGGCTCGCCGGCGGCGGCCGGCCTGATCCTGACGACGAGTTCGTTATCGTCGAGCGTCAGCGCCGACGCCGCCGTGCCGTAGCGGCTCTGGATGTTGTTCCAGCTCATCCCCGGGCTCCAGCGCTGGTCCGGGAACAGGCTGTCGTCGCCGACGACATGGCGGACGGTGCGGGTGCGAGCCGCGACGGCGTCGGCGAGCGCCGCGAGGCAGTTGGAGACGCAATCGGGCGCGCTCGACAGGCGGGCGTCGCCATGGCCGCGCAGGACCGCGTCGGGCGCGGCGCCGGCGTTCGCGTCCAGCCGCACGGCGGCGCCGCCCGCCGCGTCCGGACCGTCCATGGCGGCCAGGGTCTCGAACGCCGCCGCGGTTGTCAGAAGCTTGGTATTGGACGCCGGGATGAAGCGCTGGTCCGGGTTGATGGCGACGATCTCGCGCCCGTCCTCGCCGGCGACGACCAGGCCGAAGCGCGTGCCGGCAGGCGCCGCCGCGAGCGCCGCTTCGACCTGGCGCTGCAGGTTTGCATCCTGGGCGGGGGCGGGGGCGGCCGCAATTGCGAGGGTTGCGGCGGCGACGGCGCGAAGGAGGATGTGCATGGCGGACAGTCTAGAGCGCGGTCGCTTTCAGGCAAGCGGCCGGAGTGCTGCAATCCGCCCTTCGACAGGTTCAGGGCTGGCGAGGGTTGGGTAGATCCGGCCGGAGACTCCACACCTCCCGCCAGGGCTGAGCCTGTCGAAGCCCGGTTCGTGGAAAGCGCGAGTGCTGCAATCCGCCCTTCGACAGGCTCAGGGCTGGCGGTTCCGGCTATTCAGACCGGCCGCCCGGGCGCCTCCCGCCAGGGCTGAGCTTGTCGAAGCCCGGATCGCAGCACATCATCCCGGCCCGCATTCAGAGCCTTGCCGCCCCTATAACGGCGGCGCATGCCGATGCCCCCGGCGCTTGCGCACGGGCGGACGCCGCTTCAAGGATGGGGCATGGCCATGCGCGTCCTTTTCCGCCTCCTGCTGGCCCTTGCCGGCCTGTCCCTCGTCCCGGCCGCCGCGCACGCCGCGCACGCCGCGCCTGATCGGCTGGCCGAAGCGCTCGCCTTGCCGGTTGCGAGCAACCTTGCCGGCGCGCGCGACGTGCCGCGCTTCGCCTGGGTCGAGAATGAGGCGGGCGTGCGCAACATCTGGACGGCGATGCGCGGCGAGCCCGCCCGGTGCCTCACCATGTTCGACGAGGATGACGGGCAACTGCTCTACGGGCTGGCGCTGAGCGGCGACGGCACGGCGCTCGCTTATGT
>DASVQT010000210.1:0-1603 GCA_036388975.1 Allosphingosinicella sp. | reverse complement strand
CACAAACTGCGCCGACGAGAAGCGAGCACAACAGCAGCTCCGGCATCACCGCCCCCTTGGCGAATCGCGCTCCAGCTCTTGAAGCTGGACGCTTCTATCAATGTTGCGGTTTTGAGCGTTGTCGAGGGCTGCTGATCGGCATGGGCGGTGGCGTGTTTTCGAGCGCCGCCGCGTGGGCCCCGGCGCCCAGGAGGAGCGTCATGCGAGGGCGGCTTTGCGCAGGAACGACAAGCGTTTGATGTTGTAGACGAGATTGGCCATGCCGATTTTCGTCGTCGCCCGGGCGATCCCGATCGTGCGGATGAACAGGTCCATGCGGTCCTTCTGCTCGGCGAAGACGTGCTCGACCTTGCTGCGGATTTTCGACTTGGCGGCGTTGGCCCACCGCATCGCTTCCGGCATCGGCCGGCCTTTCGGCTTCTTGCGGTGGATGCGGCTGACAAGGCCATTCTTCATGAGAAACGCCTCGTTGGCGGCTGAGCGGTAGGCCGTGTCGGCGTAGATCGCGCCCGCCGTGTTCGTCTTGTCGATGAGCCCGTCACGCAAGCGCGCGCCTTCGTAAGCGGCGGCGTCCGTGGCCCGCCATTGGCGGATGAAGCCGAAGCCGCAGTCGATTGCGATGTGGTTCTGGTAGCCGAAGGTCGGGATGGCGATGTCGACGGCCGGCTTCGTCCCATCCGGGCGCTCCTTGGCTTTGGAGAACTTCACCGTCCAGCGCGCGTCACGATCCTTCTGCCGGAGCTTGGCGGGCTTGCTCTTCCAATCGTCGGGTACGCGGCCCTCCTTGATCGCCTTCTTCTCCTCAAGGGTGTTGCGCTGCTTGGGCGCCGCGATCAGGCTGGCGTCGACGATCTGCCCGCTCATGGCGATGAAGCCTTTGGCCCGCAGCGCGGCGTCAAAGCGGTCGAACAGCGTCTTGATCGCGCCAGCCTTGGTGAGCTTCTCGCGGAACAGCCAGATGGTGCGGGCGTCCGGCACACGGTCCGACAAGCCGAGCCCGAGAAAGCGCATGAACGACAGGCGATCATTGATCAGGAACTCGGCGCGCTCGTCCGACAGGTTGTTCGTCGCCTGGATCACCAGGATCTTGAACATCATCACGGGATCGAACGGCGGCCGGCCCCCTTGCGTCCTGTCGCCATAGGCGAGCGCCGACGAAAGGTCGGAGCGGAACATCTCGAAGTCCACCGCGCCGCAGAAAGCCTCGAGCTGATCGCCGAGATCGCTCAGCCGCTTCAGGCGATCCTCGACATCGAAGAAGCCCGTCTGTCCGCCCATCGCCGCTCCGTGATCTCGTTCCCACAACGGAATCAGAAACGCACGCGTCACGCCAGGTTTTTAGAAGCGTCCACCTTGCAGGAGCTCCGGGCGGCGCTGGCCGAGCATGGCGTGTCGGTCGGCTATGGCGGCCTCTGGCGCTTCTTCGACCGGCGCGGCGTCACGGTGAAAAAAAGACCGCGCATGCCGCCGAGCAGGACCGTCCGGACGTCCTGAGGCGGCGGGAAGCCTGGTTCGACGATCAGCTCGACCTCGATCCCGCCCGCCTCGTGTTCATCGACGAGACATGGGCCTCGACCAACATGGCCCGGACCCGCGGCCGCGC
>DASVQT010000209.1:0-4442 GCA_036388975.1 Allosphingosinicella sp. | reverse complement strand
CGGGTCTTATTCGAGCCGGGACGTTCGGGTGCATATCCCGGTGGGCGTCGCCTATGATTGCGACCTGCCGCTGGCGCAGAAGCTGATGATAGAGGCGGCCAAGGCTTCCAAGCGCGTGCTGCAGTCTCCGGAGCCGCGCGTGTGGCTGCGCGCCTTCGGGGAAAGCTCGGTCGACCACGAGATCCTGGTCTGGATCAGCGATCCGGAGGGCGGCGTGGGCAATGTCCAGTCGGAAATATTGAACCGCCTCTGGGTGCTGTTTCAGGAGAACGACATCTCGATTCCGTTCCCGCAGCGCGACATCCGGATCAAGGAAATGCCGGGGGCTGAAGCGAAGAAGGGCTGAGGCCTCGCTGCTCTTCCCTAGCGCGGAGGACTTACAGCCGCAGGAGCTTGAGGAGGTCTTCGATGGCGTCGGCGAGTTCGTCGGCGAGGCGCGCGGCGGCGGCCGGGTTGCCGCCCGCCTTGGTGAGGGCCTCGACGCCCGCGGCGGCCCAGGCGACGGTTTCGGCGACGAGGGCGTCGAAGCGGCGGCGGGTGACGGGGAGGGCGTCGCCGTACGCGCTGCCGGCCAGGGCGGCTTCGTCGAGCGCCGCGTCCCTGGAGGGCGAAAAGGCGGCGCGGCCGGCAATGTGTTCGACGAGCGATTGCACCTCGCGCAGCTGCGCAAGTCGCGCGGCGGCGTCGGGCCGTTCTCCGGCTTCGAGGGCTGGCGCCTGATGAGTCATCGGGGCGGGACGTTAGAGGGGCGCGGCTAAGGAAGCGCTAACGCGTTGCCGCGGCGGCGGCGGTGGGGCAGAGGAAGGAGGAGACCTGTTCCTTGTTCGAAAGACCGATTGCGATGAAACTCCTCCGCCCCGCCGCTGCCGCCGCCCTTTTCGGCTTCGCCGCGCCCGCGCTTGCCGACGTGCCGCTGCCCGGCACGGGTTTGACGCTGAGCGGCGAGGCGGAGATCATGTCGGACTATCGCTTCCGCGGCATTTCGCGTTCCGACGAAGATCCCGCGCTGCAGGCCAATGCGACGCTGAACCACGACAGCGGCTTCTATGTCGGCACACGGGCGACGACACTCTCCGGCCTCGACAATTTCCGGCTGCGCGATCCGCAGCTGGACGATCTCGGCGACATCGAGTTCGATCTTTATGCCGGCTACGGGCGCGACCTCGGCGGCGGGCTCAGCGTCGACGGCGGGCTCATGTATTATGTGTTCGCGGGCGCCGAAGGGCGGGCCAATTATGCCGAGCCCTATGCGTCGCTGTCCTACATGCTGGGGCCGGTGGAGGCGACGGGCGGCGTCAAGTACGCGCCGAGCCAAAACGGGATCGGCAACGAGGACATGCTCTACGTCTTCGGCGAGCTCGAAGCGGGGATCCCGTTCACGCCGGTGACGCTTCGCGCCCAGGCCGGACGGCAGGATTGGGGGCGGTACGGCAGCTATACCAACTGGTCGGTGGGCGGGAGCTACACGCTTGGGCCGGCGGAGATCGGCGTGCGCTACGTCGATACGAACCTGCCTTCGGTGTCCGGGCAGGATGCGGGGCTGGTGCTGTCGCTCGGCGTCGGCTTTTAAGCCCGCCGAGCGGGTGAGGAGGGCGGCGCCCCGCGAGTGAGGCGCCGCTTCCCGTTTCTTACTGTTGCGGGGTGGTCGTGACCGTGGCTTCGCGCCCGGCGCCGGCCGGGAGGGCGACGATGGTCTGCACGAGCGGGCCGCGATCGACGACGGCCGTGTTCGGATCGGCGGCCACCGAGCGGGCGCCGAGCGCGGCGCGGTCGGCGTCGGCACGCTGAAGGAGGTTGCGCTCCGCGTCGCTGCGCGGCTGCGGGCCGCCGAACAGGGCCTGAAGCGCCTGGCTGCGCGCATCGGTGCCGGTCGAGGCTTCGCCCGGACGCGGCGGCGTCAGCGCGAAATCGGGCGGGATCACCAGCGGGGCGGTGCGTGCCACGGCGAATTCGTCCGGCCGGTCGCGGCCGAGGACGCCGCCGGTGCCGCAGGCGGAAAGCGCGAGCGCCGAAGCGGCGACGAGGGAAACGGGCACGATACGCATGAGATCAGGATTCCTTCCGAGAGCCGCCCTTGTCGCGCATCAGGAGCGCGCGGACAAGGAGCAACAGGACGCCGATGGTAATGGCTGCGTCCGCGACATTGAAGACCAAAAACGGGCGAATGTCGCCGAAATGCAGGTCGAGAAAGTCGACCACATAGCCGAAGCGGATACGATCGACGATGTTGCCGACGGCGCCGCCGAGCACGAGGCCGAGGCCGATCACGTCGTCGCGGCGCTTCTCGCGCCACATCCAGACGGCAACGAAGAGCGCGATCGCGCTGGTGAAGGCGACGAGGACCCAGCGCATGAGATCGGTGTCGGCGGTGAGATAGCCCATCGAGACGCCGCGATTCTCCGTCCAGTTCAGATCGAAGATCGGGAAGATCTCGATCAGGCGCCGCTCCTGAAGCTGGAGCGGGACGGTGACGATATATTTCGTCAGCTGATCGAGGATGAAGACGAAGAGCGCGAGGCCCAGGCCGTAGGCGCGGATGCTCTGCGCCTTGGAATTCGGCCGGACCTGCGGGGCGGGCGCGTCACTCATGACCCGACCACCTCCTCGCAGCGGCTGCACAGGGCGCCGTCTTCGGGCACCTCCGGCCGGAGCCGCCAGCAGCGGCCGCATTTGCCGTAATCGGAACGGGTGACTTCGACGGCGTCCGTGGCGCCGGGCTCGAGTTCGGAGACGATGTAGATTTCCTTCAGCTCCTCGGCGTCGGCGGCGAGCAGGTCGAGCTCGGCTTCGGGATAAAGGATCTTCGCTTCCAGGCTGGAGCCGATCGTCTTTTCGCGGCGCAGCGGCTCGATGCTTTCGGTCACCCGCTCGCGCGAATGGCGGATCAGCGCCCAGCGAGTCCCCAGCGCCTCGTCGGCCCAGGCGGTGTCGATTTCGGGCCATTCGAGGAGGTGGACGGAGCCGCCGTCGGGGAAGCGGCTTGCCCAGACTTCCTCTGTGGTGAAGCACAGGATTGGCGCCATCCAGCGCACGAGGGCGTGGAAAACAGTGTCGAGGACGGTCCGGTAGGCGCGGCGCTTGGGCGACGACGGGGCGTCGCAATAGAGGCTGTCCTTGCGGATATCGAAGAAGAAGGCGGAAAGATCGTCCTGCGCGAAGGCGGTGAGCGCGCGGGTGTAGCGGTTGAACTCATAGCCTTCGGCGGCCTCGCGAAGCTCCTTGTCGAGCAAGGCGAGGCGGTGGAGGACCCAGCGCTCGAGCTCCGGCATTTCGGCCGGGGCGACGCGCTCCTCTTCGCGGAAGTCCGCCAGCGCGCCGAGGAGGTAGCGGAAGGTGTTGCGGAGCTTCCGGTAGGTGTCGGAGGTGCCGGCCAGCACTTCCTTGCCGATGCGCACGTCCTCGAAATAGTCGGTGGAGGCGACCCAGAGGCGGAGGATGTCGGCCCCGTTGTCGCGGATGATGGCGAGCGGATCGACGACGTTGCCCACGGATTTCGACATCTTGCGGCCGTTGCCGTCGAGCGCGAAGCCGTGGGTCAGGACTTCCTTGTAGGGTGCGACGCCGCGCGTGCCGCAGCTTTCGAGGAGCGAGGACTGGAACCAGCCGCGATGCTGGTCGGAGCCTTCCACATAGATGTCGGCGCGCACGCCTTCGCCGTAGCGGGCTTCGACGACGTAGCTGTGGGTCGCGCCGCTGTCGAACCAGACGTCGAGGATGTCGGTGACGGGTTCATAGTCCTCGAGGCTGTAGCCGTTGCCCAGCATCTGCTGGTGGTCGGCGGAGAACCAGGCGTCGGCGCCGCCTTCGTGGAAGGCGCGGATGATGCGGCTATTGACTGCGGGGTCCTTGAGATACTCGCCGGTCCTGCGGTGGACGTAGAGCGCGATCGGGACGCCCCAGGCGCGCTGTCGGCTGATCACCCAGTCGGGGCGGCCTTCCACCATGGAGCGGATGCGGTTCTTGGAGCGGGCGGGGACCCAGTTGGTGTCTTCGATGGCGGAAAGGGCGGTGGAGCGGAGCGTTGCATCAAGGCCGGTGCTGCGCCCCTCGACTTCGCTCGGGACGAACGAGTCCTGCGCGCGCCCGAGCAGCTCGTCTGCGCTTGCACCAACTTCGTTCGTCCCGAGCGAAGTCGAGGGGCGCTGCTCCAGCGGCCGGTCCATGGGAATGAACCACTGCGGGGTGCAACGGAAGATGATGCGGGCCTTGGAGCGCCAGCTGTGCGGGTAGCTGTGCTGGAAGTCGGCACTGGCGGCGATCAGAGCGTCGGTGACCTTCAGGTCGCTACAGATCGGCCCATCGGGCGCGTTGAACTTGGGGTTGATAACGCTGCCTTGGCCGCCGAGCCACGCCCAGTCGTTTCGGTACCTGCCGTCCCCCTCAACTGCGAAAACCGGATCAAGTCCGTGCGCCTTGCAGAGCAGGAAATCGTCCTCGCCATG
>DASVQT010000208.1:0-9226 GCA_036388975.1 Allosphingosinicella sp. | reverse complement strand
CTGATCCCGGCGGCAATCGTGGGGGCGGCGCTGGCGCGGCTTCGCGCCGGGCGGATGGCGGCGGCGATGCTGGTCGTGGCGGCGGCGCATCTGCTGATCTCGGCGGGCGGGCTGTCGGCGGACCGCCTGGGCGCGATGTTCAGCATGGTCATGGCCGGGCCGTGGCTGCTGTCCGCCGGGCTGTTCCTCGTCGCCGCGCGGCGGGAGCGTGCGGCGGGGTGAAGCGTCAGCGCTCCGAAGGGGCGTGGGCGAGGCCGAGGATCGCCGCCCATTCCTCCTCGCGCACCGGCGACACGGAAAGGCGGCTCTGGCGCAGCAGCTCCATCGCCGCGAGCGCCGGCTCGGCCTTGATCGCCTTCAGCGTCACCGGCGCGGGGAGGGGGCGCAGCGGCTCGACGGGCACGGCCGCCCATGCGGGATCCTTGGGGTCCGGCACCGCTTCGCCCGTCACCCGCATGACGCCCACCACCGCCTTGTCCTTGCCGCTATGGTAGAAGAACGCCTCGTCGCCGGCCCTAATCGCCTTGAGGTGCAGCCGCGCCGCCGGATTGCGCACGCCGTCCCAGAGCGCCGCGCCGTCGCGCACGAGGTCGTCCCAGCCATAGCTTCCGGCTTCCGACTTCATCAGCCACTTCGCCACCGCGCCGCCTCCTGCCGCCTTCGCTTGCCGCAACCCCTAACGCGCACTGCCGCCCCGCTCAACGCGGCGGGCGCGAAGGTCAACGATCCGTTGCCACGGCTGCCGGGCGCCCTCTGCAGCCGCTCCGGGCGCGCTCCGGCCGGTCCGTACCGCCCTGAAATTCCGCCGCTTTTTCAGAGGCGAAGCACCTCGATCGCCTCCAACTTCTGCCTGCAGGCGCCGCCAACCCGCTGAATTTACAAACAATTTACGTTCGTTCCTCATTTCGTCGCCGGCGTTAACCATTTCGTCCGAAATAAGGCGCGCGTCTGTTGCGCCGAATCACCGCTTCGGTCAGGGACGCTCCAGCGAGAGCGAAAACGCGAAAGCAGGCGCTGCCGAGGAGCTCCAAAGAGAGCCGGCAGCCCAGCGAGACGGGGGCTCGATCGGGGATGCGCCAAGTGCGCATCCGGGGGATCGGCATACCGCACAGACAGAACGAGGACAGATGATCCGCACGTTTCGTGCCGCGGCCCTTGCCGTGGCGACCTTCGGCTGCGCCCTTGTGATCGGCACCGGCGGCGCTCCCGCCGAAGGCCATGCTTCCCAGATCAGTTCCACCGCCGCCTTTTCCGGCACGCTGGAACAGCAGGTCGCCGCCGCCGCCCGCGTCGAAACCGACAATGCCGAGCAGGATTGCCTCGCCAGCGCAGTCTACTTCGAAGCGCGCGGCGAAGAGCTTCAGGGCCAGCTCGCCGTCGCCGATGTCGTGCTGAACCGGGTCGCGTCCAGCAAGTATCCCGACACGGTCTGCGAAGTGGTCGAGCAGCCCTGGCAATTCTCCTTCGTCAACGCGACGGGCCGCATCCCCGCCGCCAACCGCTCCTCCGAAGCGTGGCGCAAGGCCGTCGCCATTGCGCGCATCGCCCAGGCCGGCACCGCCCGCGCCGTCGACAGCAACGTCCTTTGGTACCACGCCGATTATGTCAGCCCGAGCTGGGGCCGCCGCCTCGCCCGCCAGGACCAGATCGGCCTCCACATCTTCTACAGCTGAGTTTTCGTGGGGCGCGCGGGGGCGCCTCGGGGGCGCGGGAGGGGGACGGTTCCGGGGGGAACCGTCCCCCTCCTCGCGAAAGGGTCCTTGGGAGGCCCAGCTAGCGCAAGGTCCTGAAGGTTGCCGAGTAGCGGAGCGCGTCCACGGGGGCGAGGCTGTGCTCCCAATCGGTCCGGGCGGCTGCCCGCAGCAGATAGGCTGACCGAGGAGCCGCCCGAATGACATGGCGATCCCACTTGCCGTCCCGCTTCCGCCGGAAGCGCAGGGGTGCCTCCGAAAGGAGCGACACGCCCACCACGTCGCCGAACACCGGCCGATCGCGGTGCCAGCCCAGGCCCGCGCCGACGTCATATTCGATCAGCAGCGCGTGGACGAGGTCCTCGGCGGCGAGCCCGGCAAAGGCTGCGGCTTTGGCGCGCAGCGGCAGGAGCCAGTCCGGCATCGCCTCCGCTTCGGCGAGACCCGAGCCGTCGAACCGGTACTGCATCCCGAACGAGACGGTGCGGCGCTTGCCGAGAAAGCCCTGGAACTCGAACGGCGCGAAGGGAAGGGTGCGAAAACGCTCCACCAGCGCCGCCTCCTCGGCCACGCTGATCAGCTCCGCCGCATAGGCGAGACCCTCCGGACCCGCCGGCGCGGGCGCTTCGAACAGGCTCATCTGATCCGCTGCCATCGCTCCACCCAACGCACCAGTCTCGATTCCGCCTTGACGAACCCCAGCGAAATCTGTGAGTTGCGCGCCTGATGAACGCCGACGCGATCCTTCTGCCGGTTTCGGGCGCCGCACCCGCGGCCGCCGGCGCGCGCGCTCAGGCCTGGCTTTGGTGGCACGACATGCAGTCCGCCGCGGCCCGCGCCCATCGATGGTGACGACCCTCTAAGGTCAGTCTTCCAACCGAACGGCCCGCCGCAACCCGGCGGGTTTTTTATTGCCCATCGAACAAGCCACAGGATCGCCGCCATGTACCGCAACGACACCCTCGCCCGCATCGACACCGACGCCAACGGCGCGCCGGTTCCGCGGCCCGCCGTCTCTCCCGACGCCGCGCTTCACCGCCTCTTCGCCGGGGCGGACCTTTCGGAGGCCGAATCGGAAGACCTGTTCACCGAACTGGTCGCCGGGCGCCTCGTCGAGCCGTTCATCGCCGCCATGCTGATCGCGCTTCGCTTCAAGGGCGAGACCGCCGAGGAGATGATCGGCGCCGCCCGCGCCCTGCGCGCCGCGGACGCGCCGTTCGAGCGGCCGGACTATCTTTATGCCGACACCTGCGGAACCGGCGGCGACGGATCCTCGCTGATCAACGTCTCCACCGCCGTCGCCTTCGTCTCCGCCGCCGCCGGGCTGCCCGTCGCCAAGCACGGCAACCGCTCCGTGACCTCGCCCTGCGGCTCGGCCGACGTGCTGGAGCAATTGGGCGTGAAGCTGGACGTTTCGGCCGAAGTCTCCCGCCGCGCGCTTGACGAGACCGGCGTCTGCTTCCTGCTCGCGCCGCTCTACCATCCTGGCCTGCGCCACGCCGCGCCGGTGCGCCGCGCGCTCAAGGTGCGCACGATCATGAACCTCCTCGGCCCCTGCCTCAATCCGGCCGAGCCGCAGGTGCAATTGCTCGGCGTCGCCGAAGCGCGGCACATGGAGCCGGTGGCGCGCACGCTCGACTCGCTCGGCGTCAGGAACGCCCTCGTCGTCCACGGCTCCGGCATCGATGAAATGGCGCTCCACGGCGAGACCCAGGCGGTTCGAGTCAGGGACGGCGCGTTCGAGCCGCTCACCATCGTGCCGGAGGAAGCGGGCCTGTCCCGCCGCCCGCTCGAAAGCCTGAAGGGCGGCGGTCCGGAGGAAAATGCCGCGCGCATGGCGGCCTTGCTCAAGGGCGAGGGCCGGCCGGTCGAGATCGAAGCCGTGGCCTTCAACGCCGGCGCGCTGCTGATGACGGCGGGCGTCGCATCGGATCTGAAGGAGGGCGTCGCCCGCGCCACCGACGCGCTCGCGTCCGGCGAGCCGTTCCGAATCCTCACCCGCCTCTCCGAGGCGACCCATGGCTGAGGGCGTTCTCGGAGAAATCGTCGCGAGAAAGCGCCTGGACGTCGCCGCGCGCCTCGCCGGCGTCGGCCTCGCAGACCTGCGCGCCCGCGCCGAGCCGACGCGGCGGAGCCTTCGCGCCGCGCTCGCCCGGCCCGGCGCCGGCTTCATCATGGAGGTGAAGCGCGCCTCCCCGTCGGGCGGCGCCATCCGCGCCGGCGCCGATCCCGCCGCGATCGCCCGCGCTTACGCGCCTTCCGCCGACGTGATCAGCGTGCTGACGGACACGCCATATTTCGGCGGCACGCTGGACGATCTCGCCGCCGTCCGCGGCGCTTATGACGGCCCGATCCTCGCCAAGGATTTCGTGGTCGACCCGCGCCAGGTGGCCGAAGCGCGGCTCCACGGCGCCGATGCGGTGCTGGTCATGCTGTCCGTCCTCTCTGACGAGGAGGCCGCGGCCATGCTCGCCGAGGCGGCTCGGCTTGGCATGGACGCTTTGGTCGAAGCCCATGACGAAGCGGAAGTGCGCCGCGCCGTCGCGCTCGGCGCCCCCATCGTCGGCATCAACAATCGCGACCTCAAGACCCTGAAGGTCGATCTTGCGGTGACGGAGCGGCTTGCCGCGCTTGTACCGGCCGACCGCCTGCTCGTAAGCGAAAGCGGCATCGCCGCCCGTACCGACGTGGAGCGCCTCGCCCCGTATGCGGACGCCTTTCTCGTCGGCTCGTCCCTGATGCGCGCCGACGATCCGGCGCGGGCCGCGCGCGCGCTCGCCTACGGCCGGGTCAAGGTCTGCGGCCTCACCGATGCCGCCGACGTTCGGATGGCGGAGGCACAGGGCGCCTCTTATGCCGGGCTGATCATGGTTCCGAACACGCCGCGCGCCGTCGACCTCCGCCAGGCCGAGCCGCTCGCCGCCGCCGCGTCCGAAGCGGGCCTGTCGGCGGTCGGCGTGTTCCGCAACGAGAAGCTGATGCAGGTGGCGCAGAGCGCGAGCGCGCTCGGCCTCGATGCCGTCCAGCTCCACGGCGACGAGGATGCGGCCTATATCAAGGGCCTGCGCCCGCTGCTTCCCGCAGGAACCGAGATCTGGGCGGCGGGCGCCGTCGGCGAGGACGTGCCCGAGCCCCGCGCCGGCAGCGACCGCATCCTGTTCGACACGGCGGTGAACGGCCGTTCCGGCGGCACCGGCCAAGCCTTCGACTGGTCGCGCCTCAAGGGGCGGTCCGAACTCGCCGCCGGCATCCTCGCCGGCGGCCTCAATCCCGAAAATGCACGCGCCGCCGCCGCGGTCGGCGCCTATGCGCTCGACGTCAGCTCCGGCGTCGAAGCGGCGCCCGGACGAAAGGACCAGTCCAAGATGCAAGCCTTCTTCGACGCCCTGCGCGTCCCCGACCGGCGGGAGCCCCGCTCATGCTGATGACCGGCCGCTTCGGCGCATTCGGCGGCGCCTACGTTCCCGAAATCCTGATGCCCGCGCTGGAGGAACTGGAAGCCGCCTTTCTCGCCGCGCAGGAGGATGAGGACTTCCAGGCCGAGCTTCACGCACTCCTCACCAAATATGCCGGCCGCCCGACGCCGCTCACCCGCTGCGCGCGGCTCGGCGCTGGCACGATGGCGCGCATCTATCTGAAACGCGAGGACCTCCTCCACGGCGGCGCCCACAAGACCAACCAGGTGCTCGGCCAGGCCCTGCTCGCCCGCCGCATGGGCAAGACGAGGCTGATCGCCGAGACCGGCGCGGGCCAGCACGGCGTCGCGACCGCGCTCGCCGGCGCGCTTTTCGGGCTGCCCACGCGCATCTACATGGGCGCTCACGACGTCGAGCGGCAGCAGCTCAACGTCTTTCGGATGGAGCTGATGGGCGCCGAAGTGATCCCGGTGGAAAGCGGCGGGCGCACGCTCAAGGACGCGGTGAACGAGGCGCTTCGCGACTGGACGGCGAGCTTCGAAGACACCCATTACCTCCTCGGCACGGTCGCCGGACCGCATCCTTTCCCGCTGATGGTGCGCGAATATCAGCGCGTCATCGGCAAGGAAGCGCGCCAACAGATCCTGGAGGAAGAAGGCCGCCTCCCGGACGCCGTGATCGCCTGCGTCGGCGGCGGCTCCAATGCGCTGGGCATGTTCACCGATTTCACCGCCGACGAGAGCGTGCGCCTGATCGGCGTCGAAGCGGCGGGCAAGGGACTCGACGGCGCGGAGCATGGCGCGACCCTGCTTCGCGGCCGACCCGGCATCCTGCACGGCGCCGAGACCTATGTGCTCCAGGACGAGGACGGTCAGATCGCCGACAGCTGG
Source organism: Allosphingosinicella sp. (assembly GCA_036388975.1). Classification (GTDB taxonomy): domain Bacteria; phylum Pseudomonadota; class Alphaproteobacteria; order Sphingomonadales; family Sphingomonadaceae; genus Allosphingosinicella. The sequence continues at coordinate 3,229 of DASVQT010000208.1, read as the reverse complement.
TCGGTCTCGGCTGGCCTCGATTATCCCGCCGTCGGCCCCGAGCATGCGCATCTCAAGGACAGCGGCCGCGCCGAATATGTCGGCTGCACCGACCGGGACGCGCTCGACGCCTTCGCGCTCCTCGCCCGCTCGGAAGGCATCATCTGCGCCTTCGAAAGCGCTCACGCACTGGCCCACGCCCTGAAGATGGCCGAAGCGGCCGAGGAGGAGACATTGCTCGTCGTCAATCTGTCCGGCCGGGGCGACAAGGACATGACCCAGGCCCGCACCCTGCTGAGGCCGAGCGCATGAGCCGCTACCGCAACATGTTCTCCCGCCTCGAAGCGGCGGGGGAGGGCGCGTTCGGCGCCTTCGTGATGCTCGGCGATCCGGGCTTGGAGCAGAGCGCCGCCATCCTCGATGCCCTGGTGGACGGCGGGGCCGACATGCTCGAGGTCGGCATCCCCTTCTCCGATCCTATCGCCGACGGCCCGGTCATCCAGGCGGCCGCCGACCGCGCCCTCGCGGCCGGCGTGACTCCCGCCGCCTGCTTCCGCCTCCTTGCCAATTTCCGCGCCCGCCACCCCGACGTTCCGGTGGGCATCCTCACCTACGCCAACCTCGTGCTGGCGAGGGGCCGCGACTCCTTCTACCGGGCTGCCGCGGACGCGGGTGTCGACAGCGTCCTCGTCGCCGACGTGCCGGCCTTCGAAGCGCCGCCCTATGTCGAATGCGCCCGCGCCCAGGGCGTCGCGCCGGTGCTGATCGCCGCGCAGAACACGCCGCACGCGACCCTGCGCCGGGTCGCGGCGCTCGGCGAAGGCTATACCTATTGCGTCGCGCGCTCGGGCGTGACGGGGGCGGGCGACGAGGTGGCGTTCGACCACCGCGACATGCTCGACACGCTCGCCCAGAACCTCGCGCCTCCGCCCGTCTTCGGCTTCGGCATCTCCAAGCCCGATCATGTTCGCGCCGCGCTGGAAGCCGGTGCCGCCGGGGTCATTTCCGGCTCGGCCATCGTGCGCCTTATGGCCGACAATCCGGGCAATCCCGCCAAGGCGGTCCGCGGCTTCGTCGCGGCGATGAAGGCGGGGACGGTCAGCGCGGCGGCAGATCGAGGATCGCTTCGGGCGCGCTGAGCTCGATCTGCCGGGTTTCGCCGCCCGGCTGGTAGCCGAGCGCCCGCAGACGGCGCTCGTCGTACAGCGCCTCAGGGTCGCCGTGGCAGGCGTTCAGGTAGATGTAGGCCGAAGAATAAGCGAAGCCGTACAGGTCGAACAGATTGAGCTGGTGGGCGATCCAGGTCCCGTCCTCGCTCCGGAACAAGGCGGCCGGGCGCTCGCGGGAGCAGAGGACATAATGGTCGCTGGGCGCCTCCCAGTCGATCGGCAGCCCGCGGCGGTAGCGGCCCGGCGTCTCCGAGCGGTGGACGGACCGGCCCTGGCGCGCCGTCACCTTCTGCAGCACCCAGCCTTCGCCCCGCCGCACCGCCTCGATCGACAGCGGCTGGTGCCAGCCGCATTCCATCATGTGGCAGCGCAGCCGCACCACCCGCCCGGTCCGCCCGGCAAAGGGCACGGGCTGGGGCGCTGCGGCCGGCGCGGCGTCTGCGGCGTGGGCGGCGAGAAGGGCGGAGAGGATCACGAGCATGAGCGGCTCCCTGTGCCTGCCGCCGCGCCCACGGGCCCCTCCCCGGCGCGGATCAGCGGGTGAACTTTTCGCCCGCTTCCGCCTTGCTGACAAGCAGCTGCGAGAGCTGGAAGTCGCTCCCGAGCCGGTCCTGTTGGCGGCGAATGCCTTCGAGGATCTTGGGCAGGCCTTCCGTGTCCGCCCAGAACATCGGGCCCCCGCGATAGACCGGCCAGCCATAGCCGTAGATCCACACCACATCGATGTCGGAGGCGCGCTGGGCAAAGCCGCCCTCCAGGATCAGGGCGCCCTCGTTCACCATCGTGTAGAGGGTGCGCTCGACGATCTCCTGGTCGCTGATCTCGCGGGCTTCGACGCCCTCCTGCGCCCGGAATTGCTCGATAATCTCCTGCACCTTGGGGGAAGGGGAGGGGCGGCGCTTCTCGTCATAATCGTAAAAGCCCGCGCCCTTCTTCTGGCCCCAGCGGTCGATCGCGCAAAGCGCGTCGCGGATGTTCTCGATCCGCGACGGATCGCGGTGCCAGCCGATGTCGACGCCGGCGAGATCGGCCATCTGGAACGGGCCCATGGGCATTCCGAACTCGACATGGACGCGGTCGACCTGTTCCGGAGTCGCGCCTTCGAGGAGGAGGCGCATCGCCTGCGTCTGGCGCGGGATCAGCATGCGGTTGCCGATGAAGCCGTAGCAGACGCCCGCCACCACCGCGACTTTGCGGATCTTCTTGGCAAGCTGCATCGCGGTCACCAGCACGTCCGGCGCCGTCTTCGCGCCGCGCACGACCTCGAGCAGCTTCATGACGTTGGCCGGCGAGAAGAAGTGCAAGCCTACCACGTCCTCGGGCCGCGAGGTGGAGGCCGCGATCTCGTCGACGTTCAGGTATGAGGTGTTGGAGGCGAGGATCGCGCCCGGCTTGCAGATCCGGTCGAGCTTGCCGAACACCTCCTTCTTGACGTCCATATTCTCGAACACCGCTTCGATCACGAGGTCGCAATCGGCGAGGTCTTCGAGGCTCAGCGTCGGCGTCAGCAGCCCCATCGCGCCTTCGACTTGGCTCTCGGTGAAGCGGCCCTTCGCTGCGGAGGCTTCGTAATTCTTGCGCACCACGCCGACGCCGCGGTCGAGCGCGTCCTGCTGCTGCTCGACGATGGTGACGGGAATGCCGGCCGACAGGAAGTTCATCGAAATGCCGCCGCCCATCGTGCCGGCGCCGATCACGCCGACCTTGCGGATGTCGCGGGGCTTCGTGTCCTCGGGAAGGCCTTCGATCTTCGCGGCCTTGCGCTCGGCGAAAAAGAAATATTGCTGAGCGCGCGCCTGGGTGCCGCTCATCAGCTCCATGAACAGGCGGCGTTCGTCCTGCACGCCCTCCTCATAAGGCTTGGCGACGGCCGCTTCGATGGCGCGGACGTTATATTCGGGCGCGTCGAAGCCGCGGAACTTGCGGGCATTCGCCTTGCGGAACTCGTCGAACAAGCCGGGGTTGGCGCGCGCTTCGGCGAGCTTCTCGTCAAGCTCGCTCGATTTTCGGATCGGCCGCGTGTCCTTGACCTCGTCGGCGTAAGCCACTGCGTGCTGAAGGAGGTCGCCTTCGATCAGCCG
>DASVQT010000207.1:0-7215 GCA_036388975.1 Allosphingosinicella sp. | reverse complement strand
AGCTGGACGGGCGGGACGAGCCGGTCGGTGGCGGCGCCGATCAGGAGCACGGGACAGGAAATGCGGGCGGGATCGGCATGGTGGCGGTCGATCGAGGCCGAGAGGCTGAGGAAGCGCTCCGGTGTCATGACGCCGCGCCAGGCCTCGCCGCGGGCGCGGAGATAGGCGCCGGCCTCGGAGGCGTCGAGCGGGTCGCCCGTGGGGAGGCCGCCGGCGAAGCGCTTGGCGAACTCCTGCGGGGTGCGGTAGGTCAGCATCGCCATGCCGCGGGCGATGGCCAGCGCGTCGCCGCCGCGGCCCGAGGCGAGGCCGAGGGCGACGACCCGGCGCTGGAGCTCGCGCTGCGCGGTCGCGGCGGGGTGCGGCGCGGACGGGGCGGAGATGGCGGCGACGCGCGCGACTCGGTCCGGGTGGCGCTCGGCCAAGGCGAGGGCGACCATGCCGCCATAAGAGGCGCCGAGGACGAGGTCGGCGCGCGCGGCTCCGACCGCATCGAGCGCGGCGACGAGGATGCGCGCCTGGTCTGCCGTCGAAGGCGCGGCGCGGCCGGCGTGGTCGGCGGCGAAGTCGAGGCCGAGGATGCGGTGCCGGGCGGGGTCGATGGCCTCGCCCCGGCCGACGAGCCCGGTCCACCAGCCGGGGCCGCCGCTTTCGCCGCGGCTGCAGACGTGCCGGTCGGCGGAAATGCCGCCCAGCGCGACGACGAGCGGCCCGGCGGGGTTTCCGGAAAGCCGCGCCCTCGTGGTCGCGCCGAAGCGTTGGAGGTCCGCGGGCAGGGGGACCTCCACGTCCCGGCACGGCGTGGCCGCGCGGTGCATCAGCATGAGGGCGCCGGGCGCGCGGCGCGGAGGGCGGACAGGCGGGCGAGATCGGTGAGGATCGACGCTGAGGTGGGGCCGCCGCCTGCTCCGCGGCCGCTGCAGGTGAACAGGCTTCCGTCGGCGAGGGTGACGACGGCGCAATTGCCTTCCCCCGAGAGCGGCGGGAGTTGGGACGCGAGGCGGAGCGGGACGAGCGAAACGCGCCCGCCGCCGCGAGTGATGCGGGCAAGCTGCACCCAGGGTTCGCCGCTGCTTTCGATCCGCGCCACCGCGTCTTTATCGAGCGGTTGCGCCGTCACGTCCACCTCGCGCGGGTCGAGGTCCCAGGCCTCGGCGGCGATCAGGCGGAGCTTGGCGGCGGCGTCGGCGCCGGACAGGTCCTCGCTTGGATCCTCTTCGGCGAAGCCGGCTCGCTGCGCGCTGGCGAGGGCACCGGCATAGGGTTGGCCCGCCGCCACACGGCCGAGAATGTAGCCGACCGTGCCGTTCAGAACGCCGTCCACCGCGCGGACCTCGCCGCGGGCGCGAGCGGCGGCCACCGTTTCCAGGACGGGGGCGCCGCCGCCAACACTTGCCGAGTAAAGGAGCTCGGCGCCGCTGCGGCGGGCGGCGGCGCGGAGCAGCGGCAGGCAGCCGCTCACCACGCGCTTGCTGGCGCTGACCACATGAAGGCCGCGGCCGAGCGCCCATTCGCTGAGCAGCGCCCCCGTTTCGGCGCAGGACAGGGCGTCGATGAGGAGGTCGGCGGGGACGTCGAGAAAGGCCCGGCGGTCGGCGGTGAGCGGGACCGGCGGAGCGACGGCGCGGGTGCGGAGGGGATCGCGCACGAGGACCGAGACGATCCGGTAGTCGGTGCGGGCGGCGAGCTTTTCGGCGAGCGCCTGGCCGACGGTGCCGTAGCCGGCGAGGGCGATGCGCAGCGGGCGCGGCGCGGCGGTTCGGGGCGGCGTCGAGGGGAGGGAAATGGCGGTCATGATCGGTCCTTCGCGCGTTCGAAGGACGATGTTGCCTGGAGCACCCTTTTGGTTGCCGTCCGGCCGCATCGTCCCGTTGGGACTGCCACCTTGCCCGGGGAGGGCAGGTTGGCGCAGGCGACGAGGCCTGCTCTGGATGCCGAAGCGCTGCGCCCGTGTGGGATTCGCGCTTCTGCCGCCCTCGTAAGGCGGTAGCCGCGGCGGCGTCAAGCGTGTTGGACGGGGGCGGGCGCAAGCGGGCGCCCGGGCCGGCTCAGGTGATCGAGCCGATCTTCTTGCCGGCGTGAAAGACGTCGCAGACCGGGCAGTCGGGATCGTGGCGGGTCGCCTGCACGGCCTGCTTGTCGCTTTCCGCGAGGATGTCCTTGGTCTTCACCACCGCGCCGTTCGGCTTGGCGAGCTTGTTGACGCGGTAATGCTTCACGTGGGGGCCCCTCCCGATGAGCCGCGAACGTACAAGCGCGCCCGGCCCATGGGAAGCGGGCGCCGGAACGATTTTTACAAACACGGGTGGTGAGCCCTGCTGGGTTCGAACCAGCGACCTACTGATTAAAAGTCAGTTGCTCTACCGACTGAGCTAAGGGCCCGTGGCTGCGCCAAGTAGGAGGGGCGGGGGCGCGGGTCAACCGCGCCCGTGGCGGAGACGGTGGAGGAGCTGGCGGACGGTGCGCCCGGTGACGGGATCGCGCCAGCCCGGCGCGATGTCGGCGAGCGGTTGGAGCACGAACAGGCGGCGGCGCATCTCGGGGTGCGGAATGACGAGGCCGTCTCCGCCCCACGCGCCGCCGGACCAGAGCAGGATGTCGAGATCGAGAACGCGCGGGCCCCACCGGCGGCCCGGGCGGCGGCCGAAGTCGCGCTCGAGGTCCTTCAGCACTTCGAGGAGTTCGGGCGGGTCGAGATCGGTGGTGACCAGCGCCGCGGCATTGGCGAAGGCGCGGCCGGCGGGGCCGAGGGCGGGGGTGGTGCGGATAACGGACTCGGCGTCGGGCTCCAGCGCGGCGAGGGCGGCGCGGATCGTTTCCGCGGGCGAGCCGTGCCGGGAACGGCGGTTGGAGCCGAGGGCGAGGGCGTAGCTTGTCTTCCCCATGACGCGCCGCCTAGACGCGATCCATGCCGATCGAAAGCCCGACGCCCGCGACCGAAGCGCCGCGCGACTGCCCGCTCTGCCCGCGGCTGGTCGCCTTTCGCGAGCAATTGCGGGCCGAGCATCCGGGCTGGTGGAACGCGCCGGTGCGCAATTGGGGCGATCCCAACGCCTGGCTGGTCGTTTGCGGGCTGGCGCCGGGCAAGCACGGCGCGAACCGGACCGGGCGGCCGTTTACGGGCGATTATGCGGGCGTGCTGCTCTACGACACGTTGCTCAAGTTCGGGCTTGCGGAGGGGCGGTACGAGGAGCGGGCGGACGACGGCCTGCGCCTCCGCGGCGTCGCCATCGTCAATTCGGTCAAATGCCTGCCGCCGCAGAACAAGCCGCTGCCGGAGGAGATCGTGAATTGCCGGCGCTTCTTCCAGGCGTCGCTCGCGGCTCTGCCGCAGGCGCGGGTGTTGGTGGCGCTCGGCCAGATCGGCCACAATGCCGCGGTACGCGCGGCCGGCGGGCGCCTTGCCGACTACAGGTTCGGCCACCTCGCCGAGCATCGCCTCCCCAACGGGCTGACGCTGATCGATAGCTATCATTGCTCCCGCTACAATCAGAATACGGGTCGGCTGACGGCGAAGATGTTCGAGGACGTGTTCGAACGGGCGCTGGCGCTGCGCCCCTAGGCGGTCCAGCTGCGCCAGGCCGCAGGCTCGCCGCCGATGAAATATTCGGGCTCGTGGCCGAGATCGGCCCACAAGGTGACCCCTTCGTCATGGCATTCGACGCGCAGCCAGTCGTCCACGACGGGCGCGGCGGCTCGGATCTCCAGTTCCTCGCCCGGCTGGAGGCGGAAGCGCTCCGGCCAGGGCTCCACATAAACGTCGAGCGGCTCTTTCTGGCTGTTCGCGAACCGGACGGAGGCGGGCACGTCAGTGATCCTGCGCGATGCGGCCGTAGAGGTCGGGGCGGCGGTCGCGGAAGAAGCCGAAGGCGGCTCGGTGGCGCTTCACTTGCGCCAGGTCGAGGGTGGCGGTGAGGACGCCGGTTTCGTTCGCGCCGAATTCGGCGAGCATGTCGCCGCGCTCGTCGCAGATGAAGCTGTGGCCGTAGAAATGCTGGCCGCATTCGTAGCCGATGCGGTTCGAGGCGACGACGGGCACGACGTTGGAGACCGCATGGCCGACCATGGCGCGGCGCCAGAGGCGGCTGGTGTCGAGATCGGGATCGTGCGGCTCGGATCCGATGGCGGTCGGATAGAAGAGGATTTCGGCGCCCATCAGCATCAGGGTGCGCGCCGTTTCCGGATACCATTGGTCCCAGCAGATGCCGATGCCCAGCGTCGCGCCTGGCGTCTTCCAGGTCTTGAAGCCGGTATTGCCGGGGCGGAAGTAGAATTTCTCTTCGTAGCCCGGGCCGTCGGGAATGTGGCTCTTCCTGTAGACGCCCATCAGAGCGCCCCTGTCGTCGATCATCGCGAGCGAATTGTAATGGTGCGGTCCGTCGGCTTCGAAGAAGCTGGTCGGGATGAAGATTTCGAGCTCGGCGGCGAGCGCCTGCATGGCGAGCACGGCGCGGTGCTCGTCGGCGGGCTTGGCGTTGATGAAGAGGGCCTCGTCCTCCGTGCGGCAAAAATAGGGGCCTTCGAAGAGCTCGGGCGGGAGCACGACCTTGGCGCCCTTCGCGGCCGCCTCGCGGACGAGCTCGGAGACGTTGCGGATATTCTCCTCGAGGTCCTCGCCGAATGCGAGCTGGAGGGCGGCGACGGTGAGTTGGGTCATTGTGTCTCTTTCACGCAGGGTCCCTCGACCCGGGCCCTCGACAAGCTCGGTCCCTGCTCGGGACGAACGGTTCATATAGTTATTCCGTTGGTCCCGAGTAGCCGTCGAGCGAAGTCGAGACGGCGTGTCGAGGGACAGTCATGCGCGTGCAGCCCCTCAACGCGGCACCTGCTGGCTGATGCAGTGGAAGCTGCCTCCGCCGGTCAGGACGTGGTCGGCGCGCAGGCCAATTGCGCGGCGGCTGGGGAAGAGGGCGCCGATCGCCTCCACCGCCGCGTCGTCGTTCGCGGCGCCGTAGAGCGGCACGACCACGGCGGCGTTGCCGATGTAGAAGTTCATGTAGGAGGCCGGAATCACCTCGCCGTCGCGCAGCACGCGGCCGGGGGAGGGAACGGGCGCCACCCGGAGGCCGAAGGCTTCGGCGCGGGCGCGGGCGTCTTCGTAAACCGAGGCATTGGGGTCGTCCGGGCCCGCCGACGCGGGGAGGGCGACGACGCCTTCCGCCACGAAGCGGGCGAGATTGTCGACATGGCCGTCCGTATGGTCGCCCAGCAGGCCTTCGCCGAGCCAGAGGAGGCGATCGATCCCGAGATCCGCAAGGAGGCGCGCTTCGATTTCGTCGCGGCTCATGCCGGGGTTGCGGTTGGGATTGAGGAGGCATTGCTCGGTCGTGACGCAAAGGCCGGTGCCGTCAACGTCGATCGCGCCGCCTTCGAGGATCCAGTTGAAGCGCTTCGCGTCGATGCCAGCGGCTTCCGCGAGGCGCATGCCGATCGTGTCGTCGCCCGGCAGCTCGTATTTGCCGCCCCAGCCGTTGAAGCCGAAGCTGTGCGCCGCGCGGCCCGTTCCGTCCTTGAGGACGATCGGCCCGGTGTCGCGCAGCCAGATGTCGCCGAAGGGCTGCTCGACGATCGTGGCGAACGGCGCCAGCTCGGCCGCGCGCCGGGCTGCCTCCGGATCGGCGGCGACCAGGCACACCTCCTCCCCCGCGCCGTTTGCATGCACGGCGGCGGCGAAGGCGGCGATTTCCTCCTGTGCGGGCAGGAGATCGTCTTCCCAAAGATCGGCGTGGCTCGGGAAACCGATCCAGACGAAGTCGTGATCGGCCCATTCGGGCGGCTGGCGCAGGGTCATCGGCTTTTACTGCCCCGCCCGGCTGCGATCGCGGACGGCGCGGAATTCGTCGCCCTGGTTCCAGTTCGGCCATTCCCGGCTGTTGGCGAGCGCGGTCATGACCTCATAATAGACTTCGAGGTCGCGCACGGCGCCCGTCCAGTCCCAGCTGGTCAGGAATTCGTCGCCGGGCTGGTGGTAGCGGCTGGCGCGATATTCGGCCGCCCAGGCGCGGCCCGCGGCGCTGCCGCCGTTCACCAGATCCTCGCCGCCGCGCGCATAGATCATCGGCACGCCCTGGCGGGCGAAGCTGAAATGGTCCGAGCGGTAATAATAGCCGGCTTCGGGCGTGGTCTCGGGCGTGAGGCGGATGCCGCGGGCGGTGAGCGCGCGCTCCAGCCAGCGGTCGAGCTCGGACTTGCCGGCGCCGGTGGCGATGAAGTCGCGGGTCACCCCCGCCATGTTGAGCGAGTCCATGTTGATCCCGGCCACCGTGCGATTGAGCGGGAAGATCGGGTTCTCGGCATAATAACGCGAGCCGAGCAGGCCCGATTCCTCAGCCGTCACGGCGATGAAGACGATGGAGCGTTCGGGCCTTTGCCGCGCATGCGCCTGGGCGAGGGCGGCGAGGGCGGCGGTGCCGGTCGCATTGTCGGTGGCGCCGTTGCAGATGCGGTCGGCGCCCGTTTCCGCGCAAATGCCGAGATGGTCCCAATGGGCGGTGTAGAGCAGATATTCGTCCGGGCGCGTGCGGCCGGGCAGAATCCCGACGACGTTGCGCGACTGCTGGCGCTCGATCGTGCTGGACACGTCCATCGAGGCCTGGAGGCGGCCGAGCGGCACGGGGCGGAAGCCGGGCTGGCGGGCGCGGGCGGTCAGCGCGTCGAGATCCTGGCCGCCGGCGGCGAACAGGCGGCGCGCCGCATCCTGGGTCAGCCAGCCGTTGACGATGGTCTGGTCCATGTTGCCGCCGGGCCGGTCGAGATAATGCTGCGGGCCCGTCCAGCTGTTCTCGACGACGTTCCAGCCGTAGGAGGCGGGCTCGGTCTGGTGGACGATAAAGGCCGCCGCCGCGCCCTGGCGGGCCGCTTCCTCATATTTGTAGGTCCAGCGGCCGTAATAGGTCATGGCGCGGCCGCCGAACGGGCCGTCCAGCGTCTGCGTCTGCCAGTCGGGATCGTTGACGAGGATGACGACGGTGCGCCCGCGCACGTCCAGCCCTTCATAATCGTTCCAGCCGCGCTCCGGCGCATTGATGCCGTAGCCGACGAACACGACTTCGCTACTGCGCAGGTCGACGCGGGGCTGCTCGCGGTAGCTCGCGCCGACCATCTCGGTGCGATAGGCGAAGTTGAGCGGCGTGCGGCCGCCGGTGATCCGCAAAGTGGGGTTGTTGGTCGCGGTGATCTCGACCAGCGGCACGTCCTGGAAGAAGCTGCCGTTGT
>DASVQT010000206.1:0-18593 GCA_036388975.1 Allosphingosinicella sp. | reverse complement strand
CATCCGGCTCGATCTTGCCGAGAATCTCCTGTTCGGATTCCAGTTCCTGTTGGTCGTCTATCTGGGCGCGGTGGCGGTGCTCGCGCAGGACCTCACCATCGGGCTCCTTCTGGCCTTCGTCGCCTACCGCACCGCCTTCATGACCAGCGCGGTCGCCCTCGTCGACCAGCTCCAGCGCTGGCGCCTGGTCGGCGTCCACCTCGAGCGATTGAGCGACATCGTCGGCGAGAAGCGGGAGGATCTTCGCATCATGCCGCGCGCCGGCCTACTCCCCGCCCCAGCGATTCGCGCCGAAGCCCTGACCTTCGCCTACGGGCCGACGGAAGCGCCGATCTTCGACAAGATCGACTTCGAAATTCCGGCCGGGGAGCTGGTCGCGATCGTCGGACCTTCGGGCGCGGGCAAGACGACCTTGGTCCGGATCATGCTCGGCCTTCTTCCGCCCACGAGCGGCCGGCTCGTCGTCGACGGGGTGCCGCTCGGGCCGGCGACGCTGTCGGGCTGGCGCGGGCGCATCGGCGCGGTGATGCAGGACGATCACCTGCTGACCGGCACCATCGCCGACAACATCGCCTTCTTCGACCAGCGCATCGACCAGAACCATGTCGAGGAAGCGGCGCGCCTCGCCCGCATCCATGAGGACATCGTCAAGATGCCCATGGCCTATCAAAGCCTGATCGGCGACATGGGCGCGGCGCTTTCGGCCGGGCAACGCCAGCGGATCATGCTCGCCCGCGCGCTCTACCGCGACCCGGACGTCCTGTTCCTCGACGAAGGCACGGCCAATCTCGACGAGGAGAATGAGCGCGCGATCGCAGAGATGATCGCCGGCCTGCCCGTCACCCGGATCATCGTCGCCCACCGGCCCGCCCTCGTGGCTCGCGCCGGGCTGGTGCTGAAGCTCGACGGAGGCAAGCTCACCAAGGTCGAGCATGTCGAAGAGGCCTTCGCCTCGCTTCGCTGAACGGGATCGTGTAGCCGTGCCGTGATCGAGACGCGGAGGGCGGCATGGCGGAGACGGCGAAACGGCGGAACTGGGCGGAAGGGCTGACGGCGCTCGCCGCCTTGCTTTGCTTCGGATCGGTGCTGCTGGCACTGATCCTCGCGGTCGGCTCCGGGCAGGGCTGGTGGCATTTCCGGGTCGGGCTGATGCCGCTGCGCTACATCTTCTACGCGGCCGGCGCGGGCGGCGCGCTTGCGCTCCTCGCCTTGCTGCTCGGACGGCGGGAGCGGAAACTGGTTCTCACCAATCTACTCGCGCTTCTGGTCGCGGCCGCGTTCATGATCTATCTCGGCGGCCTCGCGCGCACCGCCTTTTCCGTGCCGCCGATCCACGACATCACCACCAACCTTTCCGACATGCCGCAGTTCAGCCGCCTTCCGGTGCGCGAGGACAATTACAAGAGCGTCGAAAAGACCAGCCGGGCCGACCTCCAGCCGCTCCCGCCCGTCGAGCGCTGGCGGCGCCTCCACGCGGAGGCTTATGGGGACCTGCGCACCGTGCGCGTACCCTGGAGCGTCGCCGAAACCGTGCAGCGGGCCGAGCGGGTCGCCCGCGGCAAAGGCTGGGAGATTGCCCGCGTCGATCCCGCGGCGGGCGCCCTCGAAGCGACCGACACGACCTTCTTCTTCCGCTTCAAGGACGACGTGGTGCTCCGCGCCCGGCCGGCGCCGGGCGGCGGCGGAACGGAGGTCGACATGCGCTCGCTGAGCCGCGTCGGCGGCAGCGACGTCGGCAAGAATGCCGAGCGGATCAGGAACTTCCTGGCGGACTTGCAGCGGGGCTAGGACGCTTGCGTTCTGCAACCCGCCCTTCGACAGGCTCAGGGCTGGCGGTGTGGGAAGGTCGCAGACGAGAACGAACCGCTAGGGCTGAGCTTGTCGAAGCCCGGGCTGCAGGGCTCAGCCCTCGTCGTCATCCTCGCGCGCCCTGCGCTCCTCGCGGGTGCGCTGGCGTTCGCGCTGGCGGGCTTCGCGGCCGAGGCGCTCTTCCTCGCGGCGGATCTCGCGGCCGCGGCGGCGGTCCGCTTCCGCCTGGCTGGTCGTCACCGCATCGACGCCCTCGCCGACCACCTTCACGGGAATGCTGACCACATCTACCGCCGTCTGCGCCACCTGCGCCGCCACACACCCCCCAAGAAATAGAGCAACGGGAGCGAAAATGAGGAGGGTGCGCATGGCCTATCCATAGCCGGTAAACCATTGCCGTTCACTGAACGCGCCGCACGCCACCGATCGTTTCGGAAGCGTTGCAGTCCTCCCCCATCCGTGCTCTTGTTGCGTCCGAACGAGAAGAAGGGGGAGCCGATGCAAGACACACCCGAAACGCCGGGCGCTTCGCCCTCACCGCCGCCGCCGCAGCCTTCCGCGCCACCCCCACTTAGCGCCGGTAGCAAGCCGCTGGTGCAGCGGGTGAGGGACCTGCTCGTCCAGCCGAAGCCCGAATGGGCGGTGATCGATCGGGAGCCGGCGACGGTCGCCTCCCTGTTCACGTCCTATGTGATGATCCTCGCCGCGATCCCGCCGGTCGCCATGGCGATCGGCCTCTTTCTGTTCGTGCCGCGGGGCAATGTCTACGGGGTGGCGATCGGCCTTTCGACCGGGTCCATCGTGGCGGGCATGGTGGTCCAGTATCTGCTCGGCCTGCTGTCGGTCTACGTCGTCGCGCTCATCATCGACGCGCTCGCGCCGACCTTCGGGAGCCGCAAGGACCAGGTGCAGGCGATGAAGGTCGCGGCCTACTATCCAACGGCCGTGTGGGTGGCGAGCATCCTCCTCCTCATTCCCGCGCTCGGCGCGATCGCGGCGCTCGTGGGCGCGATCTACAGCCTGTATCTGCTGTTCGTCGGCCTCCCGATCCTCATGAAGACGCCGCCCGACAAGGCGGTCGCCTATTTCGTCGTGACCCTGATCGCCGCCATTGTCGTGCTCGGCATCGTCAATGCGGTCGTGAACCGGGTCGTCTACGCGGGCATGTTCTAGGCCCTCAGAACAGTTCGCCCCGGATCGAGGCCGCGAGCGCGCCGTCCAGCACCGCCGCTTTGGCCCAGGCGAGATCGCCCGCGAGGTAGCGGTCGCTTGCGTAGAAGGGCACGGCGGCGCGGATGGCGCGGTGCGCTTCGGCGAGCGGCGGCGAAGTCTCGAGGGGTTTCAGAAAATCCACGCCCTGGGCGGCGGCGAGCAGCTCGACCCCGACGACTCCCGCGGCATTGCCCGCGATCCGGCGCGCCTTGGTGCCGGCGTGGGTCGCCATGGAGACATGGTCTTCCTGGCCCGCCGAAGTCGGGATGGTGTCGACGCTTGCCGGGAAAGCGAGGCTCTTGTTTTCGCTGACGAGGGCGGCGGCGGTGACCTGGGCGATCATGAAGCCGGAATTCACTCCGCTGTCCGCGACGAGGAAGGGCGGCAGGCCGCTCATCTTCGGATCGACGAGGACTGCGGTGCGGCGCTCGGAGATGGAGCCGATCTCGCACAAGGCGATGGCGAGCGTGTCGGCGGCGAAGGCGACGGGCTGGGCGTGGAAATTACCGCCGGACAGCGCGTCCTCGCCGAACAGGAGCGGATTGTCGGTCGCGGCATTGGCCTCGATCTCGAGCGTCCGGGCGGCGTTGCGGAGGAGATCGAGGCAGGCGCCCATCACCTGCGGCTGGCAGCGGAAGCTGTACGGGTCCTGCACCCGCCCGCAATCGCTGTGCGAGGCGAGGATGCCGCTCCCGGAGATGAGGCGGAGAAGCATGGCGGCGACGTCGATCTGGCCGGGCTGGCCGCGCGCTTCGTGGATGCGCGGATCGAAGGCGGCGGCGCTGCCTTTCAAGGCGTCGGTGGAAAGGGCGCCGGCGAGGATGGCGGAGGCGAAGACGCGCTCGGCCGTGAACAGCGTGTCGAGCGCGATGGCGGCCGAGACCTGGGTGCCGTTGATGAGGGCGAGGCCTTCCTTGGGACCGAGCACCAGCGGCTCCAGGCCGAGGCGAGCGAGCGCTTGCGCGGCGGGGAGGGTTTCGCCGCCCAGCGCGATCTCGCCTTCGCCGATGAGAGCAGCGGCGAGGTGGGCGAGCGGGGCGAGGTCGCCCGACGCGCCGACTGAGCCCTGGGCGGGGATGACGGGGAGAGCGTCCGCTTCGAGCAACGCGAGGATGCGCTCGACGACGGCGCGGCTGACGCCGGAATGGCCGCGGGCGAGGCCAATGACCTTGAGCGCCATGGTGAGGCGGGTGACGTTGCGCGACAGTTGGTCGCCGAGACCGCAGCTGTGCGAAAGGATGAGGTTCTTCTGGAGATCGAGCAGGCGGTCGTCGGCGATGCGGGTCTGGGCGAGGAGGCCGAAGCCGGTGTTGACGCCGTAGACCGTGCGGCCGGAGGCGACGATGGCGGACACCCGCTGGGCGGCCTCTTCGACCGCGCGCCAACCTTCGCCGGCCAGCGAGACCGGGGCCCCCGACCAGATGGCACGCAGCTCGGCGAGCGGGACCGCCCCGGGGCGGAGAAGTACCGGGTTCATCTCCATTCCCTGTCATTCCCGCGAAAGCGGGAATCCAGCGGGAGTGCTTCGCAGGGCAGCGCGAGCGGAGAATCAGACTGGATTCCCGCTTTCGCGGGAATGACGGTGAGGTGGGTCACGAGTGCACCATGGGGAGGTCGAGGCCCTGCTCTTTGGCCCAGGCAATGGCGTCTTCGTAGCCGGCGTCGGCGTGGCGCATGACGCCGGTGCCGGGGTCGTTCCAAAGGACCCGCTCCAGGCGGCGGGCCGCGTCCGCCGTGCCGTCGGCGACGATCACCATGCCGGCATGCTGCGAATAGCCCATGCCGACGCCGCCGCCATGGTGGAGCGAGACCCAGGTAGCGCCCGAGGCGGTGTTGAGGAGGGCGTTGAGGAGGGGCCAGTCGGAGATGGCGTCCGAGCCGTCCTTCATCGCTTCCGTCTCCCGGTTGGGCGAGGCGACGGAGCCCGAATCGAGATGGTCGCGGCCGATCACGACCGGGGCTTTCAGCTCTCCGTTCGCGACCATTTCGTTGAAGGCGAGGCCGAGGCGGTGGCGCTGGCCGAGGCCGACCCAGCAGATACGGGCGGGCAGGCCCTGAAAGGCGATGCGCTCGCGGGCCATGTCGAGCCAGCGCTGAAGGTGGGGATCGTCGGGGATGAGTTCCTTCACCTTGGCGTCCGTCTTGTAGATGTCCTCCGGGTCGCCGGAGAGGGCCGCCCAGCGGAACGGACCGATGCCGCGGCAGAAGAGCGGGCGGACGTAGGCGGGGACGAAGCCGGGGAAATCGAAGGCGTGTTCCACCCCTTCGTCGCGGGCGACCTGGCGGATGTTGTTGCCGTAATCGAAGGTCGGAATGCCTTGCGACCGGAAGGCGAGCATGGCTTCGACGTGGACGGCCATGGAAGCACGGGCGGCGGCTTCGACGGCAGCGGGATCACGCTCGCGTTTTTCGATCCATTCCTCGACAGTCCAGCCGGCGGGGAGGTAGCCGTTGACCGGGTCGTGCGCCGACGTCTGGTCGGTGACGGCGTCGGGCCGGATGCCGCGGCGGAGCATTTCGGGGAGGATTTCGGCGGCGTTGCCGAGGAGGCCGACGGATGTTGGCGAAGTTGCCGCGGAGCGTATGATTTCGAGGGCCTCGTCCAGGGACGTCGCCATGTGATCTAAGTACCTGGTTTCCAAGCGTTTTTCGATGCGGCTGCGTTGGCATTCGATTGCCAGGCAGTGAGCGCCGGCCATGACCGCGGCAAGGGGCTGGGCGCCGCCCATGCCGCCGAGGCCGGCCGTCAAAATCCACTTGCCGGACAGGTCGCCGCCGTAGTGCTGGCGGCCCATTTCGACGAAGGTTTCGTACGTGCCTTGGACGATGCCCTGGGTGCCGATGTAGATCCACGAGCCGGCCGTCATCTGGCCGTACATGATGAGACCCTTGCGATCGAGTTCGTGGAAATGGGCCCAGTCCGCCCATTTCGGCACCAGGTTCGAATTGGCGAGCAGGACGCGCGGCGCGTCGGCGTGGGTGCGGAAGACGCCGACGGGCTTGCCCGACTGGACGAGGAGGGTCTCGTCCCCTTCCAAGCGCTCCAGCGTTTCAACGATTTTGTCGTAGCTTTCCCAATCGCGCGCGGCGCGGCCGATGCCGCCGTAGACGACGAGCTCCTCGGGCGCTTCGGCGACGCGGGGATCGAGATTGTTCTGGAGCATCCGGACCGCGGCTTCGGTGGTCCAGCTTTTGGCGACGAGGTCCGGGCCTGTGCGGGCGCGGATCGAGCGGCTGTTGTCGCGTCTTGAGTGCATCGAACTTGCTTACCCCGCTGGCCCTGAGCTTGTCGAAGGGCGGTTCACCCGCTCCGCCTAGAAAATGACCCGGGCTTCGACAAGCTCAGCCCTAGCGGTAGTGGGGTGGCCCCTTCCTCATTCTCAGGCGTCTTCGCCTGCCACGATCCTCCGTTCCGGACCCGGATGGGCGATCCAGTAAGCGAGTTCGGCGGGGCGGGACACGTTCCAGATGCACAGGTCCGCCGACTTGCCGACGGTGATCGTGCCGGTTTCGGCGGTGAGGCCGAGCGCTTTGGCGGCGTTCACGGTCATGCCCGCCAGCGCTTCTTCCGGAGTGAGTCCGAAGAGGGTGCAGGCCATGCTGAGCATCAGAGTTGCCGAGAGCACCGGCGAGGTGCCGGGATTGCAGTCGGTGGCGATCGCCATCGGCACGTTGTGGGCGCGCAGGAGGTCGATCGGGGGCTTCACCGTTTCGCGCAGGGCGTAGAAGGCGCCGGGGAGGAGGACGGCGACCATGCCGGCGGCGGCCATGGCGCCGACGGCGGCTTCGTCGGCATGTTCGAGATGGTCGGCGGAGAGGGCGCCGAACTCGGCGGCGAGGCGGGCGCCGCCGGTGTTGCTCAATTGCTCGGCGTGGAGCTTGACGGGGAGACCGTGGTCGCGGGCCGCTTCGAACAGGCGGCGGACTTCGACGGGGGTGAAGCCGATGCTTTCGCAATAAGCATCCACCGCTTTCACGCCGAGCGCGGCGGCGCGGGGGAGGAGATCGAGGGTGACGAGATCGACGAAGTCGCGGCGGCTCTGCTCGCGGGGCAAGGCGTGGAGGCCGAGGAGGGTCGGGACCACCCTCACCTTTTCCGCTTCGCCCAAAGCCTTTGCCGCCTCGATCATCTTGAGCTCGGTCTCGATGTCGAGGCCGTAGCCGGACTTGATCTCGACCGTGGTGACTCCGGTCTTCATCAGGGCGCGGAGGCGCGGGCGGGCCTGCCCGACGAGGCTTTCCAGCGTCGCTTCTCGGGTGGCGCGGACGGAAGACGCGATGCCGCCGCCGGCGCGGGCGATCTCCTCGTAGGTCGCGCCCCCGAGGCGCTGCTCATATTCGTCGGCGCGGTTGCCGCCGAAGACGAGGTGGGTGTGGCAATCGACGAGGCCGGGCGTGACCCAGGCGCCGTTCAGCAGCTCCACTCGTTTGGCGCGGTAGCCCGCCAGCGCGGAGCGGCGGCCGACGCCGACGATCTTGCCGTCGACTACGCCGATGGCGGCATTCTCGATCGCGCCGAAGGGCGCCGGCACCGCCGGGTCCATGGTCGCGACGTTGCAATCGACGAGCATCAGATCCCACATGGCCTCGCTTTCTAGGCGCTCACGGCGCTATGGGCAAAGCATGGCTTGGCGATCGATCGCGGATTTACTCGGGCTCGTGGGCGAAGTGGCTTTGGTCGGCGCGCCGATGGAGGCGGGGTCGGTGACGCCCGGGCGCTGCGACTTGGGACCGGAGACGGTGCGGCGGGCGCTGAAGCGCTTCAGCACCTACGACCTGTCCGACGCGCTGGAGATCGAGCTTGCCGTCGCCGATTATGGCGACGTGCCGGTGCAGGGCCTCTCCCCGGCGGAAGGGTTCCTGCCGATCCGCGAGGAGGTCGGGCGTGCGACCCGGGCGCATGCGCTGACCATGCTGGTGGGCGGCAACAATGCGATTACGCGGCCGGCGGTGCACGGGCTCGGGCTGCCGCTCAGCCAAGTGGGGCTGATCACGCTCGACGCCCATTTCGACATGCGGGAGACGGATGGGGGGCCGATGAACGGCAATCCAGTGCGATGCCTCCTCGAAGACGGGCTGCCCGGGCGGAACATCTGCCAGATCGGCCTCGCGCCGTTTGCGAACACCGCCAAGATGCATTTCGACGCGGTGACGGCCAAGGCGAAGGTGATCACCATCGACGATCTCTTATCGTGGGGCGTGGGCGGGGCGGTGAATGCGGCGCTGGCGCATCTCGATCATGTCGAGGCGATCGTCGTGGATTTCGACATCGACGTGATCGACCGGGGGCAGATGCCCGCGGCGCCGGGCGCGCGCCCGGGCGGAATGCCGGTGCGCATGTTCTTCGAGGCGGCGCGCATGCTGGGGCGGTGCGGAAAGGTGCGGCTGGTGGATCTGACCGAGTTCGATCCGTCGCTGGACGTGAGCGACATCGGGGCGCTGACGGCGGGGCGTTGGGTGGCCGAGGTGCTGGCGGGATATTCGGGGCGGTAGTTCCTCCCTGCCGCGAAGCGGTGGGGAGGGGGACCAGCCCCAGGCTGGTGGAGGGGTAGGTGACGAGGCCTCGCCTTTCACCCCTCCACCACCCTACGGGTGGTCCCCCTCCCCATGCGCTGCATGGGGAGGAATTCAGGCCTTCGGCTCGTCCGTCGGCACCGCCGTCAGGGTGGTGGGGTCTTCCACGGTGGTGACGGTGCTCGATGCGCCGGCGCCGGCGACGAGATTCTCCATGGTGGAGCCGTCGAAGCCGAGTTCCTTCATGAGGCCGTCGACGATCGGGGCCTGGGCGCGGTAGCGGAGCGCCGCGGCGACCGCGCTGGAGGCGAGATTGCCTTCGCCGGCGCCGCCCGGGACGCCCAGCGACGCGCCGCCCGAGCTGCCGTTGCCCGAGAGGCCTTCGACCTGGACGATCTTGATCGAGTCGATCGCTTCCATCGGCTTGGCCGATTCGCGGATGACTTCGGGCAGAACCTTCAAGAGCGCGAGCTTGGTCTGGAGCGAGATCTGGTCCGAGGAGAGCAGGTTCGCGGCTTCGTTGACGGCGCGCTGGCCGGCGGCTTCGACTTCGAAGCGGATGCGGGCGGCTTCGGCGCGCAGCTTTTCCGATTCGGCCTCGCCCTGTGCGGCGAGGCGGAGCGCTTCGGCGCGGTCGGCGGCGGCTTGCTTGTCGGCTTCGGCCTGGACCTTGATGCCGATGGCGGCGCGCTCGGCTTCGCGGGACGCGTCGATCAGCTCGATGCGCTTGGCGCGCTCGGCGATTTCGGTCTCGCGGGCGGTGCCGACGCGCTCCTCGGCGGCGACGGCGGCGGCGCGGGCGGTGTCGGCTTCGGCCTTCGCCTGGCTTTCCTCGCGGCTCTTGTTCTGAACCGCGATCTGCTGCTCCTGGCGAGCGATCTCGACCGCCTGGGCCTGGGCGATCTTGGCCTGCTCGATCACCTTGGCGGCTTCAATCTGGGCCGAATCGACCTGGCGCTTGGCCTGAATGCGGGCTTCCTCGGCCTCGCGCTCGCGGGCGGACTGCTCCTGCGCGACTTCGGCATTCTGCGCGGCGCGGCGGATTTCGACTTCACGCTCCTGCTCGAGCCGGGCGAATTCGGTGTCGCGCGAGATTTCGAAGCTCTTGCGCGCCGATTCGAGGTTCTTGGCCTCGATCTGGACCCGCGTCTCCTGCTCGATGTCGTTGCGGGCCTTGCGGCGGAGTTCGATCTGCTCGGTGAGCTTGGTCAAACCCTCCGCGTCGAAGGCGTTGTTGGCGTTGAAATGGTCGATCGAGGTTTGGTCGAGGCCGGTCAGCGAGACCGACTCCAGCTCGAGGCCGTTCATGGCGAGATCGGCCGACGAGACCTGCTGCACCTTCTGGACGAACTCGGAGCGCTGCTCGTGGAGCTGGTTCATGGTCATGCCGGCCGCGACCGAGCGGAGGGCGTCGACGAACTTGCCTTCGATGAGCTCCTTGAGGCTGTCCGGATGCATGGTGCGGAGGCCCAAAGTCTGGGCGGCGATGGCGATCGATTCGCGGTCCGGCCGGACGCGGACGTAGAATTCGGCCTTCACGTCGATGCGGAGGCGATCGAGGGTGATGAGGGCGTCGGTGTTCTTGCGCTCCACGGCGAGGCGGACGGTGTTGAGGTTCACCGGCATGGTCTCGTGCAGGACGGGGAGGACCAGGGCGCCGCCGTTGATGACGACCTTTTCGCCGCCGAAGCCCGTTCGCACGAAGCCGATCTCCTTGGTGGCGCGCTTGTAGAGCCGCGTCACGATCAGGCCGATGATCAGCAGGGCCGCGAGGATCACGCCCGCGTAAATGGCGGTATTCATCAAGTTCATGTCTGCACCCTCTCTTTTATCTCATAAGCGCCGGCGGCCCGGAGGCGGCGGCGGCGGCGAACAGGTCCTGGCCCTCGGCGAGCCCGACGAAAATTTCTCCCTCGCGGCGGACGAGGAGCAATGTGCCGCCTTCGGCGACGGCCTGGCCGTCGGTGGGCTCGGCCATGACGTAGTGCGTCAAACCGTGCCGGTCGCGGACGCTGGCGCGGGCCGGACTGCCCTGGCGCGCCGTGCCCACGACCACGGTGGCGCGGCGGCCGACCAGGTCTTCGAGCGAGATTGCGGTGGTCTCGTCGCGCGGCAGGACCCGCTCCAGGCCGCGCGCGGCGAGGCCGGTGAGCGGCAAGGCGGAGACGAAGGCGGCGGGGCCGGCGATCCACGGCGAGAGCGGACCGCCCAGAAAGGCGGCCGCGAGCTGCTGGCCGGCGATGCCGACCAGGCCGAAGAGAGCGAGCAGCACAACGATCAGCATCAGGAGCGGGATGCGGCCGAGCCCAAGCCACCCGAGCAGATCCGCGTCGGCATCGGCATGCGCATGGACGCCCCCGTCAAGGCCGACCGCGCCGATGCCGAGCCCGAGCGCTTCCACGGCGCCGATCATGAGCATCAGAACCAGAGCCACCGCGAACGGCAGATTCTCCGGCGCCAGCAGAAATTCGAACAAGCCCCCGCCCCTTTCGAGTCGAAAGCTAAACGAGGACCAAGCCCTTTTCCACAAAAACCCGACGATCTACCCTGCTGCACCTTCGCTTTTTCAAGAACTTAGCTGCTGCTGCCGCGCGATGGCGATTGCCAGCGGGGCGGCGCCTCGCCAAGGGAGGCCGCGATGGACGACAGCGACCCCCGACTTTCCGACGATTTCCGCCAGGCGATGCGCCGCGTCGCTTCCACCGTGAACGTCATTTCGATCTGCGTCGGCGGAGAGCCGATGGGGATTACGGCGACGGCCGTGTCGTCCATTTCGATGGACCCGCCGAGCCTGCTCATCTGCATCAACCGCGCTTCAGCGGTGCACGCGCCTTTGGGCGACGTGACCCACTTCCGGGTCAACGTGCTCCACCGCGACCAGGAGCCGATCGCCCAGATGTTCGCCGACCGGAGCCAGCACGCGCTTCGATTCACCGGCGGCTGGAACGTGGACTGCGCCCTGCCGCCGCGGCTGGTCGATGCCCAGGCTTCGATGCTGTGCCGCCGGATCGACCATCACCAGTTCGGGACCCATTCCATCTTCATCGGCGTGGTCGAGGAGGTGGCGGTGCGCGACGACGTGCATCCGCTCGTGTATTTGAACGGACGGTATTTGAGCGCGGGCGACTAGGGCCGCGCCCCTCCGCCGTCACTTCGCGAACAGATTGGCCGGGTTCGCCATCGCCTTCAGCTCAAGCGCGTTGCCGGAGGGGTCGAGGAAGAACATCGTCGCCTGCTCGCCGGGTGCGCCGCGGAAGCGGACGGTGGGCGCGATGACGAAGGCGGTGCCGGCTCCGCTGAGCGTGTCGGCCAGCGCTTCCCACTGAGGCATGTCGAGCACCGCGCCGAAATGCGGGACGGGGACGTCGTGGCCGTCGACCGGATTGTGGTGCGGGCGGGGCTGCATGGCCGGATCGAGATGGGCGACGATCTGGTGGCCGAAGAAATCGAAGTCGATCCATTGGTCCGAGCTGCGCCCTTCCGGGCAGCCGAGCAGGCCGCCGTAGAAGGCACGCGCGGCGGCGAGATCGTGGACCGGAAAGGCGAGGTGGAAGGGCGGGAGGGTCATGGGCCTGCGCTGTAAGCCTGGCTTCCGAGCGCTGCAATCCGCCCTTCGACAGGCTCAGGGCGAGCGCGCCGGGAGGCACCCTCACCCACAGCCGCTGGGGCTGAGCTTGTCGAAGCCCGGCCGGAGCGCTGCAGTCCGCCCTTCGACAAGCTCAGGGCTGGCGGAAATGGGGAACACGGCACCCTCGCCCCCTCACCGCTAGGGCTGAGCCTGTCGAAGCCCGGCCGGAGCGCTGCAATCCGCCCTTCGACAGGCTCAGGGCTAGCGGCTGTGGGCCTTTCCACCCGGCACCCTACCCCACCGCCGCCAGGGCTGAGCTTGTCGAAGCCCGGCTGCAATGCTCAGTCCAAGGGCTAGCCCCACGCGCCATTTCCCGCGATATGCGCACCCGCATGAAGCCCTATCTCATTGCCCTTCTTCTCGGCGCGCTGGCCGCCTGCGGGTTTCAGCCGTGGGGGATCTGGCCGCTGACGCTTGCCGCATTCGCCGGGCTGATGTGGCTGATCGCGGACATGCGGCGGATGCGCGGGGCGCTGGCGCTGGGCTGGTGCTTCGGCGTGGGGCATTTCTGCGTCGGGCTGAACTGGATCGCGACCGCCTTTACCTTTCAGGCGGCGATGCCGGCTTGGCTCGGCTGGATCGCGGTGTTCCTGCTCTCGCTCTACCTTGCGGTCTACCCGGCCATGACGGCGGGCATCGCCTGGAAATACGGGCGGCGGCACCCGCTGGCGCTCGTTCTCTGGTTCGCGGCGGCCTGGATCGCAACCGAATGGCTGCGCGCGACCATGTTCACCGGATTCGCCTGGAACCCGGCCGGAGTCGCCCTGCTCGACGCGGGCGGGCTCGCGGCGGTGTCGAAGGTCGTCGGCACTTATGGGCTTTCGGGCGTCGCGATGCTGGCAGCGGGGGCCTGGTTCCTGCTCTTCCGGCGCCGCTACCGGAGCGCCGCCGCGCTTGCGGTGCCGATCACCGCGGCCGCGCTCGCCTTGTGGCCGGCGGTCGCGACCGAGCCGGCGAGCACGCAGCCGCGAATCCGCATCGTCCAGCCCAATATCGGCCAGCAGGACAAATGGCGCGACGGCTTCGCCGACGACATCCTGCAGCGCCTGGGCGAGCTTTCCGTAGCGGGCGTCAACGAGCCGCGGCTGCTGCTGTGGCCGGAAGCGGCGGTGACGGAGCCGCTGGAGGACGGGCGCCGCCATCCCCTCGCCCAGAATCTGGCCGCGCGCACGCGCGAGCAGGTGCGGAGCCTGCTCCAGCCCGGCGACCTGCTGCTCGCCGGCGGGATCACCATCCGCTCGCAGGACGGCCTGCGCGCGACAAGCGCGACCAACAGCGTCTTCGCCATCGACGCGACCGGGCGGACGCTGGGGCGCTACGACAAGGCGCATCTCGTGCCCTACGGCGAATATCTGCCGATGCGGCCGCTCCTTTCCGCCATCGGCCTGTCGCGGCTGGCGCCGGGCAATCTGGAATTCGACCCTGGGCCCGGCCCGCGCACGTTCGACCTGCCGATCGTCGGCCGGGTCGGCTTCCAGCTCTGCTACGAGATCATCTTTTCAGGACAAGTGGTGGACCGGGCGGACCGGCCCAACTTCCTGTTCAACCCGTCCAACGACGCCTGGTTCGGCGCCTGGGGGCCGCCGCAGCATCTGGCGCAGGCGCGGCTGCGCGCGCTGGAGGAAGGGCTGCCGGTGCTGCGCGCGACTCCGACCGGCATTTCGGCGGTGATCGATGCCGACGGGCATCTTTCCGCGTCGATCCCGGCGGCGCGCGCCGCGTTCCTCGACTGGCGCCTGCCGCCGCCGCACCCGCCGACGCTCTTCGCGCGGCTCGGCAATGTCCTGCCCATGCTCTTTGCGCTTCTGCTCGCCGCAGCGGCGATTGCAGTCGGCCGCAAAGCCCGCTAGGGGCAAGCCCCAAGCGGACATAAGGACTTCTTTATATCCGCATTTTCCCTTCATCAGGAAAGCCAGCCCGCACGATGCGCAGCAATTATCTCTTCACGTCCGAATCGGTTTCCGAAGGTCATCCGGACAAGGTCGCCGACCAGATTTCCGACGCGATCGTCGATCTCTTCCTGTCCAAGGACCCGGAAGCGCGCATCGCCTGCGAGACCTTGTGCACGACCCAGCTCGTCGTCCTCGCCGGCGAAATCCGCTGCCGCGGCGTTTACGAGAACGACACCTGGGCGCCAGGCGCTCAGGAGGAGATCGAGCGCACGGTGCGCGAAACGGTGCGCGACATCGGCTACGAGCAGGACGGCTTCCATTGGGAGAAGTTCATCTTCTCCAACAACCTCCACGGCCAGAGCGCGCACATCGCGCAGGGCGTCGATGCGTCCGGCAACAAGGACGAAGGCGCCGGCGACCAGGGCATCATGTTCGGCTATGCGACCGACGAGACGCCGGCGCTGATGCCCGCGACGCTCTACTACAGCCACAAGATCCTCGAGCGCATGGCGGCCGACCGGCATTCGGGCGCGGCGCCGTTCCTGGAGCCGGACGCCAAGAGCCAGGTGACGCTTCGCTTCGAGAACGGCGTGCCCGTGGCGGCGACCGCGATCGTGGTCTCGACCCAGCACGGCAAGGGCTATGATGCGGGCGAAAAGGAGGCCGAGCTCAAGAGCTACGTCCGCAAGGTCGTCGCCGACGTGCTTCCCGCCGAGCTGCTCGGCGACGAGACGGTCTACCACATCAACCCGACCGGCTCGTTCGAGATCGGCGGCCCGGACGGCGACGCGGGGCTGACTGGCCGCAAGATCATCGTCGACACTTATGGCGGCGCGGCCCCGCACGGCGGCGGCGCGTTCAGCGGCAAGGACCCGACCAAGGTCGACCGCTCGGCGGCCTACATCTCCCGCTACCTCGCCAAGAACATCGTCGCGGCCGGCCTCGCCAGCCGCTGCACCATCCAGCTCGCCTACGCGATCGGCGTTTCGGAGCCGCTGTCGCTCTACGTCGACACGCACGGCACCGGCCGGGTCGACGATGCGGCGATCGAAGCGGCGATCATGGCGGCGCCGGCCTTGGGCGGCCTCACCCCGCGCGCGATCCGCACCCATCTCGGCCTCAACAAGCCGATCTACCGCCGCACCGCCGCTTATGGCCATTTCGGCCGCGACGCCGAGGGCGATTTCTTCCCGTGGGAGAAGACGGACCTCGCGGATGCTCTGAAGGCGGCTCTGGCGAGCGCGTAAGCGCGGCTTCGCTTCCGGACGGACGAACACCTCCGTTCGTCCCGAGCAGCCGTCGAGCCCGGCGAGACGGCGGGTCGAGGGACGGGGCTCCGGCGTTTGTGCAGGCCCCTCGACCCGGCTCTCGATACGGGCTTCGCCCTACTCGATCCCTGCTCGGGACGAACGGGTGTTGGAAGCTAGCGCGCGGGGCCTTCCGCGAAGCGGGCCTTGATCCAGGGCACGGCTTCTTCCCATGCGTCGATTCGCGCATGGGCGTGGGGCGCGGCCGGCATGTGTCCCGCCACTTTCGGCTCCGCGATCATGTGGAGGCGCCAGACTTCGGGCGCTTCTTCCGAGACCGACTGGTGGTGCACGGCGAGATCGTCGACGAAGACGGCGGCGCTTGGCTTCATCTCGGCGAGCAGCTCCTTCACCGGCGCGCCCTTGCCGCCGCGGTTGCACAGGACGCGGTGGTTTATGTCGAAGCGGGCGAGCTGCTCGACGCGGCTCGCCTGGTGGCGGTCGCCCAGATTGGTGAGGACGACGATGTCTGCCTCCTCGCCGATCGCCTGCAGCGCTTCGATCGCGCCGGGGACGACGTTCTGGCGATGCATCTCGCCGTCGAAGAAACCGTCGAGGAGCGGCCAGATGCGGTCCATCTCGATCGGTTCGCCGGTCTCGCGGTCGCGGATCGCTTCCTTGAAGCTCGTCGTCTCCAGCCGGAACTCGTAGCCGTGGGTTTCGCCGAGCCAGTCGGCGAAGTGGACGAGCATGTGGAGCAGGACTTCGTCGCAATCGGTGATGAGGAGAGGGCGGGTCATGAGTGCAATCCAGCTCGGCTGTGCGGTGCAATCCGGGCTTCGACAGGCTCAGCCCTAGCGGGTTTGTAAATCATCCCTGCCCCGCTAGCCCTGAGCCTGTCGAAGGGCGGTTTGAAGGGCGCCGCCGCCGGTCATGCGCGCTCCAGCTTGCGGCGCGCGTCGACGAGCGCGGCGGGCGACGCGCCGATCGCTTCGGCGCAGGCGACGAGGTCCGGCTCGTGCCCTTCGAGAAAGGCGAGGATGGCGGCGAGCGTGGCGGGCTGGCCGAGGCCGGTGCGCAGATCGTCGGGCGTCAGGCCGGTCAGCGACAGCAGGCGCTCTGCGCGCGCGTCGTCGCTCAAGATCCAGCCGAGCGCGGCCAAGGCAAGGGAGGCGGGCTCGGCCTCGTTTGTTTCCTGAATGGTCATCGCCTAAGGTGTCTGCGGGGCTTTCCAGAGGCGTGCCGCGTGGGACAAAAAATCCTCGTTGTCGAGGACAACGAACTCAATCTGAAGCTCTTCTGCGATCTGCTGCGCGCTCACGGCTACGACGCCGAGCCGGTGCGCGACGGGCGCGAGGCGGTGGCGCGCGCGCGCAGCTTCGCGCCGGACCTCGTCGTGATGGACATCCAGATGCCCTACATCACCGGGCTCGAGCTCATCGAGCAGATGAAGGGCGATGCGGAACTGAAGCGCACGCCGATCATGGCGGTGACGGCCTATGCGGCCAAGGGCGACGAGGAGCGGATTCGCGAAGCGGGAGCGGAAGGCTATGTCTCCAAGCCGATTTCGCTGATGCGCTTCATGGAAGCGGTGCGGGGGTTGCTGGCCGCGGCGGAGGCGGCGGTGGAGCCTGAAGCGGCCGAAGCCCCTTCCGAGGACCATGTGCCGGAAGAGGAGCCGTTCACTGAGGCGGGAGCCGCGGCCGAGACGGCCGAAGCGCATGCGGAAACGGCCGATGCTGCGGCTCCCGAAGGGGAGGCAGAACCGGCCGCTGAAGATCTTGCGGCGCCCCCCGCGGAGGCACCGGACGGCGATGCCCCCGAAGGGGCGCGCGTCACTTGATCTTGGCTTCCTTGAAATCGACGTGCTTGCGCACGACGGGATCATATTTGCGGAAGGTGAGCTTGTCGGTCTTGGTGCGCGGGTTCTTCTTCGTGACGTAG
The DNA here is from genome assembly GCA_036388975.1 of Allosphingosinicella sp. Lineage (GTDB taxonomy): Bacteria > Pseudomonadota > Alphaproteobacteria > Sphingomonadales > Sphingomonadaceae > Allosphingosinicella. Next base: position 1,347 of record DASVQT010000206.1, on the reverse strand, counting down.
AAGAAGCCGGTGTCGGCGCTGCTGACGAGCTTGATCTTGACCGTGGTCGGCTTGGCCATGACAGCCTCTCTGAAAATATCGGTTTCGCGAAAAATAAAAGCGGCGTTCCCGCCGCTCCCATAGCGCCGCAGCCTCTGCCTTGATGGAGGCGGGATGTCAAGCAACGGCGCGCTGCAAACCGCCCTTCGACAGGCTCAGGGCTGGCGGTTTTCGCTACGCGCAGCACGAAAACCTCAAAGATCCCCGGGGCTGAGCCCGCCGAAGCCCGGGTTGCAGGACGCTGCGGTTCGGGTGCGGCTTTAACCAAGCGGTAACCATGTGGGCGCATCCTCCTGCCTGCCGACATGCCGGGGAGCGAGACCATGCAGAAGAACCGCGATGCGATGATGGTGGTGAGAGCCGAGCTTTGCGACCGGCTGGACCAGCTCAGCCACTGCGCGCGGCGCGCCGCGCCCGGCGATTTCGAGCGGCGGCTGGAAGGGATCATCAGCCTGGCCGGCGCATATGGGCTGCAGCCGGTCTGCCGCGTGGGCGAAGCGATGCGGCAAAGCGGCGTCCGTTCGCCGCTCTACCTCGAGCGCATGCGCGACGCGATACGCTGCGAGCGCGCCGACGAGGACGCGGCCCAGGCGATGCTCGCCTCCGTGTCCGTCCGCCTCGGAGCGTAAGTGGACGCACTGCTCACCGCCTTTGTCGGCGCCGGGCTCGCCGAATGGGGCGACCGGACAATGCTGTTCGTCATCGTGCTCGCCGCGCGATTCGGAAAAACGCTGCCGATCCTTGCCGGACTCGCGGTCGCGGCTTTGCTCAACGGCGCGGTGGCGGCGTTCGGCGGAGTCTATATCCACGATCTGGTGCCGACGCGGGCGCTGTCGCTGCTTGTCGCCCTGGCTCTGATCATGGCGGGCGCCGGGAGTTTGCTCAGACGCAAGCCGCCGGACATGGCGGCGAAGTGGCGGACGGGCGCGTTCGTGACCGCCGCCGTTTCGCTGACGCTGCTGGAGATCGGCGACAAGACCCAGTTCCTGACCTTCGCCCTCGCCGCACGCTACGATTCGGCGGCGCTGACGCTGGCCGGCGCCACCGCGGGGATCCTCATCGCCAACGCGCCGGCGGCCGTGCTCGGCTCGGCCATGCAGAAGAGCGTCCCCGTCCAGCCGATCCGCTATGCGATCGGGGCGCTGTTCCTCATCACGGGCTTTTGGCTGGCGGTAAAGGCGCTGGAGCTGGCGTAATCCTCCCCATGCGGCGCATGGGGAGGGGAACCGTGCGTAGCATGGTGGAGGGGTAACTGCGCAAGCCGAGCCAGCTACCCCTCCACCACCCTACGGGTGGTCCCCCTCCCCA
>DASVQT010000205.1:0-1811 GCA_036388975.1 Allosphingosinicella sp. | reverse complement strand
CGGTTGGGTGATGATATCTTTGACGATGGGCGTGAAATTTAGCTGGATGACGAGTTCAGTTTCCAGCTGGGACTCTGTGTTCTGAGGCCCCGATGGTGTCCGCAGAGGCACGCGGCTAGCAAATGAGCCATACGTTTTACCGATGGCTCTCTGGCGGAAGTTTGCAATCTTTGTCACTAGCTTTCCTCACGCGCTCATCTTTCGCGCTACCTTCTAGCAAATTCTTACTAGCTTCCGCTGGTGGACGGTCCTCCCAACCCCGTCCGTGTCGCTGACTTCCGTGTTTGACACCGACCTCGTGCTGCCGCCGCCCGCGGAAGGGTCGGCGGAGGTCGCCGAGCGGGTCGCGGCCGCGCGTTCGCTGCAGACCGAGCGTTATGACGGCAAGGGTCTCAGGACCAATGCGGAAGCCGACGGCGAGATCCTCGCTGACGTCGCGACTCCGGACGAGCCCGGACGGCGCCTGCTCGGCCAGGCGGCGGAGGCGATGCGGCTTTCGGCGCGCGGCTATCACCGCGTGCTGCGCGTCGCGCGCACCGTCGCGGACCTGGCGCAAAGCGAGGAGGTCCGCCGAGTGCACGTCGCCGAGGCCTTGAGCTACCGCCGGCACGCGCCGCGCAACTGAGCGGAGCGCGCGCCGGAGGCGCCTGGCGCGACTGCGGTTTTTACTTCTTCTCGGGGAGAACCGCCGGGAGGTCCGGCGTTTCGATGTTGACCTTGACGTCCGTCGCTTCGGACGCGCCGCCGATCAGCCCGCGGCCGAACAGCAGGAAGAGCACCACCAGCGCCACGATCAGCACCAGCACGGCGATCAGCGTTCCGCCGCCGCCGCGGTCGCCGCCCGTCGACACCACAGTCGTGTGGCGTTCCACCACAGGCTCGCGCTCGACTTCCACGATCCGTTCCCGTTCGTCCATGATACTCTACTCCTTTGCCGTAACGAACGAAGCCCGACGCGCGTCGGTTCCTCGCCTCGCGGCTGGACGGAACGCGCGCCCCGCTGTTTACTCGCGCGGACGACAGAAAAGGGGAACTTCATGACGGACCGCACCGACTCGAAGAGCGGCTTCGCCGCCAGCCGCCGCACCGTCATCGGCGCCGGCGCCGCGGCCGCGGCGATCGCACTCTCGCCGGGAGCGGCCCTGGCGCAGAACAGGCGCGACCGCGACCGCGACGCGATCCGGGCGGCGGCGCAGGAGGGCTATCAGGCGTCCGTCGGGCGGATCCGCGACTGGATCAAGCTCCCCACCATCGCCGCCGAGCGGCTGAACGTGCAGGAAGGCGCCGATTACATGGCGCGGCTCGCTTCGGAGGCGGGCTTTACGCGCGTCCGCAAGGTCGAGACGGGCGGCGTTCCGGCCGTGTTCGGCGTGATCGACGCCGGGGCGCCGCGCACCGTCGGCATCTATTTCATGTACGACGTCAAGCAATACGATCCCGCCGAATGGGCCTCGCCGCCGCTCGAAGCGCGGATCGTCGACCATCCGCTCGGCCGGGCGATACGCGGCCGCGGCGCAGTCAATCAGAAGGGGCCGGAAGGCGCCTTCCTTGCCGCGCTTCATGCCTTTCGCGCCTCGGGGCGGCGGCTGCCCGTCAACCTCGTTCTCCTTGCCGAAGGGGAGGAGGAGATCGGCTCGCCCAATTTCGCCAATGTCATGCGCGATCCCGAAGTGCTCGCCGCGATGCGCCGCGCCGACGGGGTGATCATCCCCTTCGCGCAGCAGGACGCACAGGGCGCGGCGACGATCAACCTCGGCGCCAAGGGCATCATCGAACTCGAGCTCGTCGCCACCGGGGAGCGCTGGGGCAGG
>DASVQT010000204.1:0-16049 GCA_036388975.1 Allosphingosinicella sp. | reverse complement strand
ACGGGAAATGAGACGCGGCTGGCAAACAAACAGGCTGGAACGACGGCGCCGAGGAATACGACCCCTCTCCGTCATTCCCGCGGAAGCGGGAATCCAGGCGAAGCCTCCGCCGGCGGCGTCCTTCCCGAACGTCCGCTGGATTCCCGCTTTCGCGGGAATGACGGCAGATTGGACGTGCAGCGCAAGGGGTTGATCCTCGGCGAATTCGGCTCTAGGGGCACGTTTCACTGTATTAACACGTTGGAACAACATGCTCGCCGATACGACCAGCCGGATCGCCCCGACGCGAGACGCGGAACGGCTTACCGGGGATCTTTGCCGCGCCCTGCTTGCGCCCGAAACGGCGGGGGACATGCGCCGCCTGCTCGCGGATCTGTGCACGCCGGCCGAGATCCGGACGCTGGCCGAGCGCTGGCACGTCGCGCGGCTGCTGGACGAAACGGAGCTGAGCTACCGCGACATTCACGATGCGACGGGCGTTTCGACCACAACCATCGTGCGCGTCGCGCGGTTCCTGCGGCAGGAGCCGAACCGGGGCTATCGCAGCGCGATCGACGCGGTGAAGGGAGGAGGCGGCGATGCTCGTTGACGAAAGCCGGCTGCACATCGCCATTCAGAAATCGGGGCGGCTTTCGGATTACAGCCGGCAGTTGCTGCGCGACGCGGGGCTCAGGATCCAGAACGGGCGCAACGAGCTGACGGCTCGCGTGGAGAACTTCCCGGCCGACCTCATGTTCGTGCGCGACGACGACATTCCGACCTTCGTCGCCGACGGGGTGTGCGAATTCGGGCTGGTCGGCGAGAACGTGCTTCAGGAATTCGCATTGGGCGAAGCGGAGCCGCGCTTCGACGTGGTGGCGAGCCTCGGCTTCGGGCGCTGCACGCTGAAGCTCGCGGCGCCGGAAGCGACGGTTTGGGAGGGGCCGGAGAGTTTGCGGGGGGCGCGGATCGCGACGTCCTATCCGCGGCTGGTGGCGAAATATCTCGCCAACCATGGCGTGGAGGCGGAGGTCGTGAAGATGAACGGCGCCGTGGAGCTGGCGCCGCGGCTCGGCATTGCCGGGTTCATCTGCGATCTGGTTTCGACCGGGGCGACGCTGGAGGCGAACGGGCTGAGAGCGCTGGAAACGGTGTTCGACAGCGAGGCGGTGTTGATCCGGACGAAGAAGCCCGTGGCCGAGGCCAAGGCCGAGCAGGGGGAGCGGCTGCTGAGCCGGATCGGCGGGGTGCTCGCGACCAAGGAATCGAAGTACATCATGCTGAACGCGCCGGGCGAGGCCTTGCGCGAGATCACGCGGATCCTTCCGGGGGCGGAGGCGCCGACCGTGCTGCCGCTCCACGGGCGGCCGGGCTGGTTCGCGGTTCATGCCGTGTGCCAGGAATCGGTCTTCTGGGAAACGCTGCAGAAGTTGAAGGCGGCGGGCGCGTCGGCGATCCTCGTCCTCCCCATTGAAAAGATGATGATGTGAAGACGCTTATCTGGTCCGAGCTTTCGGGCGCGGCACGGGCGGAGGCGCTGGCCCGTCCTGCGGGGCGCAGCGACCCGGCCTTGCAGGCGGCGGTGCGGGCGATCGTCGAGGACGTGCGGGCCGGCGGGTGGGACGCGCTTTGCGCTGAGGCGGAGCGGCTGGACGGCGAAGCGCCTCGGCTTGTGGCGGTGGCGCCGCTCGCCGCCGAGGCGCGGCGGACGCTGCCCGCCGACGCGGTGGCGGCGGTGGCGCTCGCGGCGCGCAACATCGCGGCGTTTCACGAGGGCAGCCTGCCGGCGGAACATGCGGTGGAGACCATGCCGGGGCTGTGGGTCCGCAAGGTGTGGCGGGCGATCGACCGGGTGGGGCTCTACGTGCCGGGCGGGAGGACGCCGCTTTTCTCGACGCTCTTGATGCTCGCCATTCCCGCGCGGGCGGCGGGCGTGGGCGAGATCGTCGCGGTGACGCCGCCGCGGCCCGAAGGCGGGCTCGATCCCCTCATCGCGCTGGCCGCGGAGCTGTCCGGGATCGACGCGGTGTGGACGGCGGGCGGGGCGCAGGCGATTGCGGCGCTGGCGTTCGGGGCCGGGGGGATCGCGCGGGTCGACAAGATTTGCGGGCCGGGCAACGCCTGGGTGGCGGAGGCCAAGAGCTATGTGTCGTCGCTCGCCGGCGGGCCGGCGATCGACATGCCGGCGGGGCCGAGCGAGCTGATGGTGGTGGCGGACGACCAGGCCGATCCGGCGACCGTGGCGGCGGACCTTCTGAGCCAGGCGGAGCATGACGCTTCGGCGCAGGTGCTGCTGGCGACGCCGTCGCGCGGCCTCGCGGCGCGGGTTGCGGAGGCGCTGGCGGAGGGGGTGCGGACCTTGCCGCGGGCGGCGCTCGCGGAGGCGGCGCTGGCGAACGGGCGGATTTTGATCGCGGCCGATGTGGAGGAAGCGGTGGAGATCGCCAATCTTTATGCGCCGGAGCATCTGTCGCTGGCGGTGGCGGCGCCGGACGCGCTGGTTCCGCTGGTCCGCAATGCCGGGGCGGTGTTCGCGGGCGGGCACGCGGCCGAGACGTTCGGCGATTATCTGGCGGGCTCCAGCCACGTCCTCCCCACCGACGGGGCGGCGCGGGCGTGGAGCGGCGTTTCCGTGTACAGCTTTTTAAAGGCGATCAGCGTGCAGACAGTGACTCCCGAAGCGGCGCGCCGCATCGCCGCGCCCGCCGCCTTGCTTGCCCGGCTCGAGGGGCTGGAGGCGCATGCCCGCGCGGCCGACGCGCGGATGGAGGGGGTGCCGGCATGAGCTCGCTCGCCGCCCGCCTCGCCCGGCCCGAAATCCTTTCGCTGGCGCCGTTCGACATCGCCGCAAATGCCAACGACGCCTTCGGGGCGGACGCGATCAAGCTCGACGCCAACGAAAACCCGTTCCCGCCGCTTTCGGACGGCGCGCTCGCCGCCGGGCTCAACCGTTATCCCGAGCCGCAACCGGTGCGGCTGACCAGTGCAATGGCGGCGCTTTACGGCGTGGCGCCGGAGAACCTCATCGTCACGCGCGGGGCGGACGATGCGATCGACATATTGGTGCGCACTTTCTGCCGCGGCGGGACCGACGCGGTGTCGATCTGCACGCCGACCTTTTCGGCTTATGCGCATTTCGCAGCCTTGCAGGGCGCGCGCGTCCTCCAAGTGCCGCTCGACGAACACTTCGACTTCGACGCGGACGCGCTGATCGCCGCGGCGGAGCCGAACCTCAAGCTCGCCTTTATCTGCGCCCCGAACAATCCGACGGGCAATCCGGTGCCGGCGGCGGCGGTGGAGGCGGTGGTGGCCACCTTGCCGCACACGATCGTGGTGCTCGACGAGGCCTATATCGAGTTTTCGGAGAGCGCGAGCCTCGCCGCCGTCGCCGCGCGGACGGAGAATCTCGTCGTGCTGCGGACGCTGTCCAAGGCTTACGGCCTGGCGGGGGCGCGGATCGGCTGTTTCATCGGCCATCCGGACACGGTCGCGATCGCCGCCCGGACGCTGCCGCCCTACCCGCTGCCGAGCCTGTCCATCGAAGCGGCGATGTCGGCGCTCGCGCCGTCGCGGCGCGCGCTGCACGCGGAGCGGATCGCGCGGATCAAGGCGGAGCGCGAGCGCCTCGCCGGCCTGCTCGCCGCCTCGCCGATCGTGACGAACGTGCGGAGCGGCGGCGGCAACTTCCTGTTCCTGGAAGTGGAGGACCCGGCGGCGCTGGCGGCGAAGCTTCGGCAGCTCGGCATCAGGGCGCGCTTCCGGCCCAATGCGGCGCCGGGCGGCGTCCGGCTCACGATCGGCACGGAGGCGGAGAATGCGGCCGCCCTCTCCGCCTTCGGCGCGGCGCCGGAAGGAACGCCCGCCCGGCGCGCCGAAGTGGTGCGCGACACCAGGGAGACCAAGATCGCCGTGGCGGTCGACCTCGACCGCGCGAGCCCACGCAAGATCGAGACCGGCATTCCCTTTTACGATCATATGCTGGATCAGGTGGCGGCCCATGCCGGCTTCTCGCTGCTGCTGAGCTGCGAGGGCGATCTCGACATCGACGGGCACCATTCGATCGAGGATTGCGCCATTGCCTTCGGCACGGCCCTGTCGCGTGCGCTCGGGGAGCGGCGAGGGATCGGGCGCTTCGGCTTCGCCTTGCCGATGGACGAAACGGAAGCGCGGGTGCTGATCGACCTTTCGGGACGGCCGTACAGCGTGTTCGACGGGACATTCGAGGCGAGCCATATCGGCGCTTACCCGACCGAGATGACGCGGCACGTCTTTCGCTCGCTTTCCGATGCGCTGGGGGCCGCGATCCACGTCCGGGTGGCGGGCGAGAACGACCATCACAAGACGGAGGCCTGCTTCAAGGCGTTCGGGCGGGCGCTGCGCGCCGCCGTCGCGCGCGAGGGCGCGGCCGACGCGGTGCCGAGCACGAAGGGGGTTTTGTGACCGGATTGGTCATCGTCGACGTCGGCTGCGGGAATATCGGCTCCGTCGGGATCGCGTTCGAGCGGTTCGGGATCGCGCCGCGGGTGACGGGGGACGCGGCGGAGATCGCGGCGGCGGAGAAGGTGGTGCTGCCCGGCGTAGGCGCGGCAGGCTATGCGATGGCTGAGATCGAGGCGCGCGGGCTTGCGGGCACGATCCGCGATCTCAAGCAGCCGGTGCTCGGCATTTGTCTCGGCATGCAGATTCTGTTCGAAGCGTCGGAGGAAGAGGATACGGCTTGCCTCGGCCTCATTGCGGGGCGGGTGCGGCGGCTCGCGGCGGCGCCGGGGATGCCGGTGCCGCACATGGGGTGGAGCCGGCTCGAGGTCGCCGATGCGGGGATCGGGCTCGCTTCGGGCGAGTATGTCTATTTCGCGCACAGCTTCGCTTGCGACGACGGACCGGCGACCCTCGCGCGCGCCGAATACGGGCGGGCGGTCCCCGCCGTGGTGCGCCAGGGGAACTTCACCGGTGCACAATTCCATCCCGAGCGTTCGGGCGAGGCGGGGGCGCGCTTTCTCAGGACCTGGCTCGACACATGATCCTTTATCCCGCCATGGACCTGATGAACGGTCAGGTCGTCCGGCTCGCTCAGGGCCGCTTCGAGGAGGCGACCACCTATGCGTCGGACCCGGCCGAAGCGCTCGCCGCCTTTGCCGCGGCCGGCGCGGCGTGGGCGCATGTCGTCGACCTCGACGGGGCGCGGGCGCGAAGGCCAGTGCAGCACGACCTCATTGCGAGGCTTGCGGAAACGGCGCCGCTCAAGCTGCAGGTCGCCGGAGGCTTCCGCGAGCGGGACCAGCTCGCCCGCATGTTCGACGCGGGGGTCGGCCGAGTCGTCGTCGGCAGCCTCGCCGTGTCGGACCCGGAGAGGGTGCGCGGCTTCATCGCGGAATTCGGTGCCGAGCGGACCACCCTGTCGCTGGACGTGCGGCTCGCCGACGGCGTGCCGATGGTCGCGGTCTCCGGCTGGACGGAGGATAGCGGCGCGAGCCTCTGGGACGTCGCCGCGGATTTTCCGGAGGCGCGCCACCTTCTTCTCACCGACATTGGCCGCGACGGCATGCTCGCCGGCCCCAATTTCGAGCTGCTGGAAGAGGCCGCGGCGCGCCTCCCCCACCTCGCCATCCAGGCCTCGGGCGGCGTTTCCTCGATCGAGGATCTGCGGCGGCTGCGCACCGCGGGCGCGATCGTCGGCAAGGCGCTTTGGGAAGGCCGCATCGACCTCGAGGAGGCGCTCGGTGCCTGCGCGTAGGATCATCCCCTGCCTCGACGTCAAGGACGGCCGCGTGGTGAAGGGCGTCCAGTTCCGCGACCACCGCGACGTCGGCGACATCGTCGAATCGGCGCTGCGCTACAGCCGCGAAGGCGCGGACGAGCTCGTCTTTTACGACATCGGCGCGTCCGCCGAAGGACGAAGCCTCGATCCCGACTGGGTGCGCCGCATCGCGCGCGTGATCGACATCCCCTTTGCCGTCGCCGGCGGCGTGCGCACCCGCGACCAGGCCGCCGCCTGCCTCGATGCCGGCGCCGACAAGGTGTCGATCAACTCGCCCGCGCTCGAGCGCCCAGCCCTCATCGAAGAGCTCGCCCGCGACTTTGGAAGCCAGTGCGTGGTGCTCGGCGTCGACAGCTTCGAACAGGAGGGCGACTACCTGGTGAAGCAATATACGGGCTCGCCCGAGGCGACGCGCGAGTCCGGCCGCCGCACGCTCGACTGGGTGCGCGAAGCGACCGAGCGGGGCGCGGGCGAGATCGTGCTCAACTGCATGCGCCGCGACGGGGTGCGCACCGGCTACGATCTTCCCCACACGCGCGCGGTCGTCGATGCGGTGGAGGTGCCGGTGATCGCTTCGGGCGGCGCCGGCGCTCCGGATCATTTCCGCGATGCCTTCCTCGAAGCGGGCGCGAGCGGGGCACTGGCCGCGACCGTGTTTCACGACCGGATCATCCCGGTTCCGGACCTCAAAGATTATCTCAGCACATGCGGAATCGAGATGCGGCGATGACGGAAGACCAGTTCGAAGCGCTCGCCTGGGAGAAGATGGACGGGTTGCTGCCCGCCGTCGTGCAGGACGCCGCAACCGGGCAGGTGCTTATGCTGGGCTATATGAACCGCGTCGCCTTGGCCGCGACGCTGAGCTCGCGGAAGGTCACCTTCTACAGCCGCTCGAAGCAGCGCCTGTGGCAGAAGGGCGAAACGAGCGGCAACGTGCTTCGCTTGGTCTCCGTCGCGGCGGATTGCGACAATGACGCCCTGCTGGTCCGCGCCGACCCGGCGGGGCCGACCTGCCACACGGGGGCGGCGAGCTGTTTCGGCGGCGACGGTCCGGACGGGCCGGCCTGGCTGGGTGAGCTGGCGCGGATCGTGGCGGTTCGCGCCGCGGCGCCGGCGGAGGAAAGCTACACCGCGCGGCTCCTCGCCGAAGGGCCGGCGCGAATCGCACAGAAGGTCGGCGAGGAAGGCGTGGAGGTGGCGCTGGCCGCCGTCACGCGGGACGCGGCGGGCATAGCGGAGGAAACGGCCGATCTCCTCTACCATCTCACCGTGCTGATGGAGGCGAAGGGCTTCGGCTGGGACGAGGTGGTCGCGGTTCTGCGCGCGCGCCATTCAGGCACGGCCTGAGCCGCTAAGTTCCAACGCTACTGACTCGTTCGTGCCGAGCCCTTCGACGCCGCCTGCGGCGGCGCTCAGGATAAACTTCGGCTTTCAGCCGAAGTCGAGGCGCGCTGCACTGAATCAGAGGTCGCGCCCCTCGACTACGCTCGGGACGAACGAAGCTGGTTTCAGGCGCGAATGAGGGCGATGGCCTCGTCGTAAAGCTCTTCGCTCGCCGCTGCCACGACCCGCCCGGTGGTGAAATCCTCGCCGCCTCGCCAGTCGCCGATGTAGCCGCCCGCGGCGCGGATGATGGGGATCAGGGCATTGTAGTCGTGCGGCTTCAGCTGGCTTTCGACGATGAGGTCGAGCGAGCCCGCGGCGAGGCGCGCATAGCCGTAGCCGTCGAGGCCGTAGCGGCTCGTCCGCGCGGCGCGGCGGAGCCGGTCCCAGGCCTCCGCGCCGCCTTCGCCGAGAATGAACGGATCGGTCGTCGAGACCCGCGCTTCGGCGAGGTCGGTGCAGCCGCTCGTGCGCAGCGGCGCTTCGCCGGCCGCGCTCCGCATCGTCGCCGCCGCGCCGGCCGCCGCATAGCGCTCGCCGAGGCAGGGCGCGTCGATGACGCCGAGCACTGGCCGCCCCTCGTCGAGCAGGGCGATGAGCGTCACCCACGTGGGCAGCCGGCAGATGAAGGAGCGGGTCCCGTCCACCGGATCGAGGCTCCAGCACCAGCGCCCGGCGCCCGCCTTTTCCGGAAACTCCTCGCCCGCAATGCCGTGATCGGGAAAGCGCGCTTCGATCAGCGCCCGCATCGCCCGCTCGCCCTCGCGGTCGGCATCGGTCACCGGATCGAAATCGAGCCCGCCCGCCTTGCCGTCCACCGCGCCGCCTGAATGCCAGCGGTGCACCGTTTCGGCCCGAGCCGCATCGGCAAGGGCATGGGCGAAGGGGAGGAAATCGGCTGCGTGCATTTCGTCCGCCTGAACAGGAGCGCTGCCCGGGTCAAGCGGTTGCGGGGCACGACTGCCCGAGGCAGAGTTCGCGCCCCTCGACTTCGCTCGGGACGAACGAGGTGGGGGCGGGCACGAGGTTGTGGGCGATCCGCTCGGAGACCTTAGCGACGAAACCTGGATTCGTTCGCGCCGAGCGAAGTCGAGGCGCGCGGCACCGAGTCGGAGCTCGCGCCTCTCGACTTCGCTGGGGACAAACGAGGATCGTATCCTGCTTGAAGGACGTGCGGCTTCGGCTACCAATACCCCATGCACCCGTTCATCCGCTCCGCCCTCCCCGTCGCCGCCATCGTCCTTACCGCCGCGATGCAGCCGGCGCCCAGTGCCGCCGAGCAGCGCTTCAAGGCGCTGTACGAGCGCGAATGGCGGTGGCGGCAGTCGGAGGCGGGAGGCGGCGAGGAGGAGAGCCGGGTGCGCTCGCGGCTTCCCGACGTCACGCCGCGGGCGCAGGAGGCGCGGCTGCGTTACTGGCAGCAGGTGCTCGGCGAGCTTTCGCGGATCGAGCGCGCGCAGCTCACGCCCGACCGGCAGCTCGATTACGACGTGTTCCGCTACCAGATCGAGACGCTGGCGGCGTCGCAGCGCTTCCGCGACTGGGAAAAGCCGCTCAATTCCGATTCGAGCTTCTGGAGCGACCTCGCCTATACGGCGCGGCGGCCGCTGCGGACGGAAGAGGAGTATCGCAGCTACATTTCCATGCTGCGCGGCATGCCGCGTTATTTCCGCGAGCAGGTCGCGAACATGCGCGCGGGCCTGGCGCGCGGCTTCACACCGCCGCGGATCACGCTGGAAGGGCGCGACGCGGGCCTCGCCGCGGTGGCGCAGGCGACGAGCCCGGAAGCGACCGTCTGGTACGAGCCGTTCCGCAACATGGCCGGGGCCGTGCCCGCCGCCCGCCATGCCGAGTTGCGCGCGCGGGCGGTGGAGGCGATCCGCACCGCCGTGATCCCCGCCCATGCCGAGACCTTGCGCTTCATGCGCACGGAATATGTGCCGGGCGCGCGCACCGCGCTCGCCGCGACGACCTTGCCGGACGGCGAGGCTTATTACCGGTCCAAGATCCGCGAGTTCACGACGCTCGACCTCACCGCCGAGCAGGTCCACGCCATCGGGCTGGAACAGGTGGCGATGATCCGCGCGCAGATGCACGAGGTCATGCGCGAGGTTGGTTTTCAGGGCGACCTGTCCGCCTTTCTCACGTTCCTGAGGACCGACCCGCGCTTCTACGCGACGACGCCCGAGCAGCTGCTTCGCGAAGGCGCGTGGATTGCCAAGCAGTTCGACGGCATTTCGGCGCGCTGGTTCGGGCGCCAGCCGCGCGCCCGCTTCGCCATACGCGCCGTTCCGGACGACATCGCGCCTTTCTATACGACGGGGCGAGGCGGGCCGGGCGGTTACCTCATCAACACCTACGACCTTCCCTCCCGGCCGCTTTATTCGCTGCGCGCGCTAACCCTGCACGAAGCGGCGCCGGGCCACGCGATGCAAATGTCGCTCGCCGCCGAGAACCGCCGGCACCCGGAGTTCCGGCGCGAATATTATATTTCGGCCTATGGCGAGGGCTGGGCGCTCTACACCGAGAAACTAGGCGTCGAGATGGGCATGTACGAGACGCCCTACGACCGATTCGGAATGCTCTCCTACCAAATGTGGCGGGCGGCGCGGCTGGTGGTCGATACCGGCATCCACGCCAAGGGTTGGACTCGCGAGCGGGCGCGGGCGTTCATGACGGACAATACGGCCTTGTCGGCGCACGAGATCGGCACGGAGGTCGACCGCTATATCGCCTGGCCGGGACAGGCTCTGTCCTACTATCTCGGCCAGATGGCGATCGAGGAAGCGCGCGGCCGGGCGGAGCGTGCGCTCGGCGACCGGTTCGACATACGCCGCTTCCACGACGCGGTGCTGGAGCTCGGCTCGGTGCCCCTGCCCGTCCTCCATGCGCGGATCGACCGCTTCATTGCGGAAGGGGGGCCGAGCCCGTGGCCGGAGGAGACCGACTAGCCGAAAGGCTCGTCGATGGAGGGCATGGGTTCGGTGAACCAGGCCGCGCCCTCTTCCGTCACGTGGAAATGGTCTTCGAGGCGGATGCCGAAGCGCTCGGGGACGACGATCATGGGCTCGTTCGAGAAGCACATTCCGGGGCGCAGCGGCGTCGAATCGCCGCGCACGAGATAGGGGGCTTCGTGGATGGAGAGGCCGATGCCGTGGCCGGTGCGGTGGGGAAGGCCGGGGAGCTTGTAATCGGGGCCGAAGCCGCGGCGTTCGAGGACGCGGCGCGCGGCGCGATCGATCTCCTCGCAAGGGACGCCCGGGCGGACGGCGTCGAAGGCGGCCTGCTGCGCTTCCTTTTCGATCTCCCAGACATGGCTCTGTTCGTCGGTCGGCGTGCCGAAGACGTAGGTGCGGGTGATGTCGCTGTTGTAGCCTTGGACGGCGCAGCCGGTGTCGATCAGGACGACGTCGCCTTCGCTGAGCACGTCGTCTCCGGGGAGGCCGTGCGGAAAGGCGGTGGAGCGGCCGAACTGGACGATGCAGAATGTCGAGCCGGCGGCACCGAGGGCGCGGTGCGCGTCGTCGATGAAGCGGCGGACTTCGCTGGCGCGCATGCCTTCGCGCAGGATCAGGGCGGCGCGGCGCTGGACTTCGAGGGTCATGCGCTTGGCCTGGCGCATGAGGGCGAGTTCGGCTTCGGACTTCAAGGCGCGGCAGCCGTCGACGATGGGCGAGCCGTCGGCCAGGGTGGCGGAAGGGGCGGCCTCGCGGACGCGCTCCACCTTTGCGAACGCCATTTCGGGATCCACGGCGAGCGTACCGCTTCCGACCGCCGCCGCGACCAGGGCCGAGGGGCTTTCATGCTCTTCCCAAAGGCGAAGCTCCGCTTCGATGCCGAGTTCCGCTTCGAGCGAGCCTTGTTCGAAGACGGGGGCGATGACGATCGGCTTGCCGGCGCGGGGCAGGAGCAGTGCGACGAGGCGTTCGGTCGCGCCCCAGGTGACGCCGGCGAAGTAGCGCAGGCTCGCGCCGGCGCCGATCAGGAGGAAGTCGGCGCCGTGGTCGTGCATCAGGCGTCGGGCCTGCTCAAGGCGCGCTGCGCGCTCGCCGGCTAAGATGGGCGGCGCCGTGTCCGCCCAGGGGCGGAGCGCCGCGAGCTCCGCCGTCGCATTGGATCCGCCGACACCCTTGATCACCCGCGCCTCCCGAACCGTTCGATGCGGAATGGCGATAGATCGAACGGCGGCGCATCGCCAGCCGCGAGCGCGCCGATTGCCTCGCCCGTGGCGGCGGCGAGGGTGAGGCCGAGATGCTGGTGGCCAAAGGCGTAGAACAGGCCGTCGGCGGTGCGGCCGATGGCGGGGAGATAGTCGGGAAGGGTCGGCCGGGCGCCGGTCCATTCGGCGGGCTCCGAAAAGGCGATGCCGAGATCGGCGAGGTGGGCGCGGAGGCGCGCCCATTTGCGGGGGTCGGGCGGAGCGCCGGGCCGTGCGAATTCGAAGAAGCCGGCGGCGCGGAGCCCTGAGCGGAAGCGGGTGACGATGATGGAGCGCTCTTCGAACACAACGGGCGGGAGGTCGAGCGGCCAGTCGGTTTCGGCGGCCTGGAGATGGTAGCCGCGCTCGGCGATGAGGGGGACGCGGTCGCCGGCCAGCAGGGGACCGGACGCCGCGCCGGCGGCGACGAGCACCGCGTCGGCTTCGTAGCGTTCGCCGGTTTCGAGCGTCACCGAGCTTGGCGTGACGGTAGCCGCGGTGCCGCGGATGCGGATGCCGCCGCTGCGTTCGAAGCAGCGCACGAGGGCGGCGGCGAGGAGGTCGAGGTCGGCGATCTGGGCGCTGCCGTCGAAGCGGACGCCGCCGGCGAGGGGCACGCTGAGCTGGGCTTCGACCCGCGCGAGTTCGTCGCGCGACGCATCGCGCACGGTGACGGAGCCGGTATCGGCCGCAGCCCAGTTTTTGCGTCCCGCTTCAGCGGCGCGCTGCGTTTCCCATACGGCATAGTGGCCGCAGTCGAGAAGCAGGTCGGCGGCGCCGGCGCGTTGGAGCTGTCGGCGCCATGCGGGGATGGCGGTCGCCGCGATGCTCGAAAGCGCCGCCTTGCCTGCGCGGACGCGGGCGGGCGCGGCGGCGCGGGCGAAGCGTAGCGCGAAGGGGAGCCAGGCGCCGATTTCGCGCGGCATCAGCGACACCGGGCCGCCGCGCGAGAAGAGCATGCGCGGCAGGCTGCGGAGCGTCGCCACCGAGGCGAGCGGCTCGACCTGCTCGACGGCGATGTGGCCGGCATTGCCGAGGGACGCGGGGCGCAGCATCCCGGGATCGATCACAGTGACGGCGATGCCCCGCGCCTGCAGCGACAGCGCGCAATTCAAGCCGATCACGCCGCCGCCGACGACGATCATGGTGCGCGGGATCGAAGGGGCTGACATAGCCGGATGCGTATCGTATACGATTTGGAACAGCAACGAAGGATAGTCCAAACGTGGCTTCACGCCCCCTCTGGCACGGCGTTTATCCCGCCGCGACCACGCAATTCGTCGAAGACCTTGCGGTCGATCTCGCCGCCACCGTTCACGTGCAGCGCGCGCTTGTCGAGGACGGGGTGGACGGGCTCATCCTGCTCGGCACCTGCGGCGAGAACAATTCGCTGGAGCCCGAGGAGAAGCGCGCGATCCTCGCCGCCGCAGTGGGCGAGGTCGGCGGACGGGTGCCGCTGGTCGCGGGCGTGTCGGAGCTGACGACGCCGCGCGCCATCGCCTTTGCGCGCGATGCGGAGGCGCTGGGCGTCGACGCGCTGATGCTGCTTCCGGCGATGGTCTATGTGCCGACGCCTGAGGAATTGTTCGAGCATCTCCGCGCCGTCGCCGCGGCGACGTCGCTGCCGATCATGCTGTACAACAATCCGCCGGCCTATCGCGTGTCCATCGGCTTCGATGTCCTGGAGCGGCTGGCGGAGGTGGCGAACGTCGCGGCGATCAAGGAAAGCGCGCCGGACCCGAGGCGGTTTACGGACCTCTACAACAGGTTCGGGGAGCGCTTCACGCTCATGGCGGGGCTGGACGACGTGGCGCTGGAGGGTCTGATCCTCGGCGCGGCGGGCTGGGTGTCGGGCCTCACCAGCGCCTTTCCGCGCGAGTCGGTCGCCTTGTTCGCGGCGGTGGAGCGCGGCGACCTGGCGGGCGCGCGGGCGATCTACCGGTGGTTCATGCCCCTCCTCCACCTCGATGCCGAGCACGACCTCGTCCAGTCGATCAAGCTCGCCGAGCAGATCATGGGCCGGGGCAGCGAGCGGGTGCGGATGCCGAGGATGACGCTGAGCGGGGTGCGGCGGGCGGAGGTGACGGAAATGGTTGAGGAAGCGGCGCGGACGCGGCCTTCGCTCGGGTTGGCGGAGAAGGCCAAATGATCATCTCGGCCCACGGCAGGGCGATGCAGATGAAAAACCTCGTTCGTCCCGAGCGCAGTCGAGGGGCGCTTGCACGGAGTCAGAGCGTGCGCCCCTCGACTACGCTCGGGACGAACGAGTCTCCCGCTTTGCACAAGGCGCGACGCTCCCGAAATGCGGAGGCGAGTTGATCGTGCGGCACACATTCTTCTGCATCGACGGGCACACGGCCGGAAACCCCGTCCGCCTCGTCGCGGGCGGGGCGCCGTTGCTGCGTGGGGGGAGCATGGCGGAGCGGCGGCAGGATTTTCTGGCGCGGTTCGACTGGATCCGGACCAGCCTGTGCTTCGAGCCGCGGGGGCACGACATGATGTCGGGCGGGTTCCTGTATCCGCCGACTGGCGACGAGGCGGATTGCGGCATCCTGTTCATCGAAACGAGCGGGTGCCTGCCGATGTGCGGGCACGGCACGATCGGGATGGTGACGTTCGCCCTGGAGCACGGGCTCATCCAGCCGCGGGAGCCGGGGCGGCTCATTGTGGAGGTGCCGGCCGGGACGATCCGGATCGAATATGCGCAAGAGGCGGGCAAGGTGACGTCGGTCCGGATCCGCAACGTCGCTTCCTATCTCGCCGCGCGCGGGATCGCGATCGACGTGCCGGGCTTCGGGCCGCTGACCGTGGACGTCGCTTATGGCGGCAATTTTTATGCGATCGTGGAGCCGCAGGGGGCCTATACGGGGCTCGACGCGCTCGGCGCCGCGCGGATCGTGGAGCTGAGCCGCACGATCCGCGCGCTGGTCCGCGAGACGTACGAGCCCGTTCACCCGCTCGACGAGACGATCCGCGGCGTATCCCACGTCCTTTGGGCGGATGCGCCGAAGGGCGACGGCGCCGACGGGCGCAACGCGGTCTTCTACGGCGAGCGCGCGATCGACCGCAGCCCGTGCGGCACCGGCACCTCGGCCCGCCTCGCCCACCTCGCCGCCACCGGGCGGCTCCAGGTCGGCGACAGGTTCGTGCACGAAAGCTATATCGGCTCGCGCTTCATCGGGCGGGTCGAAGAGGCCGCAACGGTCGGCGATCACGACGCGATCATTCCCTCCATCGAAGGCTCGGCGGTGTCCACCGGCTTCAACACCATCTGGGTGGACCGTGCGGACCTCTTCTGGCGGGGCTTTTCCGTGACATGAGCGGCGTCGTCGAAGCGCTTCGCGACCGGATCCTTTCGGGCTCGGTCGCCGCCGGGCGGCCCGTGCGACAGGACGCGCTCGCCGCCGAGCTCGGCGTGAGCAAGATTCCTTTGCGCGAAGCGCTGGCGCGGCTCGAGCAGGAAGGGCTGGTGCGCGCCGAGCCGAACCGCGGCTTCTTCGTGCGCGCACTGTCCGCCGCCGAAGCCGAGGACGTGTACGAGCTGCGCCTCAAGCTCGAGCCCAACGCCGCCGCGGCGGGCGCCGGAGCCGCGACCGCGCAGGACCGCGACGCCGCCCAATCGGCCTCGGCCGCGCTCGCCCGCGCCATCGATGCGGGAAGCGCAAATGTCGGTGCCTTGAACCGCGCCTTTCACATCGCTCTCGTGCGGCCCTCCGGGCAGGCGGTGACGACCGAGTTCCTCGCCCGTCTCCACGTCCTTTCGGAGCGCTACGTCCGGGTGCATCTCGAGCCCGGCGGACGCGGCGACCGGGCGGGCGAGGAGCATCGCGAACTGCTCGACGCCTGGATCGGCCGCCGCCTCTACCGGGTGCGCGCCCTCACCCGCGCCCACATCGCAGCGACGCTCGAGGACCTTCGCCGCCAGCTCGCACGCGGAGAAACCGGGGCGGCCTAGGCCGCCCCGATCCGTCAGAAGCCGATCGCCGTCGAGGCTTCCGGCTTCGCCCGCGCTTCCGCTTCCAGCGCCGCCAGGATCTCCTGCGGAGTTCCCGCACCGCCGTAGCGGAGCTGCCGCTTCACCACCGCGAAGTCGCCGGGCGTCAGCCCCGCGACCCGCGCCAGCGCCGCGGGCGCTTCGCCGCCGAAGAAGCGGGCCCAGGCCCGCTCCGCCAGCGCCGCCGAAAGCGGCCGGAGCTCGACCTTGAAGACGAAGCGCCGGAGCGCCGCCGGGTCGAGCCGCCGGGCGAAGTTGGTCGCCGCGACGAACGGCAGCGGGTGGCAGTCCATCCAGGTGAGCAGTTCGTTCACCTGGCTGATCTCCCACGGCCGCTGCGCCTCCGCGCGATCGAGGAGGAGTGAATCCACCTCGTCGAACAGGAGCACCGCGCCGGCCTCCCGCGCTTCGGCGAAGGCGCGCGCGATGTTCGCCTCCGTCCCGCCCACGAAGGGCGAGAGCAGATCCGACGCGCGCTTCACCGCCAGCGGCCGGTCGAGCCGCAAAGCGAGGTGCTGCGCGAGCGCGGTCTTGCCCGTTCCCGGCGGACCGGTGAGGAGCAGGGACACGTCGCTCGGCCCGCCGGGCGCCGCGACGCTCGCGATGAGCGAGGCGACGCAGCGGTCGGCCTCGAACAGGTCGAGGTCGAGCTGTGCCTCGCCCTTCGGCGCGAGCGCACGGCCGCCGCGCAGGCCCTCGACCAGCGAGCGCCCGACGGCTTCCGCCTCGGCCGCGCC
>DASVQT010000203.1:0-23449 GCA_036388975.1 Allosphingosinicella sp. | reverse complement strand
ACATATTGCTCCCGGCTCATGTCGAAGATCATTCCGTTGGGGAGCGCGTGCGCCACGCTTCCGCCCGCCGGCACGTCGAACTCGTCCGGGCCGACGGCGCCGAGAAGGCGTTCCGCTTCGCCCAGCCGGGCGCGCGCCTCGCGCCAACTGCCGGGCCGCTCCGCGCCGTCCCGGCCCTCCTGCCGGACCTCGAGCAGGGCGTCGGGCACGTCCGCGCCCCGAAGACGATAGACGGGCTCCTGCGCCTGGAACGCGAGGAAGCGCAGCTGGGTCGTCAGCGGAAACATATCGGGGGCAAGGCGCAGGGCGAGCAACGCGTCGAGGCTCCCCTCCCGCTCCGCGCCGGCAAAGGTTTCGGTCTTGTCGAGCCATCCCGAAACGGCGCGAAGCTGGTTCAGCAGCGAGGGAACGAGCAGGGCGGTGAGATGCATGGGAACGCCTTTGCGCGGCGGCGTTCCCGGGATCAAGCCTGCGGTGAGAGTGCAGCGATGGAGTTGCCGCACCTGTTTCGGATCGTCACGACCGGGATATTGCGGGCGTCGGCCCTCAGCTCCAGGTCGCGAGCGGCGGGAGGCTCATCAGGATGGCGTCGACATTGCCGCCCGTCTTGAGGCCGAACAGGGTGCCGCGGTCGTAGATCAGGTTGAACTCGGCATAGCGCCCCCGCCATTCGAGCTGCCGGGCCTTGTCCGCGTCGGTGAACGACGCCCCCATCCGCCGCCGCACGAGGCGCGGATAGACGTCGAGGAAGGCTTCGCCCACGTCCCGGGTGAAGCCGAAATGCGCGTCGAACGTCACGCCTTCGCCCGCCGGCCTGCATTCGAGATGGTCGTAGAAGATGCCGCCGACGCCGCGGTGCACGCCCCGGTGCGGGATGAAGAAATAATCGTCCGCCCATTTGGAGAAGCGGTCGTAATAGGTCTGGTCGTGGGCGGCGCAGGCGGCGCGCAGGCGGGCATGAAAGTCCGCCGTGTCCTCCTCATAGGGGATGGGCGGATTGAGATCGGCGCCGCCGCCGAACCAGCGCTTCGTGGTGGCAAGGAAGCGGGTGTTCATGTGGACCGCGGGCACGTGCGGGTTCGCCATATGGGCGACGAGGCTGATCCCGGTCGCGAAGAAGCTGGGGTCCTCCTCCGCGCCCATGATCGACTTGGCGAAGTCGGGGCTGAAGCGGCCGAACACCGTGGACACGTTGACGCCGACTTTTTCGAACACGCGGCCCTTCATCACGCCGCGGACGCCGCCGCCGCCGGGCGCGCCTTCATGATCGGCGCGGTCCCACGCATGATATTGGAAGCGCGCGTCCGATCCGGCTTCAGCCTCGATCGCTTCGAATTCCGCGCAGATCCGGTCGCGCAGGCTTTCGAACCAGTCGCGGGCCGCTTGTTGTTCGTGATCGAGTGAGTTCATGGCGACGCCGTTGCCGCGCCCGGGCGTTGCTTGCAAGCGCTAGCCGCCGGAGCCGGCCTCGCCGGTCTCGTCGTCGTCCACGGGCCCGCCGGTGGCCGGGACGTCCGTATTGTCTCCGTCTTCCATTCCGAAGCGGGTGGTGCCGCCTTCGCCGCCCTGCTGCGGCCGGCTTTCGCCGCCGCTGCCGCCGCCTGCGCTGCCGCCCTGATCGTGCACGCTGATTCTCCTGCTGCCTTCGCCCGCTTCAACCGATGGAAGCGGCGGAGGTTCAGCGGCGCAGCAGGAGCGGAACCTCCACGCCCTCCACGGCGCGGCCGAAAAGATAGCCCTGGCCGAGCGCGCAGCCCTTCTTGCGGAGGAAGGCGCGCTGTTCGGACGTTTCCACCCCTTCCGCGACGACGTCGATCGCCAGGCTCCCGGCAAGGTCGATGACGGCGGACACGATGGCGCCGATTTCCGGCTCGTCCAGCATCTTGGACACGAAGGAGCGGTCGATCTTCACCACGTCGACCGGAAAGTCGCGAAGGTGCGACAAGGACGAATATCCCGTTCCGAAATCATCGAGCGAGATGCGCACCCCCGCCTCGTTGAGGCGCTTCAGCGCCCGGCTGACATATTCGGTGCCGCGCTCCAGGAAGACATGCTCCGTCACCTCGACCTCGAGCAGCTCGGGCGGAAGCCCGTGCCTTTGCAGCCGGCCGAGGAACCGTTCGGCGAAATCGTCGCGCAGGAATTCGGCCGGCGCGGCATTGATGGAGACCGTCCCGAAATCGAGCCCCGTCCGGCGCCACCCCTGCATCTCGGAGAAGACGCTTTCCTGCATCAGTTCGCCGATCTTGCTGGCAAGCTCGTAATCCTTGAACGCTTCGGCCACCGTGTCGGGCGGGAGGATGCCGCGCGCCGGGTGCCGGAGGCGCAGCAGGGCTTCGAAGCCGAGCACCCGGCCGGTTGCGAGCTCCACCTTCTGCTGGAAATGCGGAGTCACCGATTTCTCGTTGACGAAGATCCGCGCCAGGCTGAGCTGCGAGGCGACCTTTTGCGCTTCGGCGCGCATGTGGCTGTGGAACATGCGCGTGCCGCCCCGGCCCGAGCCCTTCAGGGCATAAAGCGCCGTGTCGGCATTCTTGAACAATTCGTGGGCGCTCTGGCCGTCTTCGGGGAACATGGCGCCGCCGATGCTCGCCCCGGCGCTCAGCGCCCGGCCTTCGAAGCTGATCGGCGCGCCGAGCCGCTTCAGGATCGATTCGCCCGCCGTGAGAAGGTCGCCGTGGCTGACCACGCCGTGGAGGATCACCGCGAATTCGTCGCCGCCGAGCCGGGCAACGAAGTCGCTCGTCCGCACCGAGCCTTTGAGCCGCTGCCCGAATGTCTTGAGGAGCTGGTCGCCCGCCGCATGGCCGAGCGTGTCGTTGACGTGCTTGAAATGGTCGAGGTCGATGAGGAGGAGGCCGAGCGCCTCGCCCGATTCCATGGCGCGGATGGTCGCCGCCTGGAGATGCGCCTGGAAGCAGCGCCGGTTGGGCAAGGCGGTCAGCGCATCATGCTCGCTCGCCCAGCGAAACTGTTCGGAGGCTTCGCGCTGCGCGGTGATGTCGCGCGAGATGGACAAAAGCCGCACGACCGTGCCCCGGTCGTCGAACATCGGGCTGACGAGCACGTCCCACCAGCGCGGATTTCCTTTTGCCGTCGGGCAGAAGCCGGTGAATCGCGACGTCCGTCCGGCGGCGGCTTCCGTCACCGCATGCGCAACCATGTCGCGGCTCGCCTCCGGCCAGAGCGAGGCCCAGTCGCGCCCGCGCACCGTTTCGAAATCGGCCAGCTCGAGGGCGCGGACGCCCGGCCGGTTCATCAGCTCGAGCCTGCCCTCGACGCTCACGATCTTGATGCAATCGGCGCTCGCCTCGAGGATGCTCCGATGCAGCGCTTCGCTGTCGCGAAGCGCCTGCTCGGCCGTCACCTGGGCGTGGACGTCGGTGCAGGTGCCGTACCAGCGGACGATCTCGCCCGCCTCGCCCCGCTCGGGCAAGGCGCGGCCGAGCACCCAGCGATAGCCGTCGGTCGCGGATTTTAGGCGGTACTGGATCTCGTAAGGCTCGCCCGTCTCGAGCGACCGGCGCCACAAGGCCCAGGCCCGCTCCCGGTCGTCGGGATGGAACATGTCGCTCCAGCCCTCGCCGTCGGTCGTGCCTTCCTCCGCGCCGGTGAACTTGTACCAGGAGGGGCTGTAATAATCGTGATGGCCGTCCGGCAGGGTCGACCAGATCATCTGCGGGATGTGGTCGATGGTCTTGCGCAGGTTCGCCTCAGCCTGGAGCAGCTGCTCTTCGGCGAGGACGCGGTCGTGGATGTCGGTGCAGGTCCCGCACCAGCCGATGATCTCGCCCCCATGCACTTCCGCCGCGGCTTCGGCGAGCATCCAGCGGTAGTCGCCGGCCGCGTTCCGCAGCCGGAACTCGCTTCGCCACGGCTGACCGGAGGACGCGCTGTCCTGCCAGGAGGCGACGATCCGCTCCCGGTCGTCCGGGTGCACGGCCGCCACCCAGCCTTCCGCGAAGTCGCCGCCCGGCTCGGCGCCGGTGAAATCGAACCAGGCCTTGTTGAAATAGGTGCAGGGGCCATTCGGCGCCGCCGTCCAGACGATTTGCGGAACCGCGTCGAGGATGCCGGCGAGAAAGGGGACGCTTGGGATTTGAAGCACGAAACCAACCTCGGGTCGGATGGCGCCGAATGCCAAGCCCCCGCTCTAGAAGCGCGCCGTTAACCCTTCGTCACCGCCCACCTGCGGAAACCACGCATGGACCAAAAGTGGGGGCCCAGCCCATTTGGCGCAGCGCTTCCGCCACCGCGATCCCCGCCGCAACCGCCAGGTTCAGCGACCGTGTGCCCTCCACCTGCGGGATTCGCACCCTGAGCTCCGCGCGGGCATGCACTTCGGCAGGGGCGCCGCGGCTTTCGGAGCCGAAGAGGAGGGTGTCGGCCGGCGTGAAGGCCGCTGCGGGCAGGGGAAGGGCATCCGGGGCGGTGGTGAAGAGGATGAGGCGGCCTTCGACCTGCGCTTCGAACGCCGCCCAGTCGGGGTGGCGCTTCACCTCGGCCAGAGCGGCATAGTCCATGCCGGCGCGCTTCAGGGCGCGGTCGGAAAAGGGGAAGCCGCAGGGCTCGATCACGTCCACGGCAACGCCGAAGCAGGCGGCGGTGCGCAGGATGGTGCCGACATTGCCGGCCTGGTCGGGTTCGAAGAGGGCGATGCGCATGCCTGACGCTCCTTGCGGCGAGTGTCCCACCGGCGCAACCGGTCACGCGCCGCCCCTTGTGCCACACCCCAACAACGCGCCCCGCCCGCTGGCGGAAAATGCTGTTGGCAAATCGCGCGCCACGCGGCTATCAGGCGCCGCGAGCCGCCAGGGGGTGGGAGTTTCAGGCTTCCGCACCCGGCGCGGCACGTGTGGCGTTTTTCGCGCGCTTTCTCTTCCCGTGGGAGCGGCGTCACGCACTCCTGTTTGGATCGCTGAAGGTTTCTATGGCGACGGTTGATCATCAAGGCACGGGGCCCGCGGGTCCCGAACACGGCCCCGGACCCGAAAACGGTCATGGGAACGGCGGGGAAGGCGGCGTCCGGCGCCGCGACTTCCTCAACATCGCGGCCGTGGCGGCCGGCGGCATCGGCGTGGCGGCGGTCGCCTATCCGATGGTGAACCAGATGAACCCGTCGCAGGACGTGCTCGCGCTCGCCTCGATCGAGGTCGACGTGTCGCAGATCCAGCCGGGCCAGGCGATCAAGACGATCTGGCGCAAGCAGCCGATCTTCATCCGGCACCTGACGCCGGCCGAGATCCGCGACGCGAACAGCGTCGACGTCGGCTCGCTTCGCGATCCGCAGTCGCTGGCCGACCGCACCGCCGAGGGCAAGCCGCAGTGGCTGATCACTTTGGGCGTCTGCACCCATCTCGGCTGCGTTCCGCTCGGCACTGCGGAAGGCGAGAATCGCGGCGATTATCACGGCTATTTCTGCCCGTGCCACGGCTCGCACTACGACACTGCGGGCCGGATCCGCAGCGGCCCGGCCCCGATCAATCTCGAGGTGCCGGAATACGAATTCCTTACGGACACGACGGTCCGGATCGGCTGAGGTAAGGCAAGATGGCGTTTCACTGGGCGCAAGCATACGAACCCAAGTCCGGCTTCATGCGCTGGATCGATCAGCGGCTGCCGCTGCCGCGCCTCGTCTACGGGGCGGTGGGCGGCGGCTATCCGGTGCCGCGCAACCTCAACCATTTCTGGAATTTCGGCGTCCTCGCCGGCATCGCGCTGACGCTGCAGATCGTCACCGGCATCGTGCTGGCGATGCACTACAACGCCAATGCCGACACGGCCTTCCAGTCGGTCGAGCACATCATGCGCAACGTGAACCAGGGCTGGTTCCTGCGCTACGCCCACGCCAACGGCGCGAGCTTCTTCTTCATCGTCACCTACATCCACATCTTCCGCGGCCTTTATTACGGCTCCTACAAGGCGCCGCGCGAGATGGTGTGGCTGCTCGGCCTCGTCATCTTCCTCCTGATGATGGCGACGGCCTTCATGGGCTACGTCCTTCCCTGGGGCCAGATGAGCTTCTGGGGCGCAAAGGTGATTACCGGCCTGTTCGGCGCCATTCCGCTGATCGGCGAGTCGCTGCAGACGTGGCTGCTCGGCAGCTTCGCGCCGGACCAGTCGACGCTGACCCGCTTCTTCTCGCTCCACTATCTGCTGCCCTTCGTGATCGCGGGGGTGATCATCCTCCACATCTGGGCGCTGCACATTCCGGGCTCGGGCAATCCCACCGGCGTCGACGTCAAGACGCCGCAGGACACGCTGCCTTTCCACCCTTACTACACGGCGAAGGACGGCTTCGGCATCGCGATCTTCATGCTGCTGCTCGCCGCCGTCATCTTCTACGCGCCCAATTATCTGGGCCATGCCGACAATTACATTCCGGCCAATCCGCTGGCGACGCCGGCCGAGATCGTGCCCGAATGGTATTTCTGGCCCTTCTACGCGATCCTGCGCGCCTTCACGATCGACTTCATCCTGCCGGCGAAGCTGTGGGGCGTAATCGCCATGTTCGGCGCGATCATCCTGCTCTTCTTCCTCTCCTGGCTCGACCCCTCGCCGGTGCGCTCGGGCAATTACCGGCCGACCTTCAAGATCTTCTTCTGGGTGCTGGTCGCGGACGTGCTGATCCTGGGCTATGTCGGCGGCAAGCCTGCCGAGCAGCCCTATGTGATGATCAGCCAGATCGGCACGATCTACTATTTCGCCCACTTCCTCATCATCCTTCCGATCCTGTCGAAGATCGAACGGACGCTGCCGCTGCCCAGCTCGATCTCGGCCAGCGTGCTGCACGGCGAAGCGGAAGAATCGGCGCCCTACGGCACGCGCCCGGCGACACATACGGCGACGGACGGCGGCACCCAGCCGCAGCCGGCTCATTAAGGGATAGTTCGAGTCATGGTTCGTTTGTTGGGCATCCTGATCGGCCTCGGCTTCGTCATCGTGGCGAGCGTGTCGCTCGTCGCGGATACGTACCGCTACATGACCACCGATCATGAAGAGACGGCCGAGCATCGCTTTCACGAGCATCCGCGCAGCATCGCCTTTTCGACGGACGGCCC
This sequence comes from Allosphingosinicella sp., assembly GCA_036388975.1. GTDB lineage: Bacteria > Pseudomonadota > Alphaproteobacteria > Sphingomonadales > Sphingomonadaceae > Allosphingosinicella. Next base: position 16,388 of record DASVQT010000203.1, on the reverse strand, counting down.
GTTCGGCCGCTTCGACAACCAGCAGCTGCAGCGCGGCTTCCAGGTCTACCGCGAAGTCTGCGCGAGCTGCCACGGCCTGAACTACGTCGCCTTCCGCAACCTGCGCGAGATCGGCTACACCGAGGCGGAAGTCCGCAAGGTCGCATCCGAATTCCAGGTGCCCGACATCAACCAGGACACCGGCGAAGCGACCACGCGCCCGGGCCTCCCGGCCGATCGCTTCCCGTCGCCTTATCCCAACGAAGTCGCCGCGCGCGCCGCCAACAACAATGCGTCGCCGCCCGATCTTTCGCTGATCGTCAAGGCGCGTCACGGCGGCGCGGAGTACATCTCCTCGCTGCTGACGGGTTACCGCAACCCGCAGACCTACCGGAACCATGACGGCGAAGCGCTGCCCGAGGACAACCGGCCGGGGCAGGGGCTGCACTTCAACCCCTATTTCCCGAACCTCAACATCGCCATGCCGCCGCCCATCACGCGCAACGGCCAGGTCCAATATGCCGACGGCACGCCCGCGACGATGGAGCAGATGGCGAACGACGTGTCCGCCTTCCTGACCTGGACGGCCGAGCCGAACCTCCAGCGCCGCCACCGCGCGGGGCTCGCCGTCATGATCTTCCTGATCTTCGCCTCGATCCTTTCCTACCTCGCCTACAAGAACGTTTGGGCGACGGCGAAGCGCACCGTGCGCGTCGCCGGCCCGCTCGATCCCGAGAATATCGCGAAGAGCAACGCCGCCAAGCGCGACGCCGGGATCGAAGGCTAGGAACCGCGCCGCCGGCAGCCGCGTCCGCGAGACTCGGCTGCCGAGGTCCGGGATCGGGACAGCGGCCCCCCGCGCTTCGTTACGCCGGAGGAACTTGGCTGAAGCTCGTCCGTTTTCAGCAGGTTATCCCCCAAGCGCTTTCGGGAGCCTGTTCGCCATGTCCTTCCGCCGCCTCCGCATCGCCGCCCTTGCCCTTGCTTCCGGATTGTCGCTGGGCGCCTGCGCCTATGGCGACGGCTACGGCTATGGCGGCGTGGGGGTCAGCTATTCCGGCGGATACGGCGGCGGCTATTGCGATCCGTATTACGACGATTGCTACGGCGGCGGCTATTCCGACCCGTGGTACGGCTGGTACGACAATTATTATTATCCGGGCTACGGCATCTACGTCTACGACAGCTACCGCCGCCCGTATCGCTGGAACGACCGCCACCGCAGCTATTGGGAAGGCCGCCGCAGCCGCTATTCCGGCCGCAACTGGAACGACCGCCGCTGGGAGCGCTGGGACGGCTGGGACCGGGGCGACCGGCGCGAGTGGCGCGAAGATCGCGGCGAATGGCGCGAGGATCGCCGCGAGATGCGCGGCAACTACCGCGACTACCGCCAGGACCGGCGCGGCGACAATCGCGAGTTCCGCCAGGAGCGGCGCGACGATCGCGGCGCCCTGCAGCGCGGCGAAGTCACACGGGACCAGTTCCGCCAAGACCGCCGCCAGGATCGCCGCGACTATCGCCGCGAGCAGCGCCAGGACTATCGCGGCCTCCGCCGCCAGAACCGGCAGGACCGGCGGGACTGAGCCTGAATTCCTCCCCATCGCTCCGCGAATGGAGAGGAACTAGGCCGGCCGCCGCCGCATCAGCACGATGGAGGTGAAGGTCAGCACCGGCTCGTCATGCTGGTTCGAGACCGTGCATTCGGATCGGAAGGAGCCGATCTCCGGCTTGGATCGCGACGGCCGCGTTTCGACGATCTTCGAGCGCACGTGGAGCGTGTCGCCCGGATAGACCGGCTTCAGCCAGCGCAGTTCGTCCACGCCCGGCGAGCCCAGCCCCGCCTGCTCCGTTTCGACCACGTTGCGGGCGATCACCGCCATGGTCATCGCGCAGGTATGCCAGCCGCTCGCCGCAAGTCGCCCGAAATGCGTCTTCGCAGCGGCCTCGTCGCTGAGGTGGAAGGGCTGAGGATCGAACTTGCGCGCGAATTCGATCACGTCGTCGCGAGTCACCTCGTAACGGCCGAGATAGGCTTCCTGGCCTACGACCAGATCCTCGAAATAGATCAATTCCGCACCCTCCTGCCAAGACGGGGAGAGTAGCAGATCGAAACCCGTTTGCCAGCCTCTCCGGCCGCAGCCAGCGCGCGGTTACGCCGCCCGCTCGGCCGATGCGGCGTTCAGCGCGTCGATTTGCGCCCGGCTCAGCGTCAGATCCAGGCTGCCGAGCAGTTCGTCCAGCTGCTCCACGGTCCGGGCGCTGGCCAAGGGCGCGGTGACCGTGGGCTGGGCAGCGGTCCAGGCGAGCGCGACCTGGGCGGGCGTCGCTTTCGTATCCCGCGCCACCTCGTCCAAAGCGGCGAGGACGCGCGGCCCGTTTCCGGCGACATAGTCCTCCACCCGATCGCCGCGGACGCTTTTCCCCAGATCCGCCGCCGAGCGGTACTTGCCGGTCAGATAGCCGTTCGCCAGCGCGAAAAAGGCGCACATGCCGAGGCCGCGGCGGCCCACCACATCCCGCAGCCCTTCCTCGTAGCGCGGTCGCTCGACGAGGCTGTACCAGGTCTGGAGCACCGAATAGCCGAACCAGCCGTTCGCCTGCGCGATGGCCATCGCCTGCTCCAGGCGGTCGGCCGAAATCTGCGACGCCCCGAGCGCGCGCACCTTGCCCGCCCGCACGAGCGCGTCGAACGCTTCGAGCGTCTCCTCGAGCGGCACTTCGGCATCGTCCCGGTGGGCGTAATAAAGGTCGACATAGTCGGTGCCGAGCCGCTTCAGCGATCCGTCGATCGCGCGCGCGATATTGGCGGCGCCGAGCCCGCCGTCGAAGCCGACCTTGGTGGCGATGAGCACGTCGTCGCGGCGCCCGCGGCGCTTCAGCCAGTTGCCGATGATCGTTTCGGATTCGCCGCCGACATTGCCGGGCACCCAGGCGGCATAGGTGTCCGCCGTGTCGATCATCGTGCCGCCCGCGCCGACGAAGCGGTCGAGGAGATCGAAGCTCGTCTTCTCGTCGGCGGTCCAGCCGAAGACGTTGCCGCCGAAGATGAGGGGCGGGGTCTCGAGCCCGCTGCGTCCCAATATCCTCATGTCGGCCACATTCGCCTCCTTGTCAGACGTTGAACCGGAACAGCATCACGTCGCCGTCCTGGACGACATAATCCTTGCCTTCCGAGCGGAGTTTGCCGGCTTCGCGAGCGCCGGCCTCGCCGTTGAAGGTCACGTAATCGTCGAATGCAATCGTCTCCGCGCGAATGAAGCCGCGCTCGAAATCGGTGTGGATGACTCCGGCCGCCTGCGGCGCGCGGGCGCCTTTCTCCACCGTCCAGGCGCGCGATTCCTTCGGCCCGGCGGTGAAGAAGGTGATGAGGTGGAGAAGGTCGTAGCCGGCGCGGATCACGCGGGCGAGGCCGGTTTCCTCAAGGCCGAGGTCGGACAGGAACTCGCCCCTGTCCTCCGGCGCCATGGTGACGATCTCCGCTTCGATCGCCGCCGAGACGATCACGGCGCCCGCGCCCTCCGCGGCCGCCTTCTCGAAGACGCGGGCGCTGTGCGCGTTGCCGTCCGCGGCATCGCCTTCATCGACGTTGCAGACGTAGAGGACCGGCTTGGCGGTGAGCAGCTGCGCCCTGTCGAGCGCAATTTTCTCCTCGGCATCCTTCGGGTCGGTGAGCCGAGCGGGCTTGGAGTCGCGCAGCAGCTCCAGCGCCTGGCCGAGCACGCTTGCCTGGACCTTCGCCTCCTTGTCGCCCTGCGTCGCCTTCTTGGCGAGGGCGGGAACGCGCTTTTCGAGGCTTTCGAGGTCCGCCAGCATGAGCTCCGTTTCAACCGTCTCGGCATCCGCGATCGGATCGACCTTGCCTTCGACATGGGTCACGTCGCCGCCTTCGAAGCAGCGCAGGACGTGGACGATCGCGTCCACTTCGCGGATGTTGCCGAGGAACTGGTTGCCGAGGCCCTCGCCCTTGCTCGCGCCGCGCACCAGCCCGGCAATGTCGACGAATTCGAGCTGCGTCTCGATCTTGGTCGCGGATTTCGCGACCTCCTGCAGCTTGTCGAGCCGCGGATCGGGGACGGCGACGCGGCCGACATTGGGCTCGATCGTGCAGAAGGGATAGTTCGCCGCCTGCGCCGCCGCCGTTTCGGTCAGCGCATTGAACAAGGTGGACTTGCCGACATTGGGAAGCCCGACGATCCCGCAACGAAAACCCATTGTCACTCCGGCGACAAGGCCGGGCGGCGCTCGGACGAGCGCGGCCGGGCCGATGAAAAAGGAAGGCCCGCCCCTAGACGTTCGCCGCCGTTGAATCCAGCCGCCGCGGCTTTACAAACGCCAAGCGCCTGTTATCCAAAGCCGATATCGCTCTGAGGGGGGCCTTCTAATGCTACCGAAAGTCGCGCTTCTGTGCGCCGCAGCCTGCGCTGCGCTCGTTTCCGCGGCCGCAGGCGCCGAGCCGCCGCGCACGCCGCGCCCGGGCGGAGTCATCGCCGCGCCCGCCGGCACGCCGGCCAGGGTCGATCCCGCAAGCATTCCGATGCCGGAGCTCGCCTTTCAGCCGACGCCGGAGATCGCGAGCAATTACGGCAAATATCATTTCTTCCACCGTGCCGGCACCGACTTCGATGCCGCTTATGCCGACATCCTCGAATGCGACGGCTACAGCCGCGGCTTCACCAACAGCCCGTCGACGGGCGACGCGCGCGTGCCGGCGCCTTATGCCGGAACGCTTGCGGGCGGGATCGGCGGCGTGCTCGGGGCGTCGATCGCCAGCGGCATCGCCGACGCCATCTGGGGCTCGTCCGAACGGCGGCGCCTGCGCCGCGTCAACATGCGCACCTGCATGGAGTTCAAGGGCTACCGCGCCTACGGCCTGCCCGAGCGGCTTTGGGACCAGTTCAACTTCACGGAAGGCATGACGGCCGTGGACGCGCCGCGCCGCGCCCGCCTTCTCCAGATCCAGGCGCGCGTCGCCTCGGGTCCCACGCCCACCGTCGGGGAGCTTGCCCAGTGAAGCGTCTTTCCTCTCTCGCCGCCGCCGGCGCCGCTCTCCTCGCCCTTGCGGCCCCTGCGTCCGCCGCCTCTGCCGCCGCGCGCGGCGACGACCAGGTCGGCCAGCGCGGAGACGTCAGGATGCTGCCGGGCATGTCCTACATCTTCTTCCGCAGCGCCGAACGGCTCGACGTCCAGTTCGTCCGCGAAGCGAGCGCCGCCGAGCGGGCCGAATATCAGGCGGCGCGCGACGCGGCCTACGTCCAGGCGCGCAGCCGCTTCGAACGGCAGTTCGCCCGCTGGCAGCGCGAGGAGACCCAGTGCCGCGGCAACGACGCCGCTTATTGCCGCTACCGCCCGGACCGTCCCGCCGACGTCACGCCGGAAACCTTCGCCTATCCGCCGCTCGAAATGGTGAACATGCTTCCCATCGCCCGGAACCCGCAATTCACCCGGGCGGAGGGCGAATATACCTATCTCATGGCCGTCCGGCCCGGCACCTACATCCTCTACGGCGCGATCGCGGCGACGGACGATGGTCCCGTGGGCGTATGCCTGTGCATGGGCAGCGTCCGCTTCGACGTCCCCGAGGGGCGGATCGTCGACGTGGGCGAGATCCGCTACTCGCCCGACCGCACCCGCGAGGTTCCGCGCCGCAACATGACCAGCCAGTTCCTGGTCCCGGCAACGGCCGACTCGCCGCGCCCCGATCGGCTGGCAGGACTGACCGTCGTCCCGGCGGAGCTGCGCGCGGCGGGCAAGATGCCGAATTTCTCCGCCGTCGAGATCGATCGCCATCCGCCGATCGAAGGCGTTCTTGCCTACGAGCGCGACCGGGTAGTGGACCTCCGCGCCGAGCCCGCTCCGGCCGCTACCGCGGGCAACTGATCGCCGGCCGCGCTCTACGGGACTTTGCGGATGGCGGCCCGCGCGCCGCTCGGCCAGCCTCGGGTCTCCACGATCCGAGACTTCGCCCATGCACGCCGACGCTGCCCCCGCGCCCTACAGGACCACGCCCGTCTTCGACGAAGAAACGCTCCCCGGCGGCCTCCGCCGGGAGCACAGGACCAAGGCGGGCGTTTGGGGCCTGATCCGCATCTTCGAAGGCCGCCTGCGTCTCGAATATAGGGACGGCACGGCCGGCCGTATTCTCGGTCCGGACGCACCGGGACTGGTCGGCCCGGAGCAGGTTCATCTTGTCGCCCCACTTGGGCCCATGCGGATGCAGGTCGAATTCTACGAGGCGGAGCCGCAACTCAGCGATAGTTGAAGCTGATGCTGATCCGCTCGCCTTTGCCGGTGCCGGCGACCACTTCGTGCCGCAGCCAGCTTTCCCAAAGAAAGACGCTGCCCGGCTCCGGCTCGGCATAAACGAAGGTCCTGAGCGGCTCCGGCGCATCGGGCGCGCGGGGCGGCGCGGCCATCATCATCGGGAGGCGGGGATCTTCGAGCTTCAGGGCGCCCGAGCCCGGCGGAACGGCGACGTAGACGGTGCCCGAGACGATCGAATGCGGGTGGACGTGCCCGCTATGCGCGCCGCCGGGCTTCAGGACGTTGACCCACAGGCTATCGAGCTTGGGCCGCCGCCGCCCAAGGTCCATCGCGCAGTCCTTCGCGAAGGCCGCGACGTGGCGGTCGAGGAGGCGCACGAGGTCGGCGAAGCGCGGGTCGCGCTGCGGCAGGTCGTTCAGCGACGCGTAGGAGGTGTAGCCGCGATAGCCGTGCGCTCGCGACCAGCGCCGGCCGGCGGCGTCCTCGTCGGCAAGGGCGCGGCAGGCCTCGTCCAGCTCCGCCACCAAAGCCTCGTGGCCGAGCGCGTTTTGGTAAAACATGGTCGCGAACAGCGGGCGCACGGTCCCCTCAGCCATTGGCCAAGTCCCGACCGACGCGGCGCAGCGCCCATTCCGAGGGCGAAGCGGTGCGCGTCGCCGCTCCCGGTGCGACGGAGGTGAGGGCGAAGAGGATGAGAGTGCGGCGGCCCGCCGCGTCTTTGTGCATGGCCGCGCCACCTTGGGCAGTGCCGCCGCCCGCGGCAAGTGGCGAATGGCGCAGCGGCGGCAAAGGCGCACGAAGCGGGCCGTCTGCGATGCGACCGAAAGATTATTGACCAGTAATAATACGGTAGCTTAGAATTGCCCGCTTGGCGCAGCCGCGCCCCAGGAGAATCGCCATGTCGATGCTCGCAGCTCTTTTGCTCACCTTGTTTCAGCCCGCAGCCACGCCCGCGGCGATCCAGGTCGACGTCGACGTCGATGTCGGACGCTTCGATCCCGCCGACTTCCCCGAATTGATCCGGCTCGACCGGCGCATGCCCGAGGACGAGATGCACCGGCGGGTGGAGGCCATGATCGCCGACGGCCGCTGCACGCTTGAGGGCGCGACGCAGCGGCGCTTCAACATCGTCGTGCCCTTCGCGATCCTGATGCGCCCGGACGGCGCTCCGCAGGAGGTCGTCGTCCACGAAGCGGGCTGCGAGGCTCTCGAAACGCTCGTCGGCCAGATCGTTCTCGCGCAGCTGCGCCGCGGCGACTTCCGGCCCCAGCATCGCGATGGCGAGCGCTGGTATGTGAGCGAACTCGGCTTCGCCATGGGCGTGCAGGGCGAAGCCGTCGCCATCGCCCAGGACAATCCCGACCGGACGATCTGCCGCGAGGTGCAGCTGGAGCTCGGATCGCGGCTGCGCCAGGTCCGCCGCTGCCTCACCGCCGTGCAATGGGTGCAGTTCGAGGCCGATCGTCAGCAATTGCGCCGCGACATTCAGAACAGCGCCCGCTGCGGCGCGCGGTCGTGCGGTTTCGAAGGAGCCAGCAACGGGAGGAATTAAGCGCCATGGCCATGCTCGCACTCGCCGCCGCTCTCCTGCTCCAGGCGGCGCAGCCAGCCCCCGCTGCGACCGGGCCGGCCTCCGGCCAAGCCGCGTCGGCCCCGGCGCCGCCCGCCACGCCGTCGGCCATTCCGCCCGGCGAAAGCACGCGTGACGTGACCGTGATCGAGCGGGCGAGCGAGGAACGGGAAGAAGTGCCGCTCGCGTCCAGGATCGCACGATCGGTCGCCGATAATGCCGCCGCCGATCCAGCCGCCGCCATGTACCTTCGCGAATGGTCGGACTGCATCGTGCGAATCCACCGACCCCGCGCGCTGGCCCTGCTCGAAACGCCACTCAATTCCGCGGAACAGGGCCGGATCATCGATCAGCTCACCGGCCACCGCTTTACCCGCCGCACCATCTGCGCGCGTTTCCGCTACATGCGCATCGACAATCTCGTGCTGAGAGGCGCGGTCGCGGAAGCCTTGTGGCGCTGGGAAGACCGGCGCGGGCGAAGCGCCGGCCCGATCGCTGTTTCGGCGGCGGCGGCGGCCGCGGCGGCGCAGAATGCCGCGGACCGTCCCGCTCTCCTCGCCCAGCTCGGCCGCTGCCTCGTCGAGCGCGACCCGCAGGCGACCGGCCGCGTCATGGCGACCCGGGCCGGCACGCGCGCGTCCCGCGAAGCGCTTGCGGCCCTGCAGCCGCGCTTCGCAGCCTGCGCACCGGCGGGTCTTCCGACGCGCGACCTCCACCCGCTCGCCGTCCGCGGCGCGCTCGGGGAGCCTTATTATTTGAAGATGCGCGCCGCCTCCGCCGCTCCGCAGCCCGCCGCGCCCGCAACGCCGTCCACCAGCTGAGCCGCGCCCGCGGGCACGGCCGGCCTCAATCCTGGAGGCGAAGCGCAACCTCGTTCATGAAGCGGGCGTCATCGCCTTTCGCCAGCCACTGCGCTTCCGCGGCCAGGGCGCCGAGCATGTCGGCGAGGCGGTCCTGCTCGGCCTTGGCATAATTGCCGAGCACGTGGCCGGTCACCCGGTCCTTGTGGCCGGGATGGCCGATGCCGAGCCGGACGCGGCGGAAGGCATTGCCGATATGCGCTTCGGTGGAGCGCAGGCCGTTATGGCCGGCGGTGCCGCCGCCCACTTTCACCTTCACCTTGAACGGGGCGAGGTCCAGTTCGTCATGAAAGACCGTGACGTCGCCCGCCTCGCGCTTGAAGAAGTCCATGGCGGCGCGAACGGCGCGGCCGCTGTCGTTCATGAAGGTGTTCGGCTTGAGCAGGAGTATGCGGTCGGTGCCGATCCGGCCCTGCTGCGCCCAGCCCTGAAAGGCCTTCTTGGGCGGCTCGAAATTGTGGATTTCGGCAATGGCGTCCACCGCCATGAAGCCGACATTGTGCCGGTGCATCGCATATTGCGCGCCCGGATTGCCGAGGCCGACCCAGATCTGCACGGGTTCGATGCCTTTCCAGTCGTCGTCGGCCGCCTCTCGGGCGCCGAGCGGCTGGCCCGGCACCTCGACCGGCCTGGGGCCGAGAAGAGTGCGGAGCCAGCGCAGCATCGACAAGGTCAGCCCTGGGCGCCGTCGGGCCCGCCGTCGTTGTTGACGTTGGTGTCTTCGTCCTCGTCGCCCGGCGTCGCGTCGGTCGCAGGGACTTCGTCCGCTGCGGTTTCGGCGTCGCTGGCCGCGTCTTCGGCTTCCATGACGGAGCCCGAAGAGGGGACGATGGTGCAGATGGTGAAGTCGCGGTCGGTGATCGCCGGCGTGACGCCTTCCGGCAGGGTCACTGCCGAAATGTGCAGCGAATCGCCGATGTTCAGCCCCTTGAGGCTGATCGCGATCTCGTCGGGGATCTCGGCCGCGTCGCAGACGAGCTCGAGCTCGTGGCGGACGGCGTTCAGGGCGCCGCCGCGCTTCAGGCCCCGGCATTCCTCTTCGTCGGTGAAGCGGATGGGAACCGCGACGGTGACGGTGCTATGCTCGCCGATGCGGAAGAAATCGACATGCAGCGGCCGGTCGGTGACCGGGTGGAACTGAACGTCCTTGGGAAGCGTCCGCGCGGTCTCGCCGCCGACGTCGATCATCACGACCGTGTTCATGAAGTGGCCGTTCGAAAGCGCCTTGATCAGCGCCTTTTCCTCGACGTGGATTTGGACGGGGTCCTGCTTCTGGCCGTAGATCACGGCGGGGACGCGGCCTTCGCGACGCATTGCACGGGAGGCTCCCTTGCCCGCCCGTTCGCGCGTCTCGGCCGACAGCGTAAGCTGTTCGCTCATGTGCATATCTTTCAAAACTTGGGTTGTCGAAAAAACCCGCGCTCACGCCTCCAGGGATGACCATGAACGGGGAAGCGGGGCGTGTAGCCGAGAGGGCGCGGGAAGGCAAGGAGTGGGGATGGGCTTCCGGCTCCTTGCGAACGTTCAGCCCGGAAGTGCTCTCAGGTCGTTCAGTAACGACAGGGCGGCCACTCCGAGCGGCCGGCTTCGCTGGTGAACCGCGTAGATCGGGATCGCGCCCGGCAGGATGGCCGGATCGTCGATTGGAAGACGCTTCAACCTTCCTTCGTGCAGATGCTCCTCAACCACGTGCAGGGGCATGGTGGCCCAACCGAAGCCCGCAAGCAGGAAGTCCAGCCGGCGCCCCAGATCCACGAAGCGCCACAGCCTCGAACTGACCACGCTGTAGCTTGGTCCCCCCTGGTTCTCCGGGTCCGTCAGGACGAGCTGCACATGCTCCGCCAGCACTTCCCGCTCCAGGCGCCGGGTTTCCCCTGCAAGCGGATGATGAGGAGCGGCGACGGGCACCAATTCTATCGACGTCACGGGATAGGCCTGCAGGTCCTGCGCCTGGTTCGGAAGCAGCAGGCACAGGCCAAGGGTCGCCGCACCGGATCTGACCCGCCGCTCTGCTCCGCCCAGCGCTTCGGTGAACAAGGTCACCGCCACGTCCGGATAGCGTTTTTGCAGGGCGGCGAGCGATCCGATCACGGGGTCGCTGGGCACCATATTGTCCACGGCGAAAGTCAGCTCCGGCTCCAGGCCGCCCGAGATCGCGCTCGCCGTCCGTTCGAACAATTCCGCCTGGCGCAGCACCTGCCGTGCCTGGGCGGCCAGCGCACGGCCCGCCTCCGTCAGCACCGGCGCACGTGCCGAGCGGTCGAACAGCTGGACCCGCTGCATGGTCTCGAGGCTCTGCACCGCATGGCTGATCGCGGACTGCGCGCGCTGAAGCTTGCGCCCGGCGGCCGAGAAGCTGCCGGTCTCCTCGATCGTCACCAGGATGCGGAGCTGATCGAGGGTGAGCGTTCCAAGCACAACCTATCTCTCTGGCAGATGGATATCATCGATCTTTTATCTCTCCTGCCAATCGCTTGTCGAGGCTATCTCCTCCTCAACGACGACGCAGGAGACTATGATGACCAACCTTGCCGCAACCGCGGACGTGCCCACCGCCAGCGCCAGCCGCTACCTGCAGCAGCTGTGCAAGCATTGGGCGCACAACCTTTCCGTCACCTTTGACGCGAACGAGGGCCGGATCCTCTTTCCCAAGGATGCGCGCGGCCTCAACTTTCCGGGAGACGGGACCGTTACCCTCAAGGCCCATGACGCCGGTCTTGAGGTGCGGGTGGATGCAACCGCGCCGGAGCAGCTCGACGGCCTCAAGGGCGCCGTCGCCCGCCACCTCGACCGGTTCGCGTTCCGCGAAGCCCCGCTCGCCTTCGACTGGCGCTGAGCCGCCACGTCGCGACCCTGTTGGAGACTATCGATGAGCACACGTTTGCCGACCTACTTTATCAGCCACGGCGGCGGTCCATGGCCCTGGCTGGACGGCCCGTTCCGCCGCATGTTCGATCGGCTCGAACAGTCGCTGGTCGACATCCGCCGCGAGCTCGGGAATGCACCGCGCGCGGTGCTGGCCATTTCCGGCCATTGGGAAGAGCATGGCTTCGCCATCTCCTCGGCCGAGCGGCCCGGTATGGAATATGATTATTCCGGTTTCCCGCCGCACACCTACCAGATCAAGTACCGCGCACCCGGCTCGCCGGAGCTTGCCGCCCGCGTGCAGCGCCTGCTTGCCGACGGCGGCATCGGCGCCCGGCTCGATCCGGAGCGCGGCTTCGACCACGGCGTGTTCAGCATCATGAAGCCGCTCTATCCGGGCGAGGACATTCCGCTCGTCCAGCTGTCGATCGACCGCGGCTACGACCCAGCGCTGCACCTGAAGCTCGGCCGCCTGCTGGCGCCCTTGCGGGACGAAGGCGTGCTGATCGTCGGCAGCGGTCTCAGCTACCACAATCTGCGCGACATGCGCGGCAACGAAGGGGCGGAGCCGTCGCGCCGGTTCGACGCGTGGCTGCAGGAGACGCTTTCAGCCGCGCCGGCGGAGCGGACAGAACGGCTGCTCCATTGGGAGCAGGCGCCGATGGCCCGCGCCGCACACCCGCAGGAGGATCACCTCATCCCGCTGATGGCGGCCGTCGGCGCGGCCGAGGACGAGCCTGTCGCGCTTGTCTACCACCAGAAGGATTTCGGCGGCGGCATCACGGCCTCCAGCTTCCGCTTCGGCGTGCCACCGACGCACGCCGCAGCCCACACCACAGCCAAATGACAGGAGTGAATACAATGTCCAACCTCGACAGATGGTCGCCCCACGCGCTCGCCGCCCTCCGCATCATGACGGCGCTGCTGATGCTGCAGCACGCGACCATGAAGTTCTTCGCCTTCCCGGCGCCCATGCCGATGCCCGGTCCGCTGCCGGGCATCATCGTCGCGGCCGGCGCCATCGAACTCGTCACGGGCGTGCTGATCGTCTTGGGCCTCTTCACCCGTCCGGCGGCGTTCCTGGCCTCCGGCACCATGGCCGCCGCCTATTTCATGGGGCATGCCACGCAGGGCTTCTGGCCGGTCCTGAACCAGGGCGAGACCGCGATCATGTTCTGCTTCGCCTTCTTCTACCTCATCTTCGCCGGACCGGGCGCGTGGAGCCTGGACGCGCTCAGGAACCGTCGCAGACACGAAGCCTGACGGTTCCAATCTCCTGGAAGCTTCATCCTCCCCAAGCGCGTTGCGCGCGCGGGGAGGATGGGCGTCAGAGCTTCCCCAGCAATTTCTCGTCGCCGACATGCCGCTGGCTCATCGCAAGGCACAGCAGTGCGAACAGCAGCGACGTCGCCGTCACCAGAGCCGCCTGCTTCGGGTCCAGCGTGCCTTCGGTGAGCAGGCGGCGGAGCAGGTCCGAGTGACCGGTCACCGGCATGATCTTGCCGATGCTCCCGGTCTCGCCGCCCGAAAAGGTCGAGTTGAACAGCAAGGCGACCGGGGCGAGCGACAATAGCTGGATGTAGGTCTGCGCTTCCTTGAAGCTTTTGGCGAGCATGGCGACCAGCACCTGAACCGCCGCGACGGCGAGGGCGAGCGGGGCGAGGAGAAGGGCGAGGCCGATCTGGTGCGCGAGGGTGAGCGGCAGGTCGACGCCCAGCCTGTCGAGCGGCGCGAAGCCGATCAGGAAGACGCTGAAGAAGACGGTGACCGCTGTTCCGAAGGCGCCGAACAGGGCCGCCACCGCCCATTTGCCGCCGATCAGGCCCGCCGGGTCGATCGGCTGGGCGAGGAGCGGCTTCAACGACTGGCGCTCGCGCTCGCCCGCCGTGGCGTCGATCGCTGCGGTCATGGAGGTGAAAAAGGGCGCGAGGATGAAGAAATAGAGCATCATGCCCACGATCATCAGCGAGCGGCCGGTCACCGGCGCGACGTTGCGCGCTTCCACCGTGACCGGTGCCGCGAGCGCCGCCGGAAGCCCGCGCTGCGTCAAGGAACGGGCGGCGACGGCGCGTCCGTAGGTCTCGATCTGCTCGGCGATGCCGCCCGCGCCGATGGTCGAGCTTTGCTTGCGGTCGTCGCGCAGCAGCTGGACCCGCGCCGGCTGCCCGGCGGCGATGCTCCGCTCGAAGCCTTGTGGAATGACCAGCACGGCGTCGGCGCCGCGGAACTCGTCGCCCGCCGGGCCGCTGCGCCGCTCGATCTGCGCGCCGCTGGCGCCGAGCTGCTGAACGAGGGCGGGCGCATGCTCCGCGCCGTGGACGGCGAGGGTCAGCGTTTCGCTGTCGTCGCGCATGTTGGCGAGCGCGGTAAAGGCGAGGAGCATGACCACCGGGCCGAGCAAGGCGTAGATCAAGGCCGCGCCCATCGAGCGGCGGTCGCGCATCTGGTCGACCAACGTCGTCCGGAAGATGGTGCCGAAGCCTGCGAGACCGTTCACGATTGCACCGCCAGCGTCACGAACGCCTCCTCGAGATTGGGCGCGCCGGTCTCCGCAACGAGCTCGGCCGGAGTGCCGGTGCCGACGACGCGGCCGGCGCTGATCACCACGACGTGGTCGGACAGGTCCTCGACCTCGGCCATCACATGGCTCGACATCAAAATCGCGCGGCCTTCGGAGCGCAGGCGCCGCAGCGTCGCGCGCAGCAGGCGCACGCTCATGATGTCGAGACCGCGGGTGGGCTCGTCGAGGATGAGGTTCTGCGGCGAGTGGACCATCGCCCGAGCGAGGGCGACCTTCATCCGCTGCCCGGTCGAGAAGCCTTCCGTCCTGCGGTCGGCGATCTCGCCCATGTCGAGCTCGTCGAAAATCGCCTGAATGGCGCCCTCCAGTTCGGGACCCTTCTTGCCGTGGAGCTGGCCGAAGTAGCGGACATGCTCGCGCGCGGTGAGGCGCGGGTAGAGGCCGAAGGCGTCGGGGAACCAGCCGATCCGCCGCCGCGCGCCCTTGGCGTCGGCGCGGACGTCGATGCCGTCCACCCTGACGGTGCCGGCGTCCGGCTTGAGCAGCGCCATGGCCGCGCTCAAGGTCGTCGTCTTGCCGGACCCGTTGGCTCCGAGCAGGGTGGTGATCGCCCCGTCCTTTGCCGCGAAGCGGGCGCCGTCGACGGCGACCACCTTTCCGAACCTCTTTTGGAGGTCCTCCACTTCGATCATCTTGCCCGAACCCCCATGCTTCGGCGCAGCCTAGACGCATGCGGGGCGCTTCGTACAGGGTGCCCCTTGCGCAAAATCAACGCTCCGTCCGATCCCTGGCCGCAACGCTCACGGCGAGGAGCAGCAGCGCGCCCCCGCAGCCCGCGACCAGGACGGGCGCCGCATCGGTCAGCACGTACAGAATGCCGAACAGCAGAAAACCGAGCAGGCCGCCGGCAATGCCGAGAAGGGGGAGCGGCACCGCCTCGGAGGCGCCGCCCGCGGTCTGCCCCTGCCGCGCGGCGCTCATTGCGTCACCCGCGCGGCGCGAAGGCCGTGGCGGGCGAGCATCGCCTGGACGCTGTCTCGGCCGGCGAGATGGCCGACCCCCACCGCCATGAACACGGTGCCCGGCCGCGACATCCGTTCGCGGATCCAGTTCGTCCAGCGCGCATTGCGCTCCACGAAGATCGCCCGGTGGAGCTCCGGCGACTGTGCCGCCTGGCTGTTCATCAAAGTGTAGAGCCGCTCGGCGTCACCGGCCGACCAGGCGTCGGTCATCGGGCCGAACGTTTCGCCGAGGCGGTCCATCGCCGCGATCGTCTGCTCGAGCTGGGCGATCTGCCCCGCCTCGCTCATCCCGTCAAAGGCGCCGAGCTGGTCCTCGATTCGCTCCACGGTGCCGATCCGCATGCCGCGCGCCCGTGCCGCCGCGCTCAGCGTTCCTTCGGCGCCGTGCTCGCCCGTGATGCCGATCCGCCGCGCGCCGAGCACCGCGAGCATCATGGACGGGAACCAGGGGTCCGTGCGCTCGAACGCGGCGGCGGGCAGGCCGACGCCGTCGAGCGCCGCCGCCAGACGCGCATGGAGCGCCGCCGGAAGGCGCTGGCTGAGCGTCCGGCCGTCGGCCGGTGCCGCGTAGCGCGTCATGATCGGCTCCATGTCGGCCTGGTTCTCGGGAAGCAGGATCTCGAGCACCAGCTCGTCGGAGCGGTCGAAGGCGGTGCGCACCTCGTCGTTGAACCAGTCTCGCCGCCCGTCGAGCAGGTGAAACGTGCCGAACAGGTAGATGGTCGTATCCGCGTCGCGCAGCACCCACAGCGCCGGATCGGCGTCGGGGCGGGGCGCGGCAGGCGCCGCGGGTGCCGCCGCCGGTGCGGGCGCCTCCGGAGCCGCCTGGGCGTGGGACAAAGCGGGGGCGGAGACGGCCGCGAGCGCGGCCGCCAGAAGCAGCTTCTTCATGTCGATTTCCTTGGTTTGCGTGAGTTCGAACCCGCGCCGCGTCAGCGGAAGCGGTGAAAGGCCAGTCCGGCGAGCATCGAGATCAGGAACACCAGGAACAGGACGACGTGCATCGGCTCGCGTACCAGGCCGCCCTTCCACAGGAAGAACCAGCCCATGTAGGTGCACAGAAAAACCGTGCCGGCGAACGAGGCCGCCTTGTAGCGGTTGAGCCGCTCCAGCTCGTCCGTATTCTTTTTCATCAGCACCGCGCCCACCGCGATGGCGAGCGCGCCGAGGAGGCACAGGCCGATGGCGACGGCCGGCGGCATGACCGGCTCCGGCCCGAGCAGCCGTTCGATCCCCTGCGCGGAATGGCCGAGAAAGAAGCCGCTCACCATGCCGACGGCGAACAACGTGCCGACGATCGCGATCTTGGA
>DASVQT010000202.1:0-11216 GCA_036388975.1 Allosphingosinicella sp. | reverse complement strand
CGGGGATCCCCGGCTTTTATACGAGGACCGGCGTCGGGACGCTCGTCGCCGAGGGCAAGGAGCATAAGGAGTTCGACGGGGAGACCTACATCCTGGAGCGCGGCATCCGCGCCGATCTCTCGATCATCAAGGGCTGGAAGGCGGACGAGAGCGGCAACCTCGTTTTCCGCAAGACCGCGCGCAACTTCAACCAGCCGATGGCGACGGCGGGCCGCGTCTGCGTCGTCGAAGTGGAGGAGATCGTCCCTGTCGGCAGCCTCGACCCGGACTCGATCCACCTCCCCAGCATCTACGCCAAGCGCATCATCCTCGGAGCCCCTTACGACAAGAAGATCGAGTTCCGAATGACGAGGCAGCGGGAAGCGGTTGGTGGCTGATACTGAGGTGGCGCGTTTGCTGGAGCACATGAGTGAACAGCTGACGGAAATTCATCTGGAGCTGATGAAGGTTCGGTTCGAGACGCAAAGAATAGCGAGAAGCACCGAAAAGTCAGAACCAAAAACTCAGCTTCGAGGCTTGGACGATGTCTATAATATACTTTCTGAAATCAGTGGAAAGCTGAATCAGGCTCCCGGTGAAATTTCGACCAGCTTGGGTGGATACAGCCGGACTACCCTTGAGGACGTTCGACTTGCGGTTGCGGCCGTAGAAGAAGCACTAAGCAATTCGTAACTGGAGGACAAGGATGCCCTGGACACGCGATGAGATGGCCGCGCGCGCCGCGAAGGAGCTTCGCGACGGTTATTACGTCAATCTCGGCATCGGCATCCCGACCCTGGTGGCGAACAACATTCCGGACGGGATGGAAGTGACGCTTCAGTCCGAGAACGGGATGCTCGGCATCGGGCCGTTCCCCTATGAGGACGAGATCGATCCGGACCTGATCAACGCCGGCAAGCAGACGATCTCGGAGCTTCCCTCGTCGAGCTATTTCGGTTCCGAGCAGAGCTTCGCGATGATCCGCGGCGGACATATCGACCTGACGGTACTCGGGGCGATGGAGGTTTCGGAGAAGGGCGACATCGCCAACTGGATGATCCCGGGCAAGATGATCAAGGGCATGGGCGGCGCGATGGACCTCGTCGCCGGCGTCAAGAAGATCATCGTCGTCATGGAGCATACGTCCAAGAACGGCGATCCGAAGTTCATCCCCGCCTGCACGCTGCCGCTCACCGGCCAGAACGTCGTCGACATGATCGTCACCGATCTGTGCGTCCTCCAGCGCCCCGATCATTCCAGCCCGTTCCGCCTGATCGAGCTTGCGCCGGGCGTGAGCGCGGAGGAGGTCGCGGCCAAGACCACGGGGCATTACGTTTCCTGAGGCTGGCAGGCGGTCTCGGCAATGGCTACGAAGGCGGGGAGAAGGCTGGGGCTTCGTTCGTCCCGAGCGTAGTCGAGGGGCGCAAGCTCCGACTCCTTGCCAGCGCCTCTCGACTTCGCTCGGGACGAACGGAGGAATTAACCGTGAAGAGCTTCCTACTCGCCGCCGCCGCAGCGCTCGCCGCGCTTGCGCCCGCCTCTCCCGCCTTCGCGCAGGCGAACGCCCAGGCCGCGCGCCCGGCCGCGCCGGCGGCGCTGTCGCTCTACCGGCTCGATTGCGGCAGCTTCACGATCAACCAGTACGGCGCCTTCTTTTCCGACACCTTCCAGTACCCGCCGGGTCCCAAGGAGATCGTCGGAAGCTGCTACCTGATCCGCCACGGCGATCGCTATCTGCTTTGGGACACGGGCCTCACCGACGCGCTCGTCGGCAATCCGATGTCCAATGCGGCGCAGACCTTGCGGCTCAACCGGAGCATCGCCGACCAGCTCCGCCAGATCGGCGTCCGGCCCGAGCAGATCGAGTTCGTCGGGATCAGCCACTGGCATTTCGATCATACCGGCCAGGCGCGGCACTTCCCGCAGGCGCGGCTGCTCGTCGGCCGCGGCGATCTCGATCTCCTACGGGCGACTCCGCCCGCCAGCCCCGATTCGGCCACCGCGCTCGCCCATTGGCTGACCGGCGGCGGCGAGGTCACCGAAACGCGCGGCGATCATGACGTGTTCGGCGACGGGCGCGTCGTCATGCTCCGCATGCCCGGCCACACGCCCGGCCACAGCGCCCTGCTCGTCCGTCTGGCTTCGGGGCCGGTGCTGCTGACCGGCGACCTTTACCATTTCACCGAGCAGGTCGCGAACCGCGGCGTTCCGCCCTTCAACCACGACCGCGCCGACACGCTTGCGTCCATGGACCGGTTCGACCGCATCGCCCGCAATTTGCGCGCCCGGGTCATCATCCAGCACGAGCCCGCCGACGTCGCCAAGCTCCCCGCCTTTCCGCAGGCGGCGCGGTGAGCGAGTGCTAATCCAACCTCGTTCGTCCCGAACGGAGACTTGAATGAAAAGCTTGCTCAGCCACCAGCCCGGCGGTCCTGAAACGCTGCGGCTCGAAGACGTCGAAGACCCGGCGCCCGGACCCGGCCAGCTCCTCGTCCGGGTCAGGGCCTGCGCGATCAACTATCCCGACGTGCTGATCATCGAGGACAAATATCAGTTCAAGCCGCCGCGCCCCTTCGCGCCGGGCGGCGAGATCGCCGGCGTCGTCGAAGCGGTCGGCGAAGGGGTCTCCGGCTGGGCGGAGGGCGACCGCGTCATTGCGATGATCGGCCATGGCGGGTTGTCGGAAAAGGTGACGGTCGCCGCGGCCATGGCGCTGAAGCTTCCCGAAGGGCGCAGCTTCGAGGAAGGCTCGGCGCTGATCCTCACCTACGCCACCTCCATCCATGCGCTGCTCGACCGCGGCCGGCTCCAGGCCGGGCAGACCCTGCTCGTGCTCGGCGCGGCGGGCGGCGTCGGCCAGGCGGCCGTGGAACTCGGCAAGGCCTACGGCGCCCGCGTCGTCGCTGCCGTCTCTTCGGAGGAGAAAGCGGAGGCCGTGCGCGCCGCCGGAGCGGACGCCGTGCTCGTCTACCCGCGCGGACCGTTCGACAAGGACGCGTCCAGGGCGCTGTCGCAGCAGTTCAAGGATGCGGTCGGCGCGGCCGGCGCCGACGTGATCTACGATCCGGTCGGCGGCGATTATGCCGAGCCGGCACTGCGCGCCATCGCCTGGGAAGGCCGCTACCTCGTGGTCGGCTTCCCGGCGGGCATTCCGAAGCTTCCCCTCAACCTTACCCTGCTCAAGAGCTGCGACGTTTGCGGCGTCTTCTGGGGCGCCTTCGCCGCACGCGATCCCAAGGCCAACGCCGCCCATGTCGCGACCCTTTTCCGCCTGTGGGATGAGGGCAGGATCGCGCCCAGGGTCAGCGCCACCTGGCCGCTGGAGCGCGCCGGCGAGGCGATCGCGCACATGGCGGCGCGCAAGGCCATCGGAAAGCTCGTCGTGACCATGGACTGAGCGAAGCGGCGGGGCTTGCGGCGTTGCGCCCTCGCGCCGCCGCGCCTATCTGACGAAGCGAAGGCAGAAGAAGGATCGCCATGACCACGTTCGACGATCGCGAAAGGGCGTTCGAAGCGAAGTTCGCGCACGACCAGGAAATGCAGTTCAAGATCGTCGCGCGGCGCAACCGGCTGCTCGGCCTTTGGGCAGCGAAGCAGATGGGCCTGTCCGAAGTCGAAGCGGAAACCTACGCCAGCGAGGTGATCCGCGCCGAGTTCGAGGAAGCGGGCGACGAGGAAGTGGTGAAGAAGCTTCTCGGCGACCTGACGTCGGCTGGTGTGGAGTGCGACGAAACCCGCATCCGCGAGGCGCTCGAGCACAAGACGGTGGAAGCCCGCCGCCAGATGATGGCCTGATCCGATGCCCATGGCTTCCGAGGAGATCGAGCGGCTGATCCGCGAGGCGATCCCGGACGCCCGCGTCGAGATCACCGACCTGCGCGGCGACGGCGACCATTATTCGGCACGAGTCGTGTCGGAAACTTTCAGGGGGCTGCCGCGCGTGCGGCAGCACCAGCGCGTCTACGAGGCGCTCGGCGGACGGATGGGCGGCGTGCTTCACGCCCTCCAGCTCACGACCGCGGCGCCCGATTGAGGAGACTATCAATGACCGATGCCAAGCAGCGGATCGACGACATCGTCCAGGGCCACGACGTGGTGCTGTTCATGAAGGGCACCGCCCTCTTTCCGCAATGCGGCTTTTCGAGCCGCGCCGTCGCCATTCTCGACCATCTCGGCGTGGCGTTCGAGACCGTGGACGTCCTGCAGGACCCCGAGATCCGGAACGGCATCAAGGATTATTCGGACTGGCCGACCATTCCGCAGCTCTACGTCAAGGGCGAGTTCGTCGGCGGATCGGACATCATGATGGAAATGTTCCAGGCCGGCGAGCTCCAGCAGCTCGTCGACGAAAAGCAGGTCGCGAAGGCCTAGGCTTTCGGACGCCGGGAGCAGATCCGGGCTTCTCACCACTCGAACACCGTTCGTCCGAGCAGCCGTCGAGCGCAGTCGAGACGGCGTGTCGAGGGACCGTGCGCGCGAGGGTCCCTCGACTCGGGCTCTCGATACGGCTTCGCCTACTCGATCCCTGCTCGGGACGAACGGGTCGGGAGGCGTGTGAACCCCACATCTTCCAAAAAGCGCGGGGCGGGCGGCGCGACCAGAAAAAGCGCCGGCCCGCCCCTTTCGAGTGGAACCGTGTGGACGTGAGTAGAGATACACGCGCCGTGCCAGAGCGCGCCGTTCGCAGTTTTCCGCGGTTTTCGATGGTGAAGCGGATTTAACGTTCTGTGCGGTTGTAAGCGCAGCCGACACTTCGGTGCGCGGAATTTCTCTACTTCGCCAGGGCTGAGCCTGTCGAAGCCCGCTTAGAAGTGCTGCAAGCCGTCCTTCGACAAGCTCAGGACGAGCGGTTGCGAATACACGACTGCCACCGGTCGGCAGCCGAAGGGCGGAGGATAGACCTCCAACTCGCCGTTCATCAGCCGTTCAGCGACTCGCCGACTACAAGTGTAGCCGACGCAGGGGAGATGGGCGCGATGGAGCGGATCGGCGACGCCGAGCTGGCGGTGATGGAGGTGCTCTGGGGCGAGGCGCCGCTGACGGCAGCCGAGGTCGCCGAGCGGGTGCCGGCCGAGCGCGGCTGGTCCGCAAGCACGGTCAAGACCATGCTCTCGCGCCTCTCCGCCAAGGGTGTGGTCGCCTATCGCGAGGAGGGGCGGCGCTACCTTTATTCGCCGGCCATAGACCGTGAGGATTATGCCGCGCAGGAGTCCGGCCGCCTGCTCGACCGGATGTTCGGCGGCCGGCTGACGCCGCTCGTCGCCCAGCTCGCCCGCCGCGACAGGCTGAGCCCGCGCGACATCGAAGAAATCGAGGCGCTCCTCAAGGCGCTCAAGCCATGACCGCCTGGCTGCTGGCAAACATGGCGGCGGCGAGCGTCATGATGCTGATCGTGCTCGCGATCCGCACGCCGGTGGCCCGCGCCTTCGGCGCCGTCTGGGCCTATGCCCTGTGGCTGCTCCCGCTCGGCCGCCTGCTCCTGCCGCCGCTGCCGCAGATCGGGCCCGAGCTGCCGCTGCCCACCATCGCCGTCTGGCTCCCGGTGGCGGTGGAGCGCGCCGCCCCCGTCGAAGCAGGCGGCGGCCTCGGCTGGCCGGCCGTCCTCCTCGCCGTCTGGGCGGCGGGAGCCGCGATCTTCCTCGCCGTACAGTTCCTCGCCTATCGCCGCTTTCTCGCGCGCCTCAGCCTCGCGTCGCGAAGCGCCGGCGCCTTTCGCGGCCTGCCGGTGGTCGAAAGCGAGGCCGTGGACGGACCGATCGCGGTCGGCCTGCTCGACCGGCGGATCGTCGTCCCGGCCGATTTCACGACGCGCTACAGCGAGACGGAACGCCGCCTCGCCGCCGAGCATGAATATGTCCACCACCGGCGCGGCGACATCTGGTGGAACCTCGCAGCCTTGCTCGTTCTGGCGCTGAACTGGTTCAACCCGCTCGCCTGGGTCGCCTTTGTCGCCTTTCGCGCCGATCAGGAGCTTGCCTGCGACGCGGCCGTCGCGGCCCGGGCCGCGCCGGGCGAGCGCGCCGATTATGCCCGGGCGCTCGTCAAATCGGCCAGCCGGCCAGGCCTCATCGCCGCATGCCCGCTCAATCACGCAGACCAACTCAAGAGGAGACTGAAGATGATGAACACGCACCGCACCGGGCGCCTCCGCAGCATCGGCGGCGCCGCCGCGCTCGTCACCCTCGCCGGAACCGGCCTCGCGCTCGCCGCGCCCGGCATGGCCCACCCGCACCCGGACGGCGAAGGCAAGCAGGAGCGCATCGTCATCATGGAACACAAGGCCGGCGAGGCCGCTCCGGACGGACGCGGCAACCGCGTCATGCGCTTCCGCCGCGGCGCGAACGGCGAGCCCGTGCTTCCCGAAAATTGCGGCGGCGGCGGCGACAATCTCGTCAACGTCGATGAAGGAACGGGGGAACAGCGCACCCGCGTCTTCCTCTGCACCACAGGTCCGGTCGACGCCGCCACCCGCCTGCAGCGCCTGGAGGAGATAAGGCGCAACATGGCGTCCAACGACGAAATGACGGGCGAGCACCGCGAGCGCGTCCTCGGCGCCATCGACCGCGCCATCGCCGAGCTGCGGGCGCGGCAGTAAGGCAAGTCGCGGCCGGGCGGCCCTCTTCGGGGAAGGGGAGGGCCGCCCGGCTGCGCACTTCCCATTGCGACCGGCGGATGCCACATGCGCGAACATGGACGCGCTTCCCACCGGCCTCGTCGAACGCCCGCACGCCCTCGTCCGCCGCGTCCTCGCGCCCAACCCCTCAGCCTTCACCTATACGGGCACCCAGACCTTCATCGTCGGTGACGGCGAGGTCGCCATCATCGACCCAGGGCCGGACGACCCCGCCCACGTTGCCGCGCTCCTCGCCGCCACCGCCGGCGAGCGGGTCGCCGCCATCGTCTGCACCCACACCCACCGCGACCACAGTCCGGCCAGCCGCGCCCTCGCCGCCGCGACGGGCGCGCCGATCGTCGGCTGCGCGCCCTTGGCGATCGAGGACGAGGGTCCGCGCGCGGACGACAGCTTCGACTTCGCCTACGCGCCGGACCGCATTCTCGCCGACGGCGAGGCGGTCGATGGCCCCAACTGGACGCTCGAGGCCGTCGCCACGCCCGGCCATACCTCCAACCACCTCTGCTTCGCTCTGGCGGGCACCGGGATCCTCTTCACCGGCGACCATGTCATGGGCTGGTCCACGACCATCGTTTCGCCGCCCGACGGCGACATGGGCGCCTACATGGCGAGCCTCGAGCGCCTGCTGGACCGGGAAGACGCAAGCTATCTCCCAGCCCACGGCCCCGCCGTCGACCGGCCCCGCGACCATGTTTCCCGCCTGATCGAGCACCGCCGCATGCGCGAGCGCCAGATCCTCGACGTGCTCGGCAGCGGCGAGACTCGCATCCACGCCATGGTGCCGCACCTCTACAAGGACGTCGATCCGCGGCTCCACCCCGCCGCCGCGCGGTCCGTCCTCGCGCACCTCATCGATCTCGAGAGCCGCGGCCTGGTCCGAAGCGCCGGCGAGGCCTGGGCGCGAACTTGAAAACGGCGGCGGTTTCGCCATATGGATCCTGCACGCGATCGGCATGGCCGGCGTGCCGCGGAGCCCTCTCGGCTCCATCTTCGCGATCCGTCCGGCGGGCACCGCCCCGGGCGGCGGCGAGCATAAGGGAAGGCGCCGGCATGACCGGCGCGCCTTTCCAAAGGGGTTTCACATGAACGCCAATGTTCAAAGCCTGCGCGGCCTCGATCTGCGCGCCGAGATCGACCGCCTCCGCAAGGAGCGCAACGCCGTCATTCTCGCCCATTATTACCAAACGCCCGAAATCCAGGACCTCGCGGACTTCGTCGGCGACAGCCTCGATCTTTCCCGCAAGGCCGCCGCGACCGATGCCGACGTGATCGCCTTTTGCGGCGTTCGCTTCATGGCGGAAACGGCGAAGATCCTGTCGCCTGACAAGGTCGTGATCCTGCCCGACATGGCGGCGGGGTGCAGCCTCGAGGACAGCTGCCCGCCGGACCAGTTCCGCGCCTTTCGCGAAGCGCATCCGGACCATATCGCCCTCACCTACATCAACTGCTCGACCGAGGTGAAGGCGCTCTCCGACATCATCGTCACCAGCTCGTCCGCCGAGACCATCCTCAGCCAGATCCCGCCGGAACAGAAGATCATCTTCGGCCCGGACAAGAATCTGGGCGGCTATCTCGTCCGCAAGTCGGGCCGCGACATGCTGCTGTGGCCGGGCGTGTGCATCGTGCACGAGGCCTTTTCGGAGACCGAGCTGCTGAAGCTGAAGGCGCAGCATCCCGGCGCGCCGGTGCTCGCCCATCCCGAATGCCCGCCGCACATCCTCGATCATGCCGATCATGTCGGCTCGACCAAGGCGATCCTGGACTACGCCTTGTCGTCTCCGTCGGAGGTGATGATCGTCGCGACCGAGCCGCACATCATCCACCAGATGGAGAAAGCGGCGCCGAACAAGACCTTCATCGGCGCACCGGGCGCGGACGGGAACTGCAATTGCAACATGTGCCCGTACATGGCGCTGAACACGATGGAGAAGCTCTACGTCGCGCTTCGCGATCTCCAGCCGCAGGTGGTGATCGAGGAGGAGGTCCGCCTCGCCGCCAAAAAGTCGCTCGACCGCATGCTCGACATGGCGGGGCGCACGGTGGGGCAGGGCGACGTCGGCCGGCCCGTGTTCAAGGCGGCATAGAACCGCCATGGGCTTCGCGCTTCCCGGCTTCGACCTGGACCGCTTCGTCCGGGAGACGCTGGCGGAGGATCTCGGCGGCGGGATCGACGTCACGTCCGAGGCCGTAATCCCGCCGGACGCTCGTTTCGACGGGGCGATGAACAGCCGCGACGACATCGTCGTCGCGGGCCTTCCGATTGCCGAGGCCTTCTTCCGCGCGCTCGATCCGGATGCTGAGATCGAAATGCTGGCGGA
Source organism: Allosphingosinicella sp. (assembly GCA_036388975.1). Classification (GTDB taxonomy): domain Bacteria; phylum Pseudomonadota; class Alphaproteobacteria; order Sphingomonadales; family Sphingomonadaceae; genus Allosphingosinicella. The sequence goes on along the minus strand of DASVQT010000202.1, from coordinate 2,285 downwards.
GGACGGCGATCGCGTCGCCGCCGGCGCGGCGCTGATGCGGGTGCGTGGGAAGGCGAGGGCGCTGCTCACCGCCGAACGCTCCGCGCTGAACACGCTGCAGCACCTGTCGGGCGTTGCGACGCTGACCCGGCGATATGTCGATGCGATCGCGGGCACCGGCGCGACGTTGCTCGACACGCGCAAGACGATACCCGGACTTCGCCTCCTCGAAAAATATGCGACCCGCATGGGCGGCGCCGAGAACCACCGGATGGGTCTGTGGGACGCCGCCATGATCAAGGACAATCATGTCGGCGTCGCCGGCGGGATTGCGGAGGCGGTCCGCCGCGCCGTCGATGCGGGGATCGCGCGCATCATCGTGGAGGTCGACCGGATCGAGCAGATCGAGCCTGCGCTGGAGGCCGGCGCCACGCACCTCCTGCTCGACAATATGGAGCCGCCGATGCTTCGCGAGGCCGTGGTCCTGGTGGCGGGGCGGGTGCCCACCGAAGCGAGCGGCGGCATCAGCCTCGACACCATCCGCGCCAAGGCGGAAACCGGCGTCACCTACGTCTCGGTGGGCCGCATCACCCAGTCCGCGCCCGCCGCCGACATCGGTCTCGATTTCGAGTTCCTCCCCGCGCGCAGCGGGGGGAGGGGGACCATGCGCAGCATGGTGGAGGGGTAGAAGGCTCGGCCGCCGCAGAAAGGGCGCGTCAAGGCAAAGGTCTGCGCCTTCTACCCCTCCACCACCTTGCAGGTGGTCCCCCTCCCCATCTTCGATGGGGAGGCACTATCGCCTGGTCACCACCTCGCCCTCGATGGTCATGGTTTCGGGATGGTGCTTGTCGAGGAAGCGCTTCAGGATGCGCAGGTTCCTCGTGTTCGACTTGAAGGCGAAGTCGAACAGGTCGCCGACGATCGGCACCGCGCCGACCAGCGCATCGACTCCGATATTGCCGGCCATGCGGACGAGCTGGAACTTGGACATTCCGAGGTTGCGCGCTTCCCAGACCAGCCAGGCGCCCATTGCGGTGGTGACGAGATCGCCCACCACCGGAACGAGGCCGACGATGGCGTCCAGGCCGACGCGCATGTTCGTCCCCGGTATCGGAAAGGCACGCTCGAGGAGCTGCTCCATTGCTTCGACGCGGCGGCGGACCGAGGCCGGGTCGCGCCCGACCTGGAGCTGGGCGGCGATGCGGTCGAATTCCTGCGGATCGATCTTCGGCATCTATCTCTCTTCTGCGATGAGCTCGCCCGGCGCGTGCCGGCCGAACGGGTTGCGGCGGAAGCCTGTCATCCGCGCCGATACCAGGTTCCAACGCACCGGCGCGGCGATCGGCACGAAAACGGCCGTATCGCGCAGCAGCGCGTCGGCGAGCGCGAGCTGCGTGCGCCGTTCGGCGACGTCCGGCGTTTCGCGGGCCAGCGCCAGCGCCGCGTCCGCCTCGGGCGAGCAGACCGGCACCCGGTCGCAGGTGAAGTTGCGAAGGTACCAGGCGGCCATGAAGGCGGGCGCCGGCTGGTCGACGAAGCGCAGCTCCGCATCCATGCCGAGCGCGACCCGTTCCGCCTCCACGCCGACGGCGCGCCAGTCGCGCTTCAAATGCGCGAAGATCAGCCGGTAGCCCGGGCCTTCCGGCATGGCGACGCGCAGGCGCAGCAATTCGCCTTCCGCGAGCCCGGAGAGCGTCCGCGCCGCCTCCTGCCGCCTCAGCACAAGCGGCGCCGCCGCCCAGTCCGGCATGGCCGGCTGCGCCACTTCCTGTAGGCCGATCGGCAACAGGCTCGTCCGGCCCGCGAGCCCCGGCACCGCAAGGGCCGCAGCGATCGAGTCCCGGTCCACGGCCATGGACAGCGCCCGCCGCGCCGCCGGGTCCGCAAACGCCCCGTCCGCGCGCTGGAAGACAAGTCCGAACAGGCCTTCCACCGGATCAAACTGCAGCGCCGCCGCCGGCAGGCCCGCCACGCGTGCGACCGGGAGATCGCCGGCGGTGCCTCCAGTGACGAGATCGGCGCCCCCGGCCGCGAAGCGCGCCACGGCGAGCGACGCCCGCTCGCCGCGCAGCAGCACGGCCGGCGGCGCGGGGCCGTCCTCATCCTCGTCTTCGGGTGTCGGGAGGGTGAGCAGCATCGTCCCGTCGGCCTGCCGCGCGGCGCGCCGCGGCCCCGTCCCGCGCCCGTCCAGGACCAGCGCCATTTCCGGCTGGGCGAGAAGCTGGAGGAAATGCGGCCGCGGCGCCTTGAGCGTGAATTCGAGAACCTGGTCGGTCATCGGCTCGACCGATGCGACGAGGCCCATG
>DASVQT010000201.1:0-20901 GCA_036388975.1 Allosphingosinicella sp. | reverse complement strand
GTGGCGGGCGACCTCGAGGCCAATCGCGACAGCTTCACCACCGCCTCGGGGCGCAAGGTCGAACTCGGCATCTGGGTGCGCGAGCCCGATCTCCCGAAAACGCAGCACGCCATGGACAGCCTCAAGGCCGCGATGAAGTGGGACGAGCAGGTCTATGGCCGCGAATACGACCTCGACGTCTTCAACATCGTCGCGGTCGCCGACTTCAACTTCGGGGCGATGGAGAACAAGGGCCTCAACATCTTCAACTCCCGCTTCATCCTCGCCGACCCGGAGACCGCCACCGACCAGGATTTCGACGCCGTCGCCGGGGTCGTCGCGCACGAATATTTCCACAATTGGTCGGGCAACCGGGTTACCTGCCGCGACTGGTTCCAGCTGTCGCTGAAGGAAGGCTTCACCGTCTTTCGCGACCAGCAATTCTCCGCCGATCAGGGCTCGCCGGCGGTGAAGCGGATCGAGGACGTGCGCACGCTTCGGGCGGCGCAGTTTCCGGAAGACGGCGGCCCGCTCGCCCATCCGGTGCGGCCCGACAGCTATATGGAGATTTCGAACTTCTACACGGCGACCGTCTACAACAAGGGCGCCGAGCTGATCCGGATGCTCCACACCCTGCTGGGCGCCGAGACCTTCCGCAAAGGCAGCGACCTGTATTTCGAGCGGCATGACGGTCAGGCGGTAACCTGCGAGGATTTCGTCCGCGCGATGGAGGAGGCTTCGGGAGTCGACCTCACTCATTTCCGCCTCTGGTATTCGCAGGCGGGCACGCCGCGGGTGCGCGCCGGCCTCGTTCACGAGTCCGGATCGGGCCGGGCGCGGCTGCGGCTGGAGCAGCAGGTGCCGCCGACGCCCGGGCAAAGCGCAAAGAAGCCGATGCCCATCCCGCTGCGCATCGCCCTGTTCGGCGAGCATTCCGGCGAGAAGATCGACGAGCAGCTCGTGATTCTGGAGGAAGCGTCGAAGGAGATCGTTTTCGACGGTCTCGCCGAGCGCCCCGTCCTGTCGGTCAATCGCGGCTTCTCCGCGCCGGTGATCGTCGAAACCGATCGGAGCGGCGCCGACCTCGCCTTCCTTTCCGCGCGCGACGACGATCCCTTCGCCCGCTACGAGGCGATGCAGCAACTGATGCTCGACACGCTGCGCGCAGCGATCGACGGGCGCGAGGCGGACCATGGGGCCGTCGTCGAAGCGGTGCGCGAGACGCTGGCGGACGAGACGCTCGACCCAGCCTTCGTCGCCGAGGCTGTGCTGCTTCCGAGCGAAAGCTTCGTCGGCGACCAGCTCGACACCGTCGATCCGGAAAAGGTGCACCGTGCGCGCCAAAAGCTGCGGCGCGATCTCGGCGCCGAACTCGAAACCCTGTGGCGCTCGGCTTATGCCGCGCATGCGGCCAATCGCTACGAATATTCGCCCGCCGCCAAGGGCGCGCGGCGGCTGCGGACGGTGGCCTTGAGCTACATCGACGCGTCGAGCGCTCCCGACGCCGCTGCGCTGGCGAGGCGCCAGTTCGACGAGGCCGACAACATGACGGACCGGCAGGGCGCGCTCGGCGTGCTGGTGAACGGCGACTCGGCCGAGCGCGAGGCGGTGATCGAGGCCTTTTACGCGCGCCACCGCCACGACGGGCTGGTGCTCGACAAATGGTTCACCGCGCAGGCGCTGTCGCTGCGCGACGACACGCCGGAGATGGTGGCGGCGCTGGCCGGGCATCCGGACTTCACCATCCGCAACCCCAATCGCCTCCGCGCGCTCGTCGGCGCCTTTGCCGCGAACCAGCGCGCGCTGCACGAGCCTTCGGGGCGCGGCTATCGCTTCCTCGCCGACATGATCCTCGCCGCCGACCGCATCAATCCGCAGACCGCCGCCCGCCTCGTCCCCCCGCTCGGCCGCTGGCGCCGCTTCGACCAAGCCCGCGCCGCCATGATGCGCGCCGAGCTGGAGCGGATCGTCGGAACGCCGGGCCTTTCGAAGGACGTGCTGGAGCAGGCCTCGAAGAGCCTCGGCTGACGGCCATGCTGCCGCCGATCCGAGTCAGGCTCCTGCCGCACGACCCGAACTGGGCGGTGGCCGCGGCGGCTTACGCGAAACGGATCGAGGGCGCGGCCGATCTCGTCGTCCACCATGTCGGCTCCACCGCCATCCCCGGGATCGCGGCCAAACCGGTGATCGACCTGCTCGCCGTCGCACCGAACCTCGACGCGCTGGACGCGGCGCGGCCCGCGCTGGAGGCGCTCGGTTTCGTCTGGCGCGGCGAGAACGGAATGGCGGGGCGGCGCTATTGCACGCGGGTCGATCCGAAGAGCGGCGCGCGGCTGGCCCAGCTTCACGGCTTTGCCGCGGGCGATCCCGCGATCCGGAGGCATCTCGCCTTTCGCGACCACCTGCGCGCGAACCCGGCGGTTGCGGCGGAGTATGAACGCGAAAAAGAGCGCTGCGCCGCGCTGCACCCGGACGACAGCCATGCTTATACGGATTGCAAAAGCGACTGGATCGTGCGCGTCTAGGCCGAAGCGCTGCGCGCAGGCTGACGCGTTACGAGCGGGCGCTCAGCTCCCGCCGCCGCCGCCGACCCAGGCGGCGACCTGTTCGGCGATCTGGTTGGCGGCCTGGTTGAGGGCGGGGGCGACCGTGGCGGCGTCCGCCACCGTGACGGGGACGCGGGCTTCGAAGCGCTGGGTGACGACCGAGGTGCGGTTGCGCTCCAGAACGGCGTCGTAGACGGCGACGGCTTCCATCCGGTCGGCGTCGAGGCCGAACATCATGAGCTGGCCGGCAAGGCGGGTGCCCGGCTCGGCGGTATACTGGCCGGGATCGAGGACGACGCGGCCGGTGCGCGCGGCGATTGTCTCGGAGACGACGACGCGGAACAGCTCGGCGGGATCGTCCGACCAGAAGGCCTTGCGCAGATACTGGATGGTCTGCGGCTGGACGTAGACCGGGACGCGGTTGGTCTGGAGCGCGACGGGCACGGTGGGCTCGACGACCGTGATCGCATCGCCCGGCCCGGCGGTGCGCTGCGTGCCGACGGCGCGGGTCTGGTCCGCCTTGAGCGTCAGCAGCTCGCTCGGGGCGCTGCCGCCGAAGCAGGCGGCGAGGGAGAGGGCCGCGGCGGCGGCGAGAAGGGGGCGGATCGTCATTGCTTGTTCCGTCTTCCTCGATAGTCGGGCAGCGCCGGGCCGCCGATGATGCCGCCGATGCCCTGGCGCTCGATCCGTGTGGTGATCGCGCGCAGGCTTTCCGACGTTTCGCGAAGGTCGCCGATCAGGGCGCCGACCTGCGGCAGGGTCTGGTTGGTGAAGGCGTTGACGCCCGGCCGCGCTTCCGCGAGCACGCCGTTCAGATTCTCCATGCTCGTCTCGGCGGCGCGAATGGTGAGGCGCAGATCGTTGATCAGCGGGCGGCCATTCTCGTTCACCAGCCGCTCGGTCGAGCTCATCAGGCGGCCGGCACGTTCGGCGGCTTCGCCCGCCTGGCGGATCGAGACACGCGCTTCGGCAAGCGTCGCCGCGATTTCGGGCGAGCGTTCGGCGAGCGAGCGGCTGATCTCCTCGGTGTTGGCGAGGATGCCGGCGATCGATTCCTGGTTCCGGTCGGACAGGATCTGGGTGAGGCGGTCGGTGAGCGTCGAAATGCGCTCGAGCAGCTCCGGCGCGGTGTTGAGGATCTGGCCGAAGGCGCCGGGCCGCGTCGGAATGACGGGAACGCCGTAGGGGCAGACCGAGGCCGCATTGTTGGCCGGGCATACGATCGCCGGCGGCCGGGCCTGGCGGGCCTGGAGCTCGGGCGGATTGAGCTGGATCTGCGAAAGGCCGGTGAAGCCGACGCCGCGAATGGTCGCTGTGGTCCCCTGCAGGATCGGCGTGTTGGCGCGCACGCCGACGCGGATGCGGACGAATTCCGGATTGCGCTCCTCGAGGTCGATCGCTTCGATCTGGCCGACGGGCACGCCGTTGTAAGTGACGGCCGTGCCCTTCGCGAGGCCTTCCACCGATTGCCGGAAGAAGATGTCGTACTCCTGCTGCTGGTCGCCCGACACCTGGCTCAGCCAGACGATGAACACGACGAGCGCGGCGAGCAGGGCCAGCACGACGCCGCCGACGAGGATGTGGTTCGAACGGGTTTCCATCAGGCGCTAGCTCTTTCCCTCTTGTCCACCGTCGCTGCGGCGCGCCCGCGCGGACCCCGGAAATATTCCTGAATCCACGCGTGATCCAAAGCCAATAATTCCGGGATCGTCCCGATCGCGACCACTTTCTTGTCGGCGAGCACGGCGACGCGGTCGCAGATCGCGTACAATGTGTCGAGATCGTGGGTGATGAGGAAGACGGTGAGGCCCAAAGCGTCGCGAAGCTCGTTGATGAGCTCGTCGAACGCCGCGGCGCCGATCGGGTCGAGGCCCGCGGTCGGCTCGTCCAGGAACAGGAGCTCGGGATCGAGGGCGAGGGCGCGGGCGATGCCGGCGCGCTTTCTCATGCCGCCCGAAAGCTCCGACGGGAATTTGGCGCCCGCGTCGGCGGGAAGGCCGGACATGACGATCTTGTAGGCCGCGATCTCGTCCATCAGCGTTTCGTCGAGATGCGGGAAATATTCGCGGATCGGGACCTGGACGTTTTCGGCGACGGTGAGCGTCGAAAAGAGCGCCCCGCCCTGGAACAGGATGCCCCAGCGTCGCCGCACGTGCTTGGCTTCTTCCTCGGGGCGGCCGATCATCGGCTCGTCGAACACGGTGACTTCGCCCTCGACGGGCGTCTGGAGGCCGATGATCGAGCGCATCAGCACCGATTTGCCGGTGCCCGAGCCGCCGACCACGCCGAGGATCTCGCCGCGGCGCACTTCCAGATCGAGATTCTCATGGACGGTCTGGGTCCCGAAGGCGTTCTTCAGGCCCTTCACCTGGATGATCGGACCCTTCCTGTCGCGCGCGGGCGGCGCGTCGTCCTCGTCCGCGGCGGGCTGGTCGGCGGGCTGGTCGCTGGTGGTGGGAAGGTCGCTCACAGCCATCCGATCGAAGTGAAGAAGACGGCGAAGAATGCGTCGAGAACGATCACGAGAAAGATCGCCTGGACCACCGCCGCCGTGGTGCGAAGGCCGACGCTTTCCGCGCTGCCTTCCACCTGCAGGCCCTGAAAGCAGCCCGCCATGGCGATAATGAGGCCGAAGACGGGCGCCTTGATCAGCATCTGCCAAAGGTCGGTCATCGGCACGACTTCGCGCAGGCGCTGGACGAAGGTGACGGGCGGAATGCCGAGGTCCAGCCAGCAGAAGATGCCGCCGCCGATCACCGCGAACACCGAAGCGTAGAAGCCGAGGATCGGCATCAGGAGCACGGTGGCGAGGACGCGCGGGAGAACGAGCGCTTCCATCGGCGAGACGCCGATGGTGCGCATCGCATCCACTTCCTCGGAAAGCTTCATCGATCCGATCTGCGCGGCGAAGGCGGAGCCGGAGCGGCCGGCGACCATGATCGCCGTCATGAGGATGCCGAGCTCCTTGATCGCGGAACGGCCGACCAGGTTTATGGTGAACAGTTCGGCGCCGAACTGGCGAAGCTGCACCGCGCCCTGCTGCGCGATGACGATGCCGACGAGGAAGCTCATCAGGCCGATGATGACGAGAGCGTGGACTCCGACCTGCTCGAAATGCTGAACGACGGCGTTGAGGCGGAAGCGGCGCGGATGGGTGACGACGTTGGCGAGCGCGACGAGCAGCCCGCCGAAGAAGCCAAGCAGGCCGTAAAGCGTGCGGCCGACGCCGGCCGTGGCTTCGCCCATCTGCATCAGGACGCGGGCGAAGGCGGGGGTGCGGTCGCGGCGGACCTTGACGGGCTTGTCGGCCTTGGCGACCTGCTCGAGCAGCGAGGCGTGGTCCTCGCTGGCGCCGACCACTTCGGCGCCGCGGTCGCGGGACAGCTTGTAGATCAGCCAGGCCCCGACCGTATCCATCCGGTCGACGTTGGAGATGTCGGCGACCAGCTTCGTGCCCTGAATGTCGTTCATCCGCTCGGTGACCTTGCGGATGCGCGCAAGCGTCAGATTGCCGCTGAAGCGCAGGACGCAGCGGTCGCCCTCCATGGACTGGCTGAAATCGGGCATGATCGTCATGTCGGAGGCGGACACTGCTCGAAAAGGAGGGCGGCGGCAAGCGCGCGAAGGATGGACAGGCTTGGGGCACCTGTGCTTGCCGCAATTTCATGAGGCAGGCGCTGGCCATTTACGACATGGACAAGACGATTACCAGAAAGGCGACCTATACGCCTTTCCTGCTCCACGCCGGGTGGGCGCTGGCGCCCTGGCGCATGATCCTCCTCCCGCTCGTCGGTTTGAGCCTCGTGGCCTACGCCCTGCAGCTGATCGACCGCGGGCGGCTCAAGGAATGGAACTACCTGCTGCTGATCGGCCGCGGCGTCGCGCCGGAGCGGCTGGAGCCGGTGGTGGAAAGCTTCGCGGCGCGGCAGATCGAGACCAACATCATGCCCGGCGCGCTGCGCACCATTGCGGAGGATCGCGCGGCCGGGCGGCGGCTGGTCATGGCGACCGCCTCCTACCGGCTTTACGCCGCCGCCATCGCCCGGCGGCTCGGCTTCGACGACGTGATCGCGACCGACACGAGGCGCGATTCGAAGGGCCGCATCGTGGCGCGGATCGACGGCGCCAATTGCTACGGCCTTGGCAAGCTCGACATGATCGAAGCCTGGCTGCAGCGGGAGGGGCTGGAGCGCGACGCGGTGCATATCCGCTTCTATTCGGACCATCACAGCGACCGCCACGTCCACCATTGGGCCGACGAAGCCGTCGCCGCCAACGCCCACAGCCGACTCGTGCGGCTGGCGGAAAGCGAAGGCTGGGAAGTCGTCGACTGGAGCGACCGCAAGGCCGCGCGGCCTCGATAGGTTTAACGCAGCGTTTACAGTGTAAATTCGAGCTTAAACAGTCGCTTGATTGTTCCCGGAAGCGCTGAATAGATTTTGACGGCAGACCCTGAAACGCCTACTTCCTTGATCGTTACTGATACGAAGCAGCTCTGGACTGGAACGCGGGAAGTCACGGCTGTCGGCGCGGCTGCGCCCGTGCACCCGAATGCTCATGCCGGCCGCTTTGCGGGCGATGTCGGTCTTTCTTCCGCTTTCACAGCGGCGGAAGAAGGGGGAGGCGAGGATCCTGCCGAGTCCCTGTCGGGACCCTCGCCTCTTCCATTCGCGTCAGACGGCGTCCAGCGCCTGTTCGAAATCGGCAATGAGATCGTCCGGATCCTCGACGCCGATGGAGATGCGCACGAGATTGTCGGTGATGCCGAGCGCCTGCTTGCGCTCGTCGGGCACGGACAGGTGGGTCATCGCCGCCGGCGCGCTCGCCAGTGTTTCCGTCCCGCCCAGGCTCACCGCGAGGTGGGCGATCTTGAGCGAGTCGAGAAAGGCGAAACTCTCCTTCTCCCCGCCCTTCAGATAAAGCGAGAAGGTCGATCCCGCGCCCGTGCAGTGGCGGCGATAGATGTCCGCCTGGCGCGCATCGCTGCCACCTTCCAGGAAGCCGAGATAGCCGACGCTCTCCACCTTCGGGTGATGGCGCAGCATTTCGCAGACCTTGGCCGCATTCTCGCCGGCGCGGGTCATGCGCAGCTCCAGCGTTTCCAGCGAACGGAGCAGCATCCAGGCGGTGTTGGGATCGGTGATCGTGCCAATCGTGTTGCGCATCATCCGGATGGGGGTGATGAACTGCTTGGCGCCGACCACGCCGCCCGCAACGAGATCGGAATGGCCGCCCGCATATTTGGTGAGCGAGTAGATCGAAAGATCGGCGCCGTGATCGAGCGGATGGTGCCAAAGCGGGCCGAGGAAGGTGTTGTCGATCGCGATCGGCGGCCTCTCCTCTTCGCCGAACAGGGCGTCGCGCGCGGCGGCGACGGCCTGGACGTCGACCAGCGCGTTGGTCGGGTTGGCCGGGCTTTCGAGATAGATGAGCGGCACGCGGCCCATCGCCTTCGCCTGCTCGAGCACCTTTTCGATGTCGGAGCGCTCGGCGCCGGCCGGAAAGTCGAGCCACTTGACGCCGAAGCGGCCGAGGATGCGGCCGATCAGGGTCTCGGTCGCCGCGTAGAGCGGGCCGGAATGGACGATGACGTCGCCCGGCTGGACGAAGGTGAGGAGAAGGGTGGCGATCGCCGACATGCCCGACGAAAAGCTCAAGGCGTCCTCGGCATTTTCCCAGAGTCCGAGGCGGTCCTCGAGGATCTCCTGGTTCGGGCCGTTGAAGCGGGAGTAAACGAGGCCTTCCGAGCCGCCGGGACGCTTGCCGGTCACGCCTTCGAAGTGGCGCTTGCCGGCCGCCGCATTCTCGAAGACGAAGGTGGAGGTCAGAAAGATCGGCGGCTTCAGCGAGCCTTCGGAAAGCGCCGGATCGAAGCCGTGGCCCATCATCAGGGTGGATGGCCTGAGCTTGCGCCCGCCCACTTCGAGCACGCTTGGCTTCGGGCGGCGGCGCGGCGCGGCGCCGGTGAGGTCGGATTCGTCTTCGCTGTGCATGTTTATGTCTCCTGTTCAGCGGATCGCATTTGCTGCGGGAGACCGAGCCAGCCTGAGCAGGCTCAAGGCCGCCCGGTGAGCGGCCCAGGGGTGAGGTCCGTTGCCCGCGGGCTCTCTAGCCGATGAGTCCCGCGACGATCCAGACGATTCCGACCATGAGCGGCACGCCGGCGAGATCGAGGATCAGCCCGGCTTTCAGCATCCTCGGCAAGGCGATGTGGCCGGTCGCCCAAGCGATGGCATTTGGGCCGGTGCCCGACGGGAGCATGAAGCCCCAGCTCGCCGCCCAGGCGGCGGGAAGGGCGAGGAGGATGGGGTCGATGCCGGTCGCGGCGATGATCCCGGCGACGACCGGAATGATGCCGCTCGCAGCCGCGACGTTGCTCGCGAATTCGGTGATCAGGATCACCAAAGCGACGAGGACGCAGACCACGACGAGCGGGTGAACCGCGCGGAGCGGCTGCAGCGCGACGCCGAGCCAGTCGGCAAGCCCCGATGCGCCGATCCCGGCGGCGAGGGCGAGGCCGCCGCCGAACATCATGATCACGCCCCAGGGCGCGCGGTTCGCTTCGTCCCAGTTGAGGATGGCGCGGCCGGTGCCGTCCGGAATGATGAACAGGAGGAGCGCGCCTGCGACGGCGATGGTGCCGTCGGTCAGGCTGTCGCGCGGCAGGAAGGGGGTGAGGAACGGGATGGCGATCCAGAAGGCGACCACGGCGGCGACGAGCGGGACGAGGCGCTTCTCGGCCGTCGACCAGGCGCCGCATTCGCCGATGCCGGCGAGCGCGTCGGCGGGATCGAAGTCGCTCGCCTGGACGCGCTGGACCTTCATCAGGATGAACCAGCAGAGCGGAATGGCGAGGGCGACGAGCGGGATGCCGTACATCGCCCAGGTGAGGAAATCGATGCGCAGGCCAACGGCGCGCTCGATGATCCCGGCGGCGATGGCGTTGGTCGGCGAGCCGACGAGCGTGCCGAGCCCGCCGATCGACGCGGAAAAGGCGATGCCCATGGCGAGCGCGCCGGCGAAGCCGTCCGTATGGCCTTCGGGAACTCGCGCGCCCTTGAGCACCGCGACGGCGATCGGGATCATGATCAATGTGGTCGCGGTGTTGGAGACGATGAGGCTCAAGATCGCGGTCGCGGCCATGAAGGCGAAGAGCATGGCCGCCGGCGTGCTGCCGCCGCGCTGGACGATGGCGAGCGCGAGCCGGCGGTGGAGCCCGGTCCGCTCGATCGCCAGCGCGATGATCGCGCCGCCCAGCACCAGGAACAGGATGGGCGAATAATAAGCCGCCGCCGTGTCGTTCGCGCCCATGATCCCGAGCAGCGGAAAGGCGAGAAACGGGACGAGCGCCGTGGCGGTGAGGGGAAGCGCCTGCGTCATCCACCAGGTCGCCATCAGGACGACGATGGCGCTGGTCTGCCAAGCGGCGAGCGGCATGCCGGCGGGCGCCGGAAGCGCCAGCATCAGCGCGAACAGCGCGAGTCCCGCGACCAGGCCGATCCGCTCCGACGCGTTCGACGCTTTTTCTTCCCCCGCCATGGACGGGAGTGATGCCAGAGCGCTGCATGTGCTGCTAGGGGCTTCGAGAAAACACGGGAGAGAGTTCGTGAAGAGACGCACCTTCCTGGCCGCCGTGCCGCTCGCCGCCGCGGGCTTCGGCCTTGCCCGCACGGCACGGGCGCAAACGGCGGAAACCGCGCCGCCGCTCAGCCCGGCACTGCCCGCGACCGACTTCTTCCCCGACGTGGAAGCCGGAGACCGGCCGGTCGGCGCCAGCTTCGCCACCCGCTCGGAAGTGTTCGGCCGCAACGGCGCCGCGGCGTCCTCGCACCCGCTCGGCACGCTCGCCGGGATCGAGATATTGAAGAAGGGCGGCTCGGCCGTCGACGCCGCCATCGCGATCAACGCCGCTCTCGGCTTCCTCGAGCCGACCGCGAACGGAATTGGCGGCGACCTTTACGCGATGCTCTGGGACCCGGGCGCGCGCCGGGTCGTCGGCATTGCCGGTTCGGGCAAGTCGCCGCGCGGCCTCAGCCTGGAAACGGTCCGCTCCCGCGCCCGCAGCGGCGTGCTTCCCAATTACGGCGCGGTGACGGTGACGGTGCCCGGCACGGTGGACGCCTGGTGGCGGCTGCACCAGCGCTACGGACGCCTGCGCTGGCGCGAATTGTTCGAGCCGGCCATCGCTTATGCGGAGGGCGGCGTGCCGCTGTCGCCGGTGGTCGCTTATTACATGAACCGGGCGATGGCGAATTACGCGCGGCCCAACATGGGCATCGAGGAGATCGCCAACGCCCAGGCGACCTACGCCTCGGGCGACCGTGCCCGGGCCGGCGAGATCTTCCGCAACCCCGATCTCGCCCGCACCTACCGCGCCATCGCGGCGGGCGGGCGCGACGCGTTCTACGAAGGCGAGATCGCGCGCACCATCGAAACCTATTTCCGGCGCATCGGCGGCTGGATGACCAGAGCCGATCTCGCCGCCCACCAAAGCAAATGGTCGGAGCCGCTCGCCACCACCTATCGCGGCGTCACCGTGCACGCGATCGGCGCCAACACGCAGGGCATCGCGACGCTTCAGATGCTCAACATGCTCGAGCGCTTCGACATGAAGGAAGCGGGCTTCCAGACGCCGCTTTCGATCCACCTCCAGGCCGAAGCCAAGCGCCTCGCCTACGAAGACCGCGCCCGCTATTACGGGGACCCGGATTTCTCGCGCATGCCCAGCGAATGGCTGGTCTCGAAGGACTATGCCGCCGAGCGCGCGCGGCTGATCCGGCCGGACCGGATCAACCCGGAGGTGCGCCCGGGCGATGCCCCATCGCGCGGCGACACGACCTATTTCAGCGTCGCCGACCGGCACGGCATGATGGTGTCTCTCATCCAGTCCAACTTCCGCGGCATGGGCTCCGGCCTGGTGCCGGACCGATTGGGCTTCATGCTCCACGACCGCGGCCAGCTTTTCACGCTGCAGGACGGGCACCCCAACGTCTACGCGCCCGGGAAGCGCCCCTTCCAGACGATCATCCCCGGCTTCGCCACGCGCGGCGGGCAGCCGTGGCTGTCGTTCGGCGTCATGGGCGGCGACATGCAGCCGCAGGGTCAGACGCAGGTGATCCTGAACCGGGTGGATTACGGCCTCGACGCGCAGGAAGCTGGCGATTCCCCGCGCTGGCACCACGAAGGTTCGTCCGAGGCGATGGGCGAGGACGACAAGACGATCGGCGGCACGGGGCTGCTGCGTCTCGAGACGGGCGTGCCGGACCGCACCAAGTTGGCGCTCGCCAACATGGGCTGGCGACTTGGGGCCTCCGACGGCGGCTTCGGCCGTTATTCCTGCGTGGAGCGGCGGGAAAGCGGCGGCGAACTGGTCTACGGCGCGGCTTCGGACGTCCGGGCGGATGGGATCGGGCTGGCTTATTGAGGGGTGCAGCGGTTGAAGCAAGTGACCCGTGCTTCACCCCTCCGTTCGTCCCGAGCAGGGATCGAGTAGGGCGAAGCCCGTATCGAGAGCCCGGGTCGAGGGACTTGTCCCCGAAGTACGTGCCGGTCCCTCGACCCGCCGTCTCGACTTCGCTCGACGGCTGCTCGGGACGAACGGGTTCTTGCGATCAGCGCATTGGGTCCTCAACCCCGCAAAGCGACCAGCGCGATCTGCCTTCCGTACGTCGGTTCGCTCCGGTGCGTGGAGCGGCGGTAGGAATAGAAGGTGTCGGGCTGACTGTACGTATCCTGCCCCAGCGCCTCCACGCGCCCCAGCCCGGCCCCGGCGAGGCGGGAGACAACGAAACCTTCGAGATCGAACTGCCAGTGGCCCTCGCGCCCCGAGGTGAAGAAGCGCTCGTTCTCCGCCTCCGCGTCCGCGAAGCGGCGCAGGAAGGCTTCGTCCACTTCGTAGGAGCGCCGGGCGATGCACGGGCCGACGGCGGCGGCGATGCGGGCGCGGGAGGCACCGAGCCTCTCCATCGCCTCCACCGTCGCTTCGACGACTCCGGAGAAAGCGCCTTTCCAGCCCGCATGGGCGGCGCCGACGACGCCCGCCTCTGCGTCCGCGAGCAGGACGGGCGCGCAATCTGCGGTGAGGATGCCGAGGACGAGGCCAGGCCGGTCCGTCACGACCGCATCGGCATGCGGCCGCGCATCGTCGGGCCAGGGCTCCGTCGCCGGCAGGGCGATGCCGCTGTGGACCTGGTGCACCGTAACCAGCCGCGCACCCGGCGCGACCGCCTCGACGGCGCGGCGGCGATTCTCGGCGACTTTCTCCGGGTCGTCGTCCGAGCCCCAACCGACGTTGAGCCCGGCGCAGACGCCTTCCGAAACGCCGCCGCGCCGGCCGAGGAAGCCGTGCCGCACGGCCGCGAGCGCGCCAGCCTTGAAGACGTCAATTGTCACTTCACTTCCGTCATCCTGACGAAAGTCAGGATCCATGAACACCGGCTCGCGAGAGCTTGCCTGTTCCGTGTTCATGGATGCCGGATCAAGTCCGGCATGACGAGCAGGGGTGAGATCGAGCCGCATCACCAGGTCGAGATCGGCGTGGGTGCCGACCATGAAGTCGTAGGTTCCGACCTGCTCGAAGCCGTAGCGGGCATAGAAGCGGCGGGCGCGTTGATTGTCGATGAAGACTGAAAGGTAGAGCTCCTCCGCCCCGCGGCGGCGCGCTTCGCCGATCGCCCAGGCCATGAGCTCCGTCGAGATGCCGCGGCCCTGCCAGGGTTTGAGCACGTAGAATTGGCGAAGCTCGGCGGCGCGGCGCTGGGTTTCGAACGGCAGCGTCGGCGGGGCAAGCTTGGCGTAGGCGGCGGCGCGTCCCTCCTCCTCCGCGATCCGGACGGCATAGGCCGGATCGGCGAGCTCGGCATGCCAACGCTCCGGGCTGTGGCTTTCCAGAAAGGCGGCGAGGTTCTCCGGCGTGTAGAGGTGGCCGAACGTTTCGACGAAGGTGGCGCGGCCGAGCGCGGCCAGAGCCTCCGCATCGTCGGGGACGGCGTCGCGGTAGGTGGCGGTCATGCGAAGCCTTCCGGTTCGGGCCAGGCGGGGGCGGTGAGCGCCAGCGCCTTGAACAGGCTGCCCATCTGCTCGGGCGAGACGAGGCGGTCGCGGGCGGCTTCGATCTCGGCGGCGCGGGGAGGTGCGGCCTCGGCCAGTGCGGCGGTGCGCTGGTCGATGCCCATGGCGCGCAGCCATTCGCCCTGGCCGCGCGGGCCGGCGACTCGCACGCCTTCTGCCGCCGCCGCCCTGGCAAGCGCGCCGAAATCGACATGGGCGGTGAGGTCGCGGTCCCCCGGAGCCTCCCACGGATCGGCAAAGGCATGGCGGGAGACGGCCTGCAGCGTCTCGCCCGCGGCGCTTTCCGAATGGCCGTAATCGACGATCAGCGCCGCCCCGCCTTGTTCAAGGAGCCGCTGCGACAAGGCGCGCACGATGCCGAGCGAGGCCGGCGACGTCTCGACCACGGTGCCGGTCTCGGCGGGGGCAAGCGGCGCGGGGATCAGGGGGCCGGGCACGGGCACGAAGCCGGCGTCCGTGTGGGCGACCAGCCGCTCGTGCCAGCCGCGCCGCGTCGCGACGAGCTGGCGGATGGGGAGCGCGTCGAAGAATTCGTTGGCGACCACCAGAAGCGGCGCGTCGGCGGGGAGCGTCGCGACGTCGCCGTGCCAGACCGCATCCGGCACCCGCTCGGCCTGCGCGGCTCGCAAGGCGGGGCTGGTCTCGACGAAATGAACCACGGGGCGGAGCCCGGCGGCGCGCATCGCCCGAAGCGCATCCGCGGCGAGAGTCCCGCGGCCCGGCCCGAGCTCGACATAGACGGCGCCCTGCGGTTGGCCCGCGCGGTGCCAAAGGTCCGCCAGCCACAGTCCGGCAAGCTCGCCGAACATCTGGCTGATCTCGGGCGCGGTGGTGAAGTCGCCGGCGGTGCCGAAAGGATCGCGCGTGCCGTAATAATGCGCGTTGGCTTCGGCCATGAAGGTCGAGACCGGGATGGGACCGTTCGCGGCGATCAGGCGGGCGAGGCGCTCTGCAAGCGGCAGATCGGGCACGAGACACTCCGTTCGGGCGGCCGTGTCGGTACGCGCCCTGCCCGGCGCGCTAGAAGATGGGCCGCGCGGGGACAAGCCGGCGCGGGACGGCGGCCCCTTCCGGCGCCGCTTGATCGGCCGGCGGGGCCGTGCGAGGTCGCCGCCATGGACGAAATGATCGAGACGTTGAGCGCGCCGATGGCGGACGGCGAGCTGAGGCTGGAGCCGATGGCCGAGGCCCATCGGGACGGGCTGAAGGCCGCCTGCGCCGAGGACGGGGACGTATGGCGGATCTACGCCACGTCCTTCGATCCGGAGCATTTCGATGCAAGCTTCGATCTGATCCGCTCACGTCCGAGCTGGCGATGCTTCACGATCCTGCTCGGCGACCGGATCGTGGGCATGAGCTGCTTCATTTCGATCGAGCCGGAACGGGGCGTACTGGAGATCGGCAACACTTATTACGTGCCGGACCTGCGCGGAACCGGCTTCAACCGGCGGGTTAAGGAACTGATGATGGACCGGGCGTTCGGGGCCGGCATTCGCCGGATCGAATTCCGAGTCGACCGGCGCAACCAGCGCAGCCAGGCGGCAATGGCGAAGATCGGCGGCATAAGGGAAGGCGTGATCCGCCAGGACCGGATCACCTGGACCGGGCATGTCCGCGACACCGTGCTCTTCTCGATCCTTGCCGACGAGCATCGGGAGCGCCCGCGTGGAAGCTGAAGGCCTGGTCTTCAGGCTGGCGACGTGGATCGTGCCGCTCGTCTTCGCGATCGTGCTGCACGAAATTTCGCACGGCTGGGTCGCCAACGCCTTCGGGGATCCGACCGCGAAGAACCTCGGCCGGCTCAGCCCCAATCCGATCCGGCACGTCGATCCGTTCGGAACGGTGATCCTGCCCCTGGTGCTTGCGGTCACGGGGGCGCCGGTCTTCGGCTGGGCGAAGCCGGTGCCGGTGGTGGCGGCGCGGATGCGCAACCCGCGCGTCCACATGATGCTGGTCGCGCTTGCCGGGCCGGGCATGAACCTGGCGCTGGCGCTGATCGCCGCCTTCCTCCTCGCCTTCGTGGTCGGCACCGCGGACCAGCCGCCGGGCTTGGCGACGCAGTTCATCGTCGCGAACCTTTCCAACTTCGTGCTGATCAACGTCTTCCTTGCCACCTTCAACCTGCTGCCCGTGCCGCCCTTCGACGGCGGGCATGTAGTGGAAGGGCTGCTGCCGCGGCCGCTCGCCGCCCGGTGGCGGGCGATGGGGCGCTATGCCCTTTTCATCCTCATCTTCCTGCTTCTCATCCTGCCGGCGATCTCGCCGGAGCTGGACGTGGTGGAGTGGCTGGTGGTGCCGCCGGTCCGCCTGGTGCTGCAGGGCATTGCAGGCCTCGCCGGGCTCGGCGGCCCGGGCTAGAAGCGGGCCATGGCCAAGCTTTATTTTTATTATGCCTCGATGAATGCGGGCAAATCGACGATCCTTCTCCAGACCGCGTTCAACTACCGGGAGCGCGGCATGGAGCCGATGCTCTGGACGGCGGCGGTGCACGACCGCTCGGGCTACGGCGTGATCGATTCACGCATCGGCATCACCGCCCAGGCCAATGCCTACGATCCTTCAACGGACTTGCGGGCGGAAGTGGAAGCGGAGCTGGAGATCAGGAAGGTGCATTGCATCCTGGTCGACGAGGCGCAGTTCCTTTCCGCGTCGCAGGTGCGCCAGCTTGCCGGCATTTGCGACGATCTCGGCATCCCGGTGCTGACCTACGGCCTCAGGACCGACTTCCAGGCGAACCTCTTCGAAGGGTCCGCGACCCTGCTCGCGCTTGCCGACAAGCTCGTCGAGCTGAAGGCGATCTGCGAATGCGGGCGCAAGGCGACGATGAACCTCAGGATGGATGCCGAGGGGCGCGCGGTGGCGAGCGGGCAGCAGACGGAGATCGGCGGCAACGACCGCTATATCGCGCTCTGCCGGCGGCACTTCACCGAGCGGATGCAGGACGCTGAAGCGCGGCAGCTCAAGCTCAGCCTCGCCGCGGGCTGAAATGCCAGGAAACTGAAAAAATGGACGGCTGGATCGTCATCGACAAGCCGGTCGGCCCGGGTTCGACGCAGATCGTCTCGGCGGTGAAGCGAGCGCTTCGCGAGGGCGGCTATCCCAAGGTCAAGGTCGGGCATGGCGGCACGCTCGATCCGCTGGCGAGCGGGGTGCTGCCGGTGGCTCTGGGCGAAGCGACCAAGCTCGCCGGGCGGATGCTCGATGCGGACAAGGTGTACGAATTCACAATCCGCTTCGGCGAGGAAACGTCGACGCTGGATGCGGAAGGGGAGGTGGTGGCGCGCTCCGACGTGCGGCCGACCTTCGCGGCGGTGGAGGCGGTGCTGGCGCGCTTCACCGGCCCGATCGACCAGGTGCCGCCGGCTTATTCCGCGCTCAAGGTGGACGGGAAGCGCGCCTACGATCTGGCGCGTGCGGGCGAGGCGGTTGAGCTCAAGAGCCGACAGGTGACGGTGTATTCGCTTACCGCTAGCCCTGAGCCTGTCGAAGGGCGGGTCACCCGCTCGGAGGCCGGTGAGGCGAACCGGGCTTCGACAGGCTCAGCCCTAGCGGATTTGGTTGACCCCAGTTCCAATCACCGGGCTCGGTCCCTGTCGGAAGTCACCCTCACCGCCCGCGTGTCCAAGGGCACCTACATCCGCTCCCTCGCCCGCGACATCGCCTACGCCTTGGAAACGGTGGGTTCCGTCACCATGTTGAGGAGGAGCAAGGCGGGGCCGTTCACCCTCGAAGGAGCGATTTCGCTGGACAATTTGGGCGAGCGCGCTAAGGCCCGCAGCCTTGAACAGGCACTCTTGCCGTTGGCGGCAGGGCTGGACGACATCCCGGCTCTTCCCGTCACACCCGATCAGGCAAGGCTGCTCCGCCAGGGGCAGAAAGCGATCGGGATCACCGCAAAGCCGGGGCTCCATCTCGCGACCGACCGCTCTGTTCCGGTTGCTCTCGTGGAGCTCAGCGAAGGAGAACTTCGCGTGGTGCGCGGCTTCAACCTCGAGACTTAAGGAGTTTACGATGTCGGTATCAGCCGAGCGCAAGACCGAAATCATCACGGACAATGCCCGCAATTCGGGCGACACCGGTTCGCCGGAGGTGCAGGTCGCGATCCTCACCGAGCGGATCAACAACCTGACCGAGCATTTCAAGACCCACGCGAAGGACAACCATTCGCGCCGCGGCCTTTTGATGATGGTCAACAAGCGCCGCTCCCTTCTCGATTATCTCAAGAAGGAAGATGCGGACCGCTACACCGCCCTCATCGCGAAGCTCGGCCTTCGCAAATAAGCTTCACGAGCGGCCCTGCGGGGCCGCTCGGCATATCTGGCGTTTCGCAATTCGGCGGCGCCCGACCAGGGACCATTCGGGTCCAAAGCAAGTCCGGCCCTTTAGCGGCCGGCACATAGGCCCCCGGCGCATCCGGCGCCGGGCGTTGAAGGAAAACATATGTTCGACATGAAGAAAGTGGAAATCGAGTGGGGCGGCAAGACGCTGACGCTCGAAACGGGGCGCGTTGCCCGCCAGGCCGACGGCGCGGTGCTCGCGACCCTCGGCGAAACCGTCGTCCTTTGCGCGGTGACCGCCGCCAAGAACGTGAAGCCCGGGCAGGACTTCTTCCCGCTCACCGTCCACTATCAGGAAAAATTCTCGGCCGCCGGGCGCATCCCGGGCGGCTTCTTCAAGCGCGAGCGCGGCGCGACGGAAAAGGAAACGCTGACCAGCCGCCTCATAGACCGGCCCATTCGGCCGCTCTTCCCGGAAGGCTTCTACAACGAGGTCCTCGTGATCGCCCACGTCATGTCCTATGACGGCGAGAACGAGCCGGACGTGGTGGCGATGATCGCCGCTTCCGCGGCGCTCACCCTTTCCGGCATTCCGTTCATGGGGCCGATCGCCGCCGCGCGCGTCGGCTATGCGGACGGCGAGTATATCCTCAACCCCTCGCAGACGCAGATCACGGAAGGCGAGCTCGACCTCGTCGTCGCCGGCACGCACAATGCCGTGATGATGGTGGAATCGGAAGCCAAGGAGCTTTCCGAGGACGTCATGCTGGGCGGCGTCATGTTCGCCCACCGCTCATTGCAGCCGGTCATCGAGGCGATCATCAGCCTCGCCGAGCAGGCCGCCAAGGAGCCCTGGGAGCTGGAAGAAGCCGCCGACACGTCGGCGACCAAGCAGCGCCTGCGCGACCTGATCGGCGCCGACCTCGCCGCCGCTTACCGCCTCACCGACAAGCAGCAGCGCCAGACCGCGATCAACGAAGCCCGCGCCAAGGCGCGCACCGGCCTCGCCGATCTCGAAGCCAGCGACCCCGCCGGCTATCTGGGGGCTCTCAAGCTCGTCAAGAAGCTCGAAGCGGAGATCGTCCGCGGCGCCATCCTGAAGGACGGCATCCGCATCGACGGCCGCGACACGAAGACGGTCCGCCCGATCGACGCGATGGTCGGCTTCCTGCCGCGCACCCACGGCTCGGCGCTCTTCACGCGCGGCGAGACCCAGGCGATCTGCACGACCACGCTCGGCACCAAGGACGCCGAGCAGATGATCGACGGTCTGGAAGGCCTCTCCTACCAGCGCTTCATGCTCCACTATAACTTCCCGCCGTACAGCGTCGGCGAAGTGGGCCGCTTCGGCGCTCCGGGGCGCCGCGAAGTCGGCCACGGCAAGCTCGCCTGGCGGGCGCTCCATCCGGTGCTCCCGAGCCACGACGAGTTCCCGTACACGATCCGCGTCCTCTCCGACATCACCGAGTCGAACGGCTCCTCGTCGATGGCGACGGTGTGCGGCGGCAGCCTCGCTCTCATGGACGCCGGCGTGCCCCTGAAGCGTCCGGTCTCCGGCATCGCCATGGGCCTCATCAAGGAAGGGGACGACTTCGCGGTCATCTCCGACATTCTCGGCGACGAGGATCACCTCGGCGACATGGACTTCAAGGTGGCCGGGACGGAAAACGGCATCACCTCGCTCCAGATGGACATCAAGATCGCCGGCATCACCGAGGAAATCATGCGCATCGCATTGGCCCAGGCCAATGAGGGCCGCGCCCACATCCTCGGCGAGATGGCCAAGGCGCTCGGCGACGTGCGCGGCGAGCTTTCGGCCCACGCGCCGCGGATCGAGACGATGCAGATCGACAAGTCCAAGATCCGCGACATCATCGGCACGGGCGGCAAGATCATCCGCGAGATCGTCGCCACGACGGGCGCCAAGGTCGACATCGACGACGAGGGCGTGATCAAGATCTCGTCCTCCGACGTCAACCAGATCGAAGCGGCCCGCCGCTGGATCCAGGGGATCGTCGAGGAGCCGGAAGTCGGCAAGATCTACCAGGGCAAGGTCGTCAACATCGTCGATTTCGGCGCCTTCGTGAACTTCATGGGCGGCAAGGACGGTCTCGTCCACGTCTCCGAAATGCGCAACGAGCGGGTGGAAAAGCCCGGCGACGTCGTGTCGGAAGGCCAGGAAGTGAAGGTCAAGGTCCTCGAGATCGATCCGCGCGGCAAGGTCCGCCTGTCGATGCGCGTCGTCGACCAGGAGACCGGTGCCGAGTTGGAGGACACCCGTCCGCCGCGCGAAGGCGGCGATCGTGACCGCGGCCCCCGCCGCGACGGCGGCGACCGCGGCCCGCGCGGCGACGGCGGAGGCCGCGATGGCGGTCGTGATCGGGGCCCGCGCCGTGACGGCGGCGGCGGTGACCGCGGCGGGCGTGGCGGCGGCGGCGGTGATCGCGACCGGGGCCCCCGCCGTGACGGCGGCGGACGCGGCGAGCGTGCCGAAGGCGGCCGGGGCGGCGAAGGCCGCGGCGGCGAGCGCGGTGACAATCGCGAGCGCAGCGGCGGCGACCGTCCCCAGCGCGAAGAAGGCGGCGAGCCCGAATTCGCCCCCGCCTTCCTGACCCGCAACGACGACTAACAAACTTCGTCTCCATCGAAGATGGAGCCGGTTGAAGAAGAGGCCTCGCGGGAAACCGCGGGGCCTTTTTTTCATGCGCGCAGAGACGCAAAAGCGCCTGCACTCGGCACGACCCCTCCGCGTCTCCGCCTCCGCGCGAGCCCTGCCCTTCCGCCTGGCGTGCCTCACGCAAAGGCGCGAAGGACGCGAAGGGGAGGCGGGAGCGGCGCGACCCGCCGGGCGCGGAACGATGAACGGGGGCTGCCGAGGGCGTTCAGGCTCGCACAAGCCCTTCGCGCCTAAAGGGAAATCGCTCGGTACGGCCGGCGCGGCGTTGACGATGTACTGTCATGCACCGGCCCAGCTGAGCCCCTTCAGTCGCGTAACAAGGGCGGGGCCGGCACTTCCTTGCGAAGTGCCG
>DASVQT010000200.1:0-19437 GCA_036388975.1 Allosphingosinicella sp. | reverse complement strand
AACGGCGCCATGGCGAGGAGCAGCAGCGACGCCGCCGCGAGCAGCTTCAGCGCGCCCGTATCCCCGCCGCGCTCGATCAGGCCCGCGCCGAAGATCAGGATCGGCACGGCCACCGGAAGTACCAGCAGCCCGGCGAGCGCGCCGCCGCTCCTCAGCCCCGCGGTCAGCGCCGCGGCGATCAGCGACAAGGCCGCCAGCCCCGGCGTGCCGGCGAGGAGGCCGAGTTCGAGGCGCCAGAACACCTCGCCCGGCAGCTTCATCAGCGCCGCCGCCGGCACGGCCGCAAGCATCAGGGGTGGCCCGAAGCCCAGCCAGTGGCCGACGAGCTTCGCCGCAGCGACGCTCTCGTCCGGCACGCCGCGCACCTTGAGCTGGTCGAGCACGCCCGCCTCGCGGTCCGGCTCGACGAGGCGGTCGACCGGCAGCAGGGCCGCCAGCAAGGCCGCCATCCAGAGCGCGCCGCCGCCGGTGCGGGCGAGAAGCGGCCCGTCCGGTCCGACCGCGAACGGAAACAAGGTCGCGACGAGGAGGAAGAAGACCAGCGGCAGGAACATCGCTCCGCCCGCCGCGCCCAATCGCAGCTCGCGAAGGACCAGCGCCCCGATCACAGCCGCACCGCCTTGGCGTCGTCCAGCCCGACCGGCACGTGGCTCGCCGCCAGGATCGCGCCGCCCGCCGCCCGGTGCGCCGCCATCGCCGCCGCGAGCCGCTCCAGCCCCTCGGCGTCGAGCCCGTTGGCCGGCTCGTCGAGCAGCCACAAGGGCGCGCGGCTCGCGATCACCCGCGCCAGCGCCGCGCGCTTGCGTTGCCCGGTGGAGAGCATCCGAACCGGCACGGCGGCGAGGCGCGCCAGTCCCATGGCCGCCATGCCCTCGCCTGCGTCGCCGCCGTCCAGCTTCGCCCAGAAGCCAAGCGCGCGTCCCAGCGGCAGGCGCGGGTCGAGCGCCAGCCCTTCGTCCGCCAGAGCCGCGCCGCCGCTTCGCACGACTCGGCCCGCCGCCGCAGGAAGTAGGCCGCCGGCGACGCGCAGCAGGCTCGATTTGCCCGCCCCGTTCGGCCCCGTCGCCAGCGCCGCCTCGCCGGGCGCCAGCCTCAGGCTCAGATCTTCGAACAACAGTCGCCCGCCGCGCAGGCAGGCGACGGCCTCCAGCGCCAGAAGCGGCGCCGCGCTCACGTAGCTTCGGCCTCGGCTTCGATGGCGTGCATCTCCTCGTCGGACAGGCCGAAATGGTGACCGGCCTCATGGACGATGACATGGGTGACGAGGTCCTCCAGCGAGACGCCCGTATCGGCCCATTCGTCGAGCAGGGGGCGGCGGAAGAGGTGGATCATGGCCGGCATGTCGCCCGAATGCATGGATGATCGCTCGCCGATCGGGCGGCCGGTGTAGAGGCCCGTCAGGTCGAACGGGTCCTCGATCCCGAGTTCGGCCAGCACCTCCTCGTCGGCGAATTCCTCGATGCGCAGCACGACGCCGTCCAGATGGCGGCGGAAGGGCTCGGGCAGGCGCGCGATGGCGGCGTCGGCGAGCCGCTCGATCTCGGCCGCATCGGGCGCAAAGGTTTGACGCCTGGTCACGAGGGGCGACATAGAGCGGCGCGACCGCAGGAGGAAGAGCATGGCCGTTCTGGACGACAGCGCGCGCGCCGAAGCGCTCATCGCACTCCCCGCCTGGCGCTACGATGCCGACGCGCGCGCCCTCCGCCGCACTTTCCGCTTCCGCGACTTTTCCGAAGCGTTCGGCTTCATGGCCCGCGCCGCGCTCGAAGCGGAAAAGGCCGACCACCATCCCGACTGGTCGAACAGCTGGAACCGGGTCGACGTCTCGCTCCAGACCCACAGCGCCCGCGGCGTCACCGCGCTCGACGTTGCCTTGGCCGCAAAGATGGACAGGCTCGCCGCTTCCCTTGCCGAACGCGGCGGGGGCGACTAGAGGAGCCCAGCCTCCAGGGCATGCGGAGCGGTGGCCGAGTGGTCGAAGGCGCTCGCCTGGAAAGTGAGTATACGGCAAAACCGTATCGAGGGTTCGAATCCCTCCCGCTCCGCCACTCACCCGTGCGCGCATCTGCGCTGACGTTCGCGCGGCGGCTTGACGGGCGGCGACCTCGAACGTCATCAACTCGGCCGCTCCCGCAAGCGTCCGCTTTCGGCCCGTGGGGCGTTCGCGCGAACACCCCCGTATCGACCCGCTGCGGCTTGGACGCTTATCGCCTTTGCCGGGGACCTTCGAAGACAGGTTCAAGAACCATCTGCCCGTTTTCGTAGCCGACGGGTCTGCCGAGAATGATGCCTGCGCCGCCGTATCTGAGGGGCGCATAGCAGGTCACTCGGACCGCACCCGAGTCCCGTACGATCAGCATGTCTCCCGAGTAAGCACCCTGAATGACGCGCTCGATGCGGGCGCGCGTTCCTTCCCGCAGCTCGTTCCAGCCGGCGTCGGGTCTTTCGAACTGAACTTCGGCAACGAACAGGTCCGCAGGAAGCGGATGCGGAAGCGTACGGTGCAACGCCGACAGGTCGGCCGCAGGGATGTAGATGCGGCACGCGTCAGCGCGAATAGCTCCAAAGGCGACGGAGGCGGCAAACAGAAGCAGGAACCGCGTTCGCATGGCTCGATATCGCATGGTCGGCGCCCGCACACCAGAGCGTCACGCTTTCCACCCGTTCAGGGCCCGAAAACAACCACGATGCTCGGCCTCGCTTGGAAGCGAACGCGCGCTTTTCCCGCGAGCGCCGGGTAGCGACCGCTTGGCCGCGGTCTTGCAAGAGCCCACTCGGCCGGCCGGCGGTGTCGCCGGTCGGCCGAGTAGGGGTGGCAGACCTTATTGCGGCGTCTCGCCCCCTCCCGGCTGCTGGAACTCGAAGCCCGGCTCCTGCCGCTGGCGGCCGGGCGTACCGGTCAGATTGTAGGTGAGTCCGAAAAGGACGATCCGGCCCGGCCCCCTTTGCTCGATCCGGTCGCGCAGATTGGGCGTTTCGAAGACGATTTCCTGGCGCGCGCTGTTCAGCACGTCCTGGCCGGTGACGAGCAGGCTAAGACGATCGCTCACCTTGCGCCGATAGCCCAAATTGAGGATCGGCCCGGACTCGCGATAGCCCTGCGGAAGCAGCTGGCGCCCGGCATAATTGCCGTTCAGCTGGAAGAAGTCCCTCGCGGTCGGCTGCCAGCTCAGGCTCGCGCGGACGGTCGCGCTCGTGTTCGAACGCGGGTTCGACACGCCGCCGACGCGCGGGTCGATCTCGTTGTGCTGAACGGTGGCCGAAGCGTTGTAGGTGAGCTTCGGGGTGATCCGGCCGTTGGCGGTCAGCTCGGCGCCGATCCGCGTCGCGGTCGCAAGGTTGGCGCGCGTCGTCAGGAACACGCCGCCGCCCACGTCGCTGATGATGTCCGTGACGCCCCCGGTCGAGCGGCGGTAGAAGCCGGTGATGGAGTAGAAGGCCGGCGACTTGCGGTGCTGCAGGCCGATCTCGAAGGAGTCGGTCACCTCCGGCAGCAGGAAGGGGTTGCCGCGGCGCAGGTTCAGCGAGTCGATGAAGACGGTGTAGGGATTGAGATCCTGCGGCGAGGGCCTCTGGATGCGCCGGCTGTAGCTCGCGCGCACCGTGTCCTGGTCCGACACGGCATAGCTCAGATGAAGCGTCGGGTAGAGGCGCAGATAGCTGCGGTCGAATTGGACCTGATCGGTGATCTGATCGAGCTCGGTCTCCACTTGCTCCAGCCGGAGCCCAGCCTGCGCGCTCAGATCGCCGACTTTGAACCGGTAGGTGCCGAAGAGAGCGTGGATCGTTTCCTCATAGTCGAACGCGTTGGTGAGCGCCGGGACGATCGCGAGCGCATCGGGCGCCGCTCCGAAGGCGCCGGTGAAGTCGAAGGCGCTGGAGCGGTTGTCGAGCTGATAGCCGAGGTTGAGCGACTGATCCTCGCCCGTCGGCCTCTTGTAGTCGAGCTTCAGCGTGTGGTCCGCGCGGCCGATCGCGTTGCGGATTTCCTCGAAGTTGAGCCGGCCGCCCTCGAAGTCGGTCCGCGCATCCACCGCGCGGCGCAGCCTGATGTCCTGGGTCTCGAGATCGGCGACGAACTCGTGGCCCTGGCCGGGAAGCGTGCGGCGCCACGAGACGCGTCCGCCAAGGATGCGCTGCGAAAGATCGATATCGGAGCTTCGGTCGAACGAAGCCGCCGGGACGGGGCTGGAGAAAAGGTCGAAGCGCTCCACCTCGGCGGTGCCGTGGCCGTAGTTCAGCTCGGTGCTCAGCCGGTTGCGTTCGTCGAGGTCGTAATCGACGGAGATGCGGGCGGACCGGAAGGCGTTGGTGTTGTCGAGCTCCGACTCCTGCCGGCTTTCGATGAACGTGCCGGTGACGGGATCGCGGCGGGCGCGCAGCTGGGTCGCTTCGGCTTCGCTGGTGAAGCGGCGGTAGCCGACGTCGCCGGTCACGGTCAGGCCGGGCCGCGACATGCTCGCATTGAGGTTGAGGCTGCCGCGCCCCTCGCCGCCGATATTGGCGCGGACGCTCGCGGAGCGGGTGTTCTGGCGCGCACGGCGCGTGACGAGGTTGATGACGCCGCCCGATCCCTCCGGGCTCATGTCGGCGGACGGATTGGTGATCACTTCGACGCGCTCGATCTGGCCGGCGGGCATGGACTGGATCGCCTGGGCGCGGTTGTCGCCGCGCAGCAGTGCCGAAGGGCGGCCGTCGATCAGGATCGTGACGCCCGGGTCGCCGCGGAGGCTGACATTGCCCTGGACGTCGACTTCCACGCCCGGAACGGCGCGAAGCGCGTCGGCCAGCGTTCCCGTCTGGACCTGCAGGTCGTTCGCGACGCTGAAGCTGACGCGGTCGGGAGTCGCGATCACGCCCGTTCGGGCGCCCGTCACGACGATCGCTTCGCCGGGCCGCCCGGCAGGGGCGGGAGCGCCTTGCTGCGCGGCTCCGGCGCCGGGTTGCGGCTGAGGCTGAGCCTCGGCTGGCGGCTGAGCAGGAGACTGAGCCTGAGGCTGCGGCGCCGGCGCCGGCGCCGTCTGCGCCTGCAAGGCGCTTGGCGCGAGCAGGCATGCTGACACGGCCAGCATCGATCCGCACGACCCATAAACACGATACTTCATTGTCTTCGATTCCCCCGGAGATGATCTTCATGCGCGCAATCTGTTTCCGGGCATCGCCCGGCCTTGCACGCTCAAGCCTTTCAAAATTCATGCCAAATTCAAGAAAATGGCGGGGAGCCTGAGTTTTGGCTGTGTCGAGGCGGGTCAGGCCTTGGCGCGGATTGCCAGCCGGTGGGAAATTCCCCGAACATCGGGTGCAACTGTCCGCTTTCGTCCTGTGCGCAGCGGCACGCTGGAGATGACTCGCAAAGTGGACCTTTCGCGGGCGGCATGAACTTGGTATCTGAGCGATGCGGGCCGGGGGGTCCGCATTTCAGAAGCGGCACGTCCGGACCATGGCTTTGGCGGCCACGGACGCGCGCGGGCAGATCCTTGCCTCCGCGGCGCCGCTTCGCCGACTGCGAGGGGATCACATGCCGGACTTCCACGATCACGCGAACAACGACCACGGCTCTTTCGGACCGTCGGCCGTCAACAGCGCGCCGGTGCTCGGCGGGGTCGCTTTCCTGGTGGAGGTCGTTGAAGGCGATGCGGCGGTGGTCTTCGCCCCGAACGCGACCCTGGCCGACGCGGAGGAGAATTTCGACGGCGGCACGGTGATCCTCGGCGGGCTGCTGCCCGCGGACGAAGCGGCGATCCTCCACGTGGGCACGGACCCGGGGCAGATCGGCCTCGACGGCGCGAACGTGACCTATGGCGGCACCCCCATCGGCATCGTTTCGGGCGGCACCGGCGGCGTCGAGCTGACGGTGACCTTGAACGCCGCGGCGACTTCGGCGGCCGTGCAGGCGCTGATCCGCCAGCTCACCTTCCAAAGCACCGGCGACGCGCCCGACAATTATCGCGGCCTGACCCTCACCGTCACCGACGCTGAAGGGGCGCGCACCGGCCTCGTGCCACTCGGCGGCGGCGCGAACGATCCGTTCGCCGGCATCCTCGTCAGCGGGCGCGCCTCGCCCGCCTTCACCGACTACGACCTGGACGGCGAGCAGGATCTGGCGGTCGGGGCGGCCGACGGCACCATCCGCTATTTCCAGAACGACCTCGGCATCTTCACGGAGGTGAGCGGGCCGGCCAATCCCTTCGGCTCGATCGCGCTCGGCGGCCCCATTTCGCTGGCGTTCGGGGACGTGACCGGCGACGGCTATGACGACCTCGTGATCGGCACGGGCGGCGGCGATCTCCTCGCTTACCGCTTCGATGCGGCCACGGGCACCTACAGCGAGCTGACCGGCGCCGCCGATCCGTTCGCCGCCTACAGCGCCGGCACCGGCATCGCGATCAGCTTCGCCGACGTCACGGGCGACGGAAATCGGGACCTGATCGTCGGCACCGATTATGCGAGCTTCGACGTGTTCGCTCCCGCTTACGATCTCCAAACGGGCGACTTTTCCTTCACCCTGCTTTCGAGCAACGCCAATCCGCTGAGCGCGGTGGGCGTCGGCAGCCGCGGCTCGGTCGCGGCGGCGGACATCGACGGCGATTGGGACCAGGACCTGATCGTCGCCGACACCGCGGGCACCCTGCACGCCTTCCGCAACGACGGCGGCAGCTACATCGAGGTCACCGGCAGCGCGAATCCCTATGAATTGATCGAGGGCGGCGCCGATGCGGTCCCCCAGTTCGTCGATCTCGATGCCGACGGCCGCTCCGATCTCGTCCTCGGCACGGGCGACGGGCGCATTCTCGCCTGGCTCAATCAGGCGCGCCCGATCGACGTGCTCGTCACCGCCGTCAACGACGCGCCGACCGCGCTCGCGTCCACGGCGAGCCTGCCCACGATCGCCGAAGACGCGACCAGTCCGGCCGGCGCCAAGGTGTCCGACCTGTTCGGCGCCGCTTTCTCCGATCCTGACTCCGGCTTCTTCGGAGTGGCCGTCAGCGGCTTCTCCGCGCCGCTCGCCGGCGAAGGCGTGTGGCAGTATAATGACGGCTTGTTCTGGACGTCGCTCGCTTCGGCCAGCCCGACGGCGGCCGTCCTGCTCGACGGCGACGCGCGCATCCGCTTCGTGCCGGCCGCCAATTATTTCGGAACCCCGCCGGCTTTGATCGTCCACCTCGTGGACGATTCGCTCATGGAGAACAGCGGCAGCCTCGTCGACTTGAGCCAGGGGGTGGGCGGCGCGACGCCGTACAGCAGCAACACGATCGCGCTCGGCATCCAGGTCACCGGCAGCAACGACGCGCCCACCGCCGCGCTCGCAAGCGTCAACCTCGCCGCCGTGGCGGAGGATACGCTGGAGCCCGCGGGCGCCACCGTTTCCAGCCTGTTCGGCCCCGCCTTCTCCGATCCCGACGGCGACGAGTTCGCCGGCATCGCGATCGTGACCAACCCCGCCACGGCGGCGCAAGGCGAATGGCAATATCATAACGGCGCGTCCTGGACGGCAATCGGCGCCGTGTCGCAGTCCGCCGCCCTCGTGCTGGCGCCGAACGCCGCGCTGCGCTTCGTCCCCACCGTCAACTATTCCGGCGCCGCTCCGGCCCTCGGCGCCCACCTCATTGACGACACGGGCGGCGCTTTGGTCACCGGAACGGTCCTGAACGTTTCCGCGAACGGCGGCCAGACGCGCTTCAGCGCCGCGCCGGTGACGCTCGCCCACACGATTGCGCCCGTCAACGATGCGCCCGTCGCCACCATCGATCCGCCCGCGCTGCAGCGGATCAGCGGCGAAATCCTCGTCAACACCGGCACCGAAAGCCAGCAGATCGAGGAAAAGGTCACCGCGCTGGAAGGCGGCGGCTGGGTCGTTACCTGGCGCGACTTCAGCCAGTCCTTCCGCGACGGCGGCGAGCAGGTCTACGACCCGATGTGGGACGAATATTACACGTCCTACTCCTCCGACGTGAAGGCGCAGGTCTTCGCCCCCGACGGCAGCAAGGTCGGCGGCGAGATCCTCGTTCCCGTCAACACCGCCAGCGACCAGTCGGAACCGGTCGTCACCGCCCTTGTCGGCGGCGGCTTCGCCATCGCCTGGTACGATTGGAGCGGCGCCGGCGATTCCGATGCCGCGATCAAGGCGCGGATCTTCTCCGCCACCGGCGGCATCGTCTCGGGCGAGCTCCAGGTCAATTCGGCGACCCAGGGCTGGCAGGGCAAGCCGGTCATCGCCGGCCTATCGAACGGCGGCTTCGTCGTCGCCTGGCAGGATCCGAGCGCCGGCGTCGGCGGCGCGGGCGGGGACACCAGCTCCAACGCCATCAAGGCGCAGGTCTTCACAGGCACCGGAACCCCGGTCGGCGGCGAAATGCTGGTCAACACCGTCACGGCCGGCAGCCAGGTCCTGCCCCGGATCGCGACGCTGGATGGCGGCAACGGCTTCGTCGTCGTCTGGACCGACAACAGCAAGGGCAGCAACGATCCCGATGTCCGCGCGCAGATCTTCACCGAAGCCGGCGCCAAGGTCGGCGGCGAGATCCTCGCCAGCGCCAGCACCGCGGGCGCCCAGACGGAGCCGCAGGTCGAAGCGCTTGCAGGCGGCCGCTTCGCCATCGCCTGGACGGACGGCTTCGGCGCCGCGGCGGAGATCAAGGTGCAGGTCTTCTCGGCGGCCGGCGCGAAGATCGGCAGCGAAACCCGCGCCAACACCGCCGTCCACAACACGCAGGACGTGCCCAAGGTCACCGCTCTCACCGGCGGCGGCTTCATCGTCACCTGGAACGACGGCAGCACCGGCACCGGCGGTATCGGGGCGCTCGGCGACACCAGCGCCCGCGCGGTGAAAGCGCAGCTTTACGACAATGACGGCGTCAAGGTCGGCGGCGAAATCCTGGTCAACACGGCCGTCGCGAGCGAACAGCTCTCGCCGGACGTGGCGGCGCTTCCCGACGGCGGCTTCGTCATCGTCTGGAACGATCTCAGCCAAGGCGTCGGCGGCGCCGGCGGCGACACCAGCAGCTACGCCGTCAAGGCGCAGTATTTCTCCGCAAGCGGCGTGAAACTCGGCGGCGAAATCCTGGTCAACACCACCACGGCCGGCGTCCAGGCGCAGTCCGGCATCGTCAAGCTCGCCAACGGCGCCACCGTCATCCTCTGGTCGGATCAAAGCGGCGCCAACGGCGACACCCACCCGCCGGCGATCCGCGCCCAGGTGCTGAGCTATTCGGAAACCGCCACCTATGTCGCGGTCGAGCAGGCGCCGCTCAACCTCAGGAATGCCGGCCTCTCCGTCGGCGATCTCGACTCCGGCGGGCAAAGCGTCACCGTCACCCTGTCGGTCGGCTACGGCACGATCCAGGCCACGCCCGGCAGCAGCGGCGCGGTGGTCACCCAGACCGCGCCGGGCACGATCACCATCACCGGCACCGTCGCGCAGATCAACGCGCTCCTCAACACCGCGTCCGGAAGCAGCCTCACGTTCCTGGCCGATACCGACGCCCCGCCCGCATCCACGATCCTGACGCTGACGATCAACGACAACGGCGCCACCGGCGGGGGCAGCCTCACGGCCAGCGACACCGCGACCATCTTCATCACCGGAACGCCCGACAAGCCGGTGGTCACCGACTCCACCCTGTTCCTTGCCGACATCCAGGTGGGCGACCCGGCCCCGGCCGGGCAAACCGTGTCCGCCCTCGTCGCGCCCGCTTTCTCCGATCCCGACGGCGACACCCTCGCCGGCATCGCCGTCACCGGCAATGCGGAATCGGGGCAGGGGACGTGGCAGTATTTCAATGGCACCGTCTGGGTCGCGGTCGCGGCCCCCACCGCGTCCGACGCCCTCGTCCTCGCTGCGGGCACGGCGCTGCGCTTCCTTCCCGCCGCGGGCTTTGCCGGCCCGGCGCCGCTCCTCACCGCCGTCCTCATCGACGACAGCGTCGGACCGGTGACGACCGGCGCGCGGCTGGACGTCGCCGCCAAGGCGCTCGACCCGCAATATAGCGCGGACCCGCTCACGATCGGCGCCACCGTCTTCGGCGCCAATGCGGCGCCCGTTGTCGATTTGAACGGCGCCGCCGGCGGCGTGGACGCGTCGCTCGCTTATGCTGAAAATGCCGGACCGGTCGCGATCCTGCCCGATGCGGTGGTGAGCGACTCCGATTCCACCAACTTCGACGGCGGCAAGCTGACGGTGGTCGGCGTCATCGAGGCGGGAGAGACCATCACCCTCGCCGGCCCGTCCTTCGTCTACGACGAATCCTCCAACACCATGTCGGTGGACGGCGTCACGATCGGCACCCTGTTCGCGGCGAGCGGCGGCCTCGGCATCGATCTCAACGCCAACGCCACCCCGGCCCTGATCCAGCAGCTGCTTCGCGCCCTCCGCTTTGAATCCGCGGGAGACGCGCCCGTCGCCGGAGACCGCCTCGTCAGCGTCACGCTCACCGACGGCGACGGCGGCAGCGCCACGTCCCTCGCGACCGTGTCGGTCGCTCCGGCCAACGACGCGCCCGATCTCACTGCCCCGGCCGCAGCCACCATCGCCTACACCGAAGGCGCCGCGCCAATTGCCCTCATGCAAGGCGTGACGCTGTCCGATCCGGACCTGCCGGCCAATTACAGCGGCGGCAGCCTCACCCTCGCTGTGAGCGGCACGGGCGGCGCGATCGCGCTCAAGGCCGGCTCGCTCTTCTCCGTTTCCGGCGGCAACCTCGTCTACGACGATGCCGGCACGCCGGTCGCGATCGGGACGGTGAGCGGCATCGGCTCGAACAGCGTTACCGTGGGGGCGCTCACCGCTGCGGCGACCGGCGCCCGGATCCAGGACCTGATCGACGACTTCACCTACGCCAATGCGGCGGACGACATCGGCGCCGCCGACCGCACCGCGACGCTGACCTTGGACGACGGCAACAATGTCGGGTCCGTCCCGGCCGCCGGGTTGACCGACACGGTCACCCAGACGCTCGGCATCACGCCCGTCAACGATGAGCCGGTGATCGACTCCAACGGCGCCGCGCCGGGCAACGGAGCCGCCGCGTACACCGAGAACGGATCGCCGGCGGTGCTGGCTCCCGATCTCCTGTTGTCCGATCCCGACGACACGAACATCGACGGCGCCATCGTCACTATCGACGCCGCCGCCGCGGGCGATCTCCTCACCATCGGCGGCCTCACCCAGGGCACCACCGGCACGAACGGCGCGATCGGCTTCGCCTACGTCGCCGCCACCGGCACGCTGACGCTGACCGGCAGCGCTTCGGTCGCCGACTATCAGGCGGCGCTGCGCCAGGTCGCCTTCTCGTCGACCAGCGAGGCGCCGGGAACGAGCCGCTCCATCCATTTCACCGCCAACGACGGCGAATATCAGGCCAATGGGACGAACGTCGATTTGACCATCGCCCCCGTCAACGACGCTCCGGCCGGCGCGAACGGCGCCGTCACGACCAGCGAGGACGACCGCTACGTCTTCCAGGTGAGCGACTTCCCGTTCACCGACAGCGACGGCCATGCCCTCAGCCGCATCGCGATCGTCACCCTGCCGGCCGCCGGCAAGCTCTACATCGATCTCGACGGCGACAATGCGGGCAACCCGCCCATCCTGGTGCAGCTGTTCGGGCCCAACAGCCCGGCTTACGTCACGCGGTCGCTGGTCGAAGCCGGCGGCTTCTTCTTCGTGCCGGACGCCGACCAGGCGGGCAGCCCCTACACGTCGTTCAAGTTCAAGGTCGAGGATGACGGCGGCACCGCCAATGGCGGGGCGAACCTGTCGGGCGAATACGTCATGACCCTGAACGTCACGCCGGACAATCGTGCGCCGGCCGTCGATCTCGACGGCGCCGCGGGCGGTGTCGACTATTTCGCCGCAACCTACTCGGAAGGCGGCGCGGGCGCCGCGATCGGCAACAATATCGCCGTCACCGATGCGGACTCCGGCACCGGCGACCTCGTCGAAGGCGCGAGCGTCACGATAAGCGACGCGCAGTCCGGCGACGCGCTCTCAATCTCCGGCAACCTGCCGGCGGGGATCACGGTCGATCCGACCAGCACGGCGACAATGCTGAAGCTCACCGGCGCGGCGAGCCAGGCCGATTACCAGGCCGCGCTCGCCTTGGTGCGCTACTCTCACACCGGCGACGATCCGACCCTCGGCCAGACGGATATCCAGCGCACGATCGTCGTCACCGTCACCGACGGCGAGGGGACGAGCGCGCCCGCCTCGACGACGGTCACGATCTTCGCGGAGAATGACGGGCCAGCGAACACTGTCCCGCTCGCCATTCAGAACGTGACGGAGGACCAGAACCTGGTCTTCTCGTCCGCCACCGGCAACGCGATCACCGTCGCCGATCCGGACGCGGAAACCGGGCAGCACGATCTGACGGTGACGTTGAGCGTGCTGAACGGCCGCCTGACCCTCGCCACGCAGGCGGGCCTGACGTCGGTGATGAACGACGGCACCGCTTCGGTGACGCTGACCGGCACGGCCGCCGAGATCGGCGCGGCGCTCGATGGCCTCGTCTATCGCGGCACCCTCAACTTCGAAGGCGACGACACGCTGACGATCGTGACCAGCGACAATGGCTGGTCCGGCATCGGCGGCGCGAAAGGGGACAGCGACGACATCCAGATCAAGGTCGGCGACGACGGCTTCATCGACGGCGACAAGGGCGGCAATTTGCTGACCGGCACGCCGCAGCGCGACACCTTCCTCCTCCAGCAGGGCGGCGACGATAATGTGAGCGGACTCGGCAGCCGCGACATCTTCTATTTCGGCGACGCGTTCACGGCCGCCGACTCCGTGGACGGCGGCGGCCAGTCCGACATCGTCATCCTGCAGGGCGATTACAGCGCCGGCGTCTCGATCGGCAGCATCACGAACCTCGGCCCGCTCGGCTCGATCTCGCTCTTCTCGGGATCGAACACGGTCTACGGAGCGTCCGGGAACGATCTGTTCGACTATGTCCTGACCGCGACGGACGACAGCGTCGCCGCCGGACAGGCGTTGAAGATCAACGGCCACGGCCTGCAGGCGGGCGAGGATCTGATGTTCGACGGCAGCGCCGAGACCGACGGGGCGTTCCAGTTTCTGGGCGGCAAGGGCCGCGACCAGGCGACCGGCGGCGTCAGATCGGACGTCTTCTACTTCGGCCCGGACGGCCGCTTCGCCGCCGGCGACGAGATCGACGGCGGGGCCGGCTATGACGTCGTCTATCTTCGCGGCAATTATGAGGTCGATCTGATCCAGGCAGGCTTCACGGCCGCCACCTTCCAGAACGTCGAAAGCCTCGGCCTGCTCGGCTCGGCGGACACGACCTATGGTGGCGGTGGCGGCAACGAGTTCGACTATTCGATCACCTGGGACGATTCCTTCCTGGCTGCCGGCAGGACGATGACGATCAACGGCAGCCGTCTCGGCTCGGAGGAGTCGCTGGCGTTCAACGGCAGCGACGAGGCGGACGGGGTTTTCCGCATCTTCGGCGGCGGCGGCACCGACGTCCTGACCGGCGGGGCAGGGAGCGACCTCATCTACGGCGGCGGCCGCGGCGACACGCTCACCGGCGGCGCCGGGAACGACGTCTTCCGCTACCAGTCGGTTGCGGACTCCAATTCGGTCGAGCGCGACGGCATTCAGGACTTCAATGCGGGCGACCTCGTCGATCTCTCCCGGATCGATGCCAACACGCTCGAGGACGGCGACCAGGCCTTCAGCTTCATCGGCAACGCCGCTTTCTCGAACACAGCCGGCGAGCTGCGCTTCGAGAATATCAGCCTCGGCGGGCCGGTCTGGCTGGTCCAGGGCGACACCGACGGCAACGGGGTCTCGGACTTCGAGCTGGTGCTGGTGATCAGCCCGCCCGATCCGATCGCGGCGTCCGACTTCCTGCTCTGACCGCCCGCCCGAGCCTCGTCCGCGTCACCCCGTCACCGCGGGGCCGGTTCCAGCGCCCGCGTCACCAGCGGAGCGACGCCGGCCGCCATCGCCTCGACGCCGGGAGCGCTCGGATGCCGCCCGTCCGCCAGCATCCGCCCCGGCGTGCCGATCACGCCCTGGAGGATGAAGGGGTAGAGCGGCACGTCGAACCTTTGCGCGAGCTCGGGGTAGATCGGGTTGAAGGCGGTCGCATAGTCGCGCCCGAGGTTCGGCGCTGCGACCATGCCGGTCAGCATGGCGGGGATCTGGCGGGTGCGAAGCTCGGAAAGGATCGCCTCCAGATTGGCGCGGGTCTGCTCCGGGCCGAGGCCGCGCAGCATGTCGTTGCCGCCGAAGCCGACGATGACGAGGTCCGGCTTGCGCGGCAGGCCGCCCAGCATGAAGGCGAGGCGCTGGCGCGCGGCCTGCGTCGTGTCGCCCGAAACCGCCGCGTCGAACACGGTCGCCGGCACGCCGGCCGCCGCCAGCTGCCGCTCGAGGACCGGCGCGAAGCCTTGCCCGCGCTCGAGGCCGTAGCCGGCGAAAAGGCTGTCGCCGAACGCCACCACGAGCCTGCCGTTGGCAGCCGGCGCTTGCAGCGGGGCGCGCGCGGCATCATCTCCGCGCTGGGCACCCGCCGCGTTGGGCGCCGCTTCCTCGTCCGTCGCCGCCGGAGAGCAGGCGGCGAGGAGCGCGGCCGACATCAAAGCCGGCCATTTCCAGGCGTTCACGGCCAAAAAGGATCCTTTCGTTGATCGAAGCACCGAATGACCCGGCCGATATGGCGATCCGGGCGCGCGATGTCAGCCTTTCGCTGGGCAGCCAGGCGGCGCCGGTGGACATCCTCAAAGCCGTCGATCTCGACGTGCCGCACGGCCAGACCCTCGCCGTCCTCGGCGCCTCGGGATCGGGCAAGTCCTCGCTCATGTCCGTCCTGTCCGGCCTGGAGCGGGCGACCGCGGGATCGGTGCGCGTCAACGGCCTCGCCTATGACAGCCTCGACGAAGACGGGCTGGCGCAGGCGCGCCGCGGCCGGATCGGCATCGTTCTTCAATCCTTCCACCTCCTCCCGACCATGACCGCGATCGAGAATGTCGCGGTGCCACTTGAGCTGGCCGGCCACGCCGGCGCCTTCGCCCGCGCCAGCGCGGAACTGGCCGCGGTCGGCCTCGCCCACCGGCTCGATCATTATCCCGCGCAGCTTTCCGGCGGCGAGCAGCAGCGAGTCGCCATCGCCCGCGCGATCGCGCCCGGCCCCGCGATCCTGTTCGCCGACGAGCCGACCGGCAATCTCGACGCCGCCACCGGCGAGTCGGTCATGGACCTCCTGTTCGAGCGCCGCCGCGCCACCGGCTCCACGCTCATCGTCATCACCCACGATCCGGCCCTCGCCCTGCGCTGCGAGCGGGTGGTGGAGGTGCGGGACGGCCGCATCGTCGCGGACCGCCTTCAGTGACGCGTCTCAGCTGGGGCGCGAGCTGGCGCATCGCGCGCCGCGACATGCACGGCAGTTTGCGCGGCCTGCGCCTGCTCTTCATCTGCCTGTTCCTCGGCGTCGCGACCCTTGCCGCGATCGGCAGCCTCACCGCCTCCATCACCGGCGAAATCGCCGCGCGCGGGCAGGTCCTGCTCGGCGGCGACGTCGAAGTGGCGATGAGCCAGCGCGAGGCGAGCGAGGCGGAGAAACGCGCTCTCGCCGCCGAAGGACGCCTCAGCGAAACCATCCGGATGAGCGCCATGGGCCAGCCCGCCGGACCGGCCGGCGCGGGCGAAGCGGCCGTGCTGACCGAGCTCAAGGGCGTGGACCGCCATTACCCGCTCTTCGGCACGCTGACCCTGCGCGAAGGCGCCTACGCCCCGCTCGCGCCGGACCGGATCCTGATCGGCGCCGCTTTGGCCGACCGGCTCGGCATCGGCCGCGGCGCGCGCCTGCGCTACGGCCAGGCGGAGTTCGAAGTGGCGGGGGTGATCGCGCAGGAGCCGGACCGCGCCGGCGAAGGCTTCACCCTGGGCCCCGTCGCGATCGTCTCCCTGGAAGGGCTGCGACGCACCCAGCTCATTCAGCCCGGCAGCCTGTTCGAAAGCAAGTACCGGCTCCAGCTCCCGCCCGGCGCCGATGCGGCGGCGACACGCGTGCGGCTGGAGGAACGCCATGCCGCCGCCGGCTGGTCGTTCAAGGACCACAGCGGCGCCGCGCCCGGCACCGCGCGCTTCATGAACCGGCTCGGACAGTTCCTCGCCTTGATCGGCCTCACCGCTCTCGTCGTCGCCGGCATCGGCGTCGGCAACGGAGTCGCCTCCTATCTCGGGCAGAAGCGGCCCGGCATCGCGACGCTCAAGGTGCTCGGCGCCGGGTCCGGCGACGTCCAGCGCATCTACGGCCTCCAGGTCGGCGCCGTCGCCGCCGCCGCGATCCTGTGCGGCCTCCTCGCCGGAGCGCTGCTTCCCGCCGCCGTCGGCGCGCTGGCCGGGGACAGGCTTCCGGTGCGGCCGGGGCTCGGTTTTCACCCGGTGCCGCTGCTCACCGCCGCCGCCTTCGGCCTGCTCATCGCCGCCATCTTCACCCTGCCGCCGCTCGCCCGCGCCCGCACCCAGCCCGCCGCCGCCATCTTCCGCGCCGTGGTCGACCGGCGCGGCCGCCGCGACTGGCGCATGATCGCGCGCGTGGTGATCGCCGCCGCCGCCCTCGTCGCGCTGGCGCTCGCCACGGCCGAGGAGCCGTTCTTCGCCGCCGCCATTCTCGGCGCGACCGGCGGCGTCCTTCTGCTCCTCCTGATCCTCGGCTGGGCGATCGGGCGCGTCGCGCGGCGCATCCCGCGCCCGCGCCGTCCCTTGATCCGCCTCGCGCTGGCCAATCTGTACCGCCCCGGCGCGCAGACCACGCAGCTCGTCGTCGCGCTCGGCCTCGCGCTCACCCTGTTCGTCACCCTGGCCGGCATCCAGACCAGCCTCGACGCCGAAATCCGCCGCGTCGTTCCGCAGCGCGCGCCCGACCTGTTCGTGCTCGACGTCCCGTCCGGCGAGGAAAACCGCTTCCGCGCCCTCGTCGCAGGCGCGGCGCCCGGCGCCGGGATCAACGTCGTTCCCGCCCTTCGCGGCACGATCGTCGCGTTCGGCGGCCGCCGGGTCGCCGATCTCGCCGAGCTTCCCGAAGGCGCCTGGATCCTGCGCGGAGAGCGCGGCGTGACCTTCAGCGCGGCGCTTCCGGAAGGCAGCGACCTCGTCGCCGGCCGCTGGTGGCCTCGCGATTATGCCGGCCCGCCGCTCCTGTCGATCGACGCGGAGCAGGCGCGCAGGCTCGGCGTCGGCGTCGGCGACTCCCTGGTGGTGAGCGTGCTCGGCCGCGAGATCGAAGCGCGCATCGCCTCGCTCCGGCGCATCAACTGGGACACGATGGGCTTCAACTACGTCCTCGTCTTCTCGCCCAACAGCTTCGCCGGCGCCCCCCACAGCCTCACCGCCACTTTGTCCGTCGCCCCCGGCCGCGAAGGCCCCACGACCCGCGCCCTCGTCGCCGCCTTCCCCGGCGCCTCCGTGGTCGCCGTCCGCGACATCCTGACGCAGATCACCACCCTCCTGACCCAAATCACCACCGCCATCCTCGCCGCGGCGTCCATCACCATTCTCGCCGGCATCGCCGTTTTGATCGGCGCCATCGCCGCCTCGCGCCAGACGCGCAGCTACGACAGCGTGATCCTGAAGACGCTGGGCGCCACACGCGCCCAGGTGCTCGGCACGCAGATGCTCGAATATGCCCTGCTTGCCGCCATCGTCTCGGCGGTTGCGCTCGGGCTCGGCATTGCGGCCGCCTGGTACGTCATCGTGCAGATGTTCGAGTTCACCTGGGCGCCGGACTGGCCGGTGGTGCTGGCGACGCTTCTCGGCGGCGCGCTGGTGACTCTCGGCATCGGCCTCGCCGGATCCCTTCCGCTGATGGCGGTCCGGCCCGCCGCGGCGCTCCGTCAGCTTTGACCAGGTTCAACCGCCGCCCTTGACTCGACCCGTTCTCCCGGCGTAACGGCCCGCCCCCGGCCTTTGCGG
Source organism: Allosphingosinicella sp. (assembly GCA_036388975.1). GTDB lineage: Bacteria > Pseudomonadota > Alphaproteobacteria > Sphingomonadales > Sphingomonadaceae > Allosphingosinicella. The sequence continues at coordinate 1,496 of DASVQT010000200.1, read as the reverse complement.
CCACCCACACGGAGCCACGATATGCGGAAATACGATTTCCATATGCCATGTCGCTTCGCCTCCGTCCCCGGCTCGCTACCGCGCTGACCCGCGTTGCCGGCCCGCGGGACCGGCGAACGACCCACTGAACTGCAAAACAAACATTCGGCCCGCTTGGACTCCGTCCGGCGGCCGCAAGGCAGGTGCGTCATGATCGGCGAGAAGATCCTCGCGCGGCGTCTCATCGAGGCGATCCGCGAAACCAATGCGAAGAACGGGCGCACCGCGCTCACACTGCTCGACTGGGCGCGCGAGCAGCGCGACTGGCTGTGGCCGGAGGTCGCGTGGCCTGAAACCGCGCTCGCCGGTCCGCCGCTGTTCGGCGGCTGGCAGGATGCGCCGGCGCCGATGCCGGAGGCGGAAGCGCCGGCCGAGGACCCGCTGACCTGGGACTCGCTCCCGGGCCTCGCGCGGGAAATCGCGCCGGACGAAGCGCCGCTGCCGCTCCTCCAGGCGGTGGACGCGGCGGCGGATCTGCTCGGCTTCGACGCGTTCGAGCGCGACGTGCTCCGCTTCGCTGCGGTGCTCGATCGCGGCCGCCGGCTCGCGCCGCTTCGCTCCCGCCTCTACGGCATCGGCGAGGACATGGCGGGGCTGATCGGGCGGGCAGCGGGCGCGGAAGGCGGCGATGCCGCGATCCGCGTGCGCCGCTCGGCGCCGGTGACGCTCGGCCTGCTCTTCGCGGCGGCCGATACGCATGGCGGGGGTCAGGACCTCGGCGTCGACTGGCGGTTCGCGCCGGTGCTCGACGGCGCGGTGACCAACCCGGAGCGCCTGATCGATCTCCTCGCCGGCGAGCGCCAGGCGGCGACCCTGTCGCGCGCCGACTTCGCCGAAAAGGAGGCCGAGCTCGATCTCCTGGCGCGCCTGCTCGCGGGTGCGCTTGGCGCGCGGGCGAAGGGCGTCAACATCCTCCTCTGGGGGCCGCCGGGCACGGGCAAGACCGAGCTCGCGCGCACCCTCGCGGAGGAGGTGGGCGCGACGCTCTACGCGGTCGGTGAGGCCAATGTCGACGGCGAGGAGCCGCTGCGCGGCGAGCGTCTTTCGGCGCTTCGCCGCGGCCAGCGGCTGCTCGCCCGGCGCGGCGGCGCGATCCTGCTGTTCGACGAGATGGAGGACATCTTCTCGACGGTCGGATCTTGGGCGCCGCAGGGCGCCGTTCAGGGATCGTCCAAGATCTTCGTCAACCGCCTGCTCGAAGAGAATGCGGTACCGACGATCTGGACGTCCAACGCGATCGAGGCCGTCGATCCCGCGCACCTTCGCCGGATGAGCTTCATCCTCAAGATGGGCTACCCGTCGGCCAAGGCGCGGGCGCGGATCGTCGCGCGCGTCGCCGAAGCCGAGGGGCTGCCCGAGGCGAAGGCGGGGCTGGAGCGCTTGCTCCCGGCCGAGGAAGCGTCGTCGGGCGTGGCGCGAGCCGCGATCCGCGCGGCCGTCCTCGCCGGCGGCGGCGC
>DASVQT010000199.1:0-4590 GCA_036388975.1 Allosphingosinicella sp. | reverse complement strand
ATTCGGGGGTGACGTAATCGGGGATGCTCGCGCCGAAGTCCTGACCGTCGCGGATTTGGGCCGCGAGCTGCTCGCGCCCCAGGTTCTCGCGGACGGCGACATATTCCATCTCGGGGGTGATGATGCCTTTGCGGGCGTAGTGCATCTGGCTGACGTTGTGGCCCGCGCGCGCGCGCAGGACGGTCTTGCGGACGTTGGGGAAGGGCTGGACGCCGCCGGAGCGGTCGGGGCCGAGCTGGCCGTTGTCCTCGGGCCGAACCTCGCGCTGGGGGACTTCCTCGACGTCGCCGCGGGCGCGGATCCAGTCGCGGCGAAGCTCGGGGAGGCCGGCCATGATATCGATGCGGGCTTCGCCGTCCGTGTAGGGGCCGGACGGGTCGTAGACGCGAAGCGGGGGCTCGCCGCAGCCGGGCTCGAGGTGGATCTCGCGCATGGCGACGCGCAAGGGGCCGACATGGACCTTGCGGCTGCCGCGGATCGGGCCGGTGGTGACCTTGAGTTCGGTGCGGGCGGGTGCGTCGGCCATGTCGTGTCTCCATCTTTGGAAGGAGAACGGGCTCGCGCTCGCTCCCTCCCTACGCCGGTGTCAGCCGGATCAGGTTCGACGGGTCTCGGCGCGCTACGCCGACTCTCAACCCTGTGCGCAGGGTCCCCCGGGGAAGCATCATCCTTAGGCGCGCGCCGGGCCCGGGGGAAGTGCGTATCCTCAGCGCTGCGCCGTCGGCGAGGCGTGGAGGGCGCGGGCGCGTGCCGCCGCTTCGGGGAGCGCGGCTTCGAGCATGCGGGCGCGGAAGGTGCGGCCGTCGTTGGCGCGCCAGCCGAGGAGCAGGTCCGGGATCACGCCGCGCACTTCGTTGGAGCCGTCGGCGCGCAGGCGCACGCAATCGGGGAGCGTCAGGGTGGCGCCGCTGCGCGGAAGGCGGGTCGGCGTGCCGCCCCAGGTGTGGCCGCAGCCCGAGCCTCCGGTGCGGGCGCCGACGATGAGGGCCGCGCGATTGTCCTGGAGCAAGGCGGCGAATTGTTCGGCGGCCGACCAGGTCTCGTTGTCGGTCAGCACGGCGACCGGGCCGCGCCAGGCGCCTTCGCGATAAGGGTGCTGGCCGGGGTTGAAGATCCAGACGCCCCAATCCTCCTCGGCAAATTCGCCTTCGCGGACGCGGCCGACGAGACCCGTGGCGAAACCGGCGCGGCCAAGCCATGGGCAGGCGGGATCGCCGGCGGGCGGGCAGCGGCGCTGCGCCTGCGCCTTCGCGGCGGCGGCTTCGCCGGCCCAGGCGAGGAGGCGGGCGCGCTCGGCGCCGCTCGCCGAGGCCGCGAAGCCGCGCAGGCGCTCCTCGAGACGGCCCCAGATGCCCGTCCAATGGTCGCCGCGGACAAAGGCCATGCGGGCGGACTGGAGCGAGCGCGCGGTCACCATGCGGGCGGCGGCCTCCGTCCATTCCGAGCCGCCGCCGTTCCCGGTGATGTCGACGAGGAGGATTTCGGCGCCGGCGGCGCGCAGGGCGGCAAGGCGCGCGATCATCGCGGCGTTGAGGCGCCGATAGGCGTGAGTGACGATGGCATTGTCGCAGGACTCGTCGCAGGGGCGATCGAGCGGGATGGAGAGCGCTGTGACGGCGTCGGTGCAGAGGCTGGGAAAACCGTGCGGATCGAAGATGCCGATGCGCAGGATGCCGTAGCGCGTCCCGCCGGACGAAAAGGTGCCGGCGGGGAGGACCGGATCGGCATCGAGGGCGGTGTAGCCGGTCAAAGCGGGGCCGATGCCGGGCGAGGCCTGGCCGCTGTCGTAGCCGCGGGCGCGGCAGAAATCGGCTGCCGAGGGCACCGGCGCGGGGCCGACGGGCGGCGGCACGGGCAGAGCCGGCGGGCGCGCCCAGTTGAGATTGACGTGGCCGTCGCCGATGCGCTGGACGAGGCGGTTCAGGATCGCCGTCGCTTCCGCGTCGCTGCGTGCGGTGCGCAGCAGGCGCTCGGCGCGCGTGAAGAGGCCGTCGAGATCCACTTCCCGTTCTTCGAGGAGCCACGGGAGGTTGGCATATTTGGTCCGCAACGCTTCGCGCATGGCGGCGAGGTCTTCCAGCCAGGGCTCGGCGGCGAAGGCGGGCGCGGCGGCGGGCCGCGGCGATGGTTGTGCGACGGCCGAAGCGGCTGCGACGAACGAAGCGCCGAGCGCCGCCAGGCCGAGAAGTTGTTTGAGCATGTCCGTCCCCCTTGCGGGCAAGACTAACGCGCACGTCCGCGGCGGCAAGAGCGTCGCTATCGACGCACTAAACGTTGGCGAGGCGTTGCTTCGCCTGGTGGGAGGGCCAGGCTTCGAGGTCGAGGCGGCCGGCGGTTCGGGCGGCGGTTTGGACGAGGCTGCGCTCGAAGGTGGAAAGGCGCCATCGCCGGGCGAGACGGAGGTGCTCGGCGATGTCGAACGGGAGGAGGGAAACGGCGGCTTTCAGAAGTGCGGGCCGGAGCGGGCGCGCCGCCGCTGGGAGGGCCGGGACGCGGCGCATGATGGCGAGGAATTCATGCACGGTGGCGGACGGCTCCAGCTTCGGGCGCATGCGACGGATGAGAGCCTTCGCTTCGGCATCGCTGCGCGGAGCGCCGGCGGCGCCGTAGAGCGCGGCGACCGGGGCGACGTCCCTATAGTAACGGTCGCGATCGGCGGCGGACACCGGTGCGTCGAACGCCGCATAGGCTTCGAGGAAGCCCCAGCTCGCCGTCGCCTGGACCCAGTCGAGCAGTTCGGGATCGTCCGCGCGGTAGGGCATGCCGGCATCGGTGACGCCCGAGACTCGGCCGTGGAGGCGGCCGATGCGCGCGATCATGGCACGGGCGGCGGGCGCGGGGCCGTAGACGGTGACGAGGGCAGCGAGGCCGGTGCGCTTCAGGCGCGTGAGCGGGTCCGTACGGAAGCTGGAATGGTCCCACACGCCGTGGCGGACGCGCGGCTCGGCCAGTTCGAGGAGGACCGCAGCGACTCCGCCGACGAAAAGGGTGACCGGATTGGCGAAGACCCGCCACGCTGGTGAATTGCTCGGGACCAAGGCGGGCTCGCCGGGCGGCACGGCGAAATCGGGCGGCGGCGCGCCGTCGACGGTGAGCAGGTCCCGCGCCAGCGTTTCCAAAGGCCGCTGGAGCAGGCCGGGGAGGCGCAGGCTCAGAGCGGCAGCTCCAGCTCGCGCGGCGCTTCGGCGGGATCGTCGCTGAAGTTGGAAAGACCGGCGCCGAGGAGGCGTATGCCCTTTTCCGGCGGAAGGAGGGTCTTGAGCAAGGCGGCGGCGGTGGCGGAGAATTCGTCGGCGCCGGACAGGTTGCGGGGCAGCGAGCGGGCACGGGTGACGATCCGGAAGTCGCCATATTTGACCTTGATGGTGACGGTGCGGCCGGCGAGTCCCTTTTTCTCGATCCGCTCCCAGACATGGCGGGCGATGCGGTCCAGCTCGGCGAGGAGCGCTCGCGGTTCGCTCAGATCCTCCATGAACGTGTCTTCCGCCGAAACCGACTTGTAGGGGCGGTCGACCTTTACCTGGCGGTGGCAGACGCCGCGCGCGAGGTTCCAGTAATAATCGCCCGAGCTTCCGAAATGATGCTGGAGAAAGGCGAGCGTCTGGGCGCGCAGGTCCGCTCCGGTTTCGATGCCGAGGCGGGACATCTTCTCGGCCGTCTTGGGGCCGATGCCGTGGAAGCGCTTGACGGGCAAGCCGGCGACGAAGGCGGGGCCCCTCGCGGGCGTGACGACGCACATGCCGTCCGGCTTGTTCTGGTCCGAAGCGAGCTTGGCGATGAACTTGTTGTAGGACACGCCGGCGGACGCGGTGAGGCCGGTCTCGGCCTTGATCCGGGCGCGGATTTCCTCGGCGATGCGGGTGGCGACGCCGATTCCCTTCAGATCCTCCGTCACGTCCAGATAGGCTTCGTCGAGGCTCAAGGGTTCGACGTGCGGCGTGTAATCGTGAAAGATGGCGCGGATCTGGCCGGAGACTTCGCGGTAGGCGTCGAAGCGCGGTTTGACGAAGATGAGATCCGGGCAGCGGCGCTTGGCCGTCACCGACGGCATGGCGGAGCGCACGCCATATCTGCGCGCTTCGTAGGATGCGGCGGCGACGACGCCGCGCACGCCCCCGCCGACGGCCAGCGGCTTGCCCCGAAGCTCGGGATTGTCGCGCTGCTCGACCGAGGCATAGAAGGCATCCATGTCGACATGGATGATCTTGCGCAGCGGGGGTGCGGCCAGGGTTTGGGGTTGCGCTTCGGGCGCGGGCGCGGCGGGCGAGGCGTTCACCTTCTGTCTTCTAGCGGCGCGGGGGCGGAGTAGAAAGGCAAAGATGGGCCCCGGTGCGCTGCAAACCGCCCTTCGACAGGCTCAGGGCTGGCGGTTTTGTGGTGACCTGACCGTGCCTCGTCGCTTCCCACTCCCGCCAGGGCTGAGCTTGTCGAAGCCCGGATCACCCGCTCCGCGCGCTGCAAACCGCCCTTCGACAGGCCCAGGGCTGGCGGTGTTTGTGACTTGGCGCCCGATCATCCACTCCCGCCAGGGCTGAGCTGGTCGAAGCCAGGATCACCCGCTCCGCACTCTGCAAGCCGCCCTTCGACAGG
>DASVQT010000198.1:0-15016 GCA_036388975.1 Allosphingosinicella sp. | reverse complement strand
GCCGAGGCGGCGGACCCGATCGACGAGCTACTCGCCGGCGCGCTCGACTTCGAAAATGCGGGAACGCCGTCGCTGGAAGCCTTTCTCGACTGGTTCGCACGCGGCGACGTGGAGATCGTGCGCGATCCCTCCGCGCCGCTCGACGCCGTGCGCGTCATGACCGTTCACGGCTCCAAGGGTCTGCAATCGCCGGTCCTCATTCTGGCGGACGCCTGCGCCGATCCGGACCGGAAGGGCGGCATGCGCGGCATCGCCGCCTTCACTATGCCGGGCGGGGAGGGGCCGACCATTCCGGTGATCCGTCCGCGCAAGGACGAACTTGCCGAGCCGCTCAAGTCCCAGATCGAAGCGCGCGACCGGCTCGACCGGGAGGAGCATTGGCGCCTGCTCTACGTGGCGCTCACCCGGGCCGAGGAGCGGCTCTATATCGGCGGCGCGTTGGGGCCGGCCGATCGCAACGGGCCGCCGGCGGCGAGCTGGTACGCCGCCGTTCGCGCCGCGCTGGAAGGCCTCGGCTCGGCCTGGACAGAGGATCCGCTCTGGGGCCAGGCCTGCTGTCTGGGCGAGGCGAACGTTCCCGCCCGTGCCGAGCGCCGCCGCCCTGAGATCGTTCCGGCGCTTCCGGATTGGCTCGCCAGCGCGGCGCCCGCCGAGCCGCGCCCGCCGCGCCCGCTGACGCCCTCCGCCGCGCCGGAAGACGATGTACCCGACGCGCCTCCGGCGCCCGAGGCGCGGCAGGCGGCACTTCGCGGTAAGCTCCTCCATTCGCTCTTCGAGCGCCTGCCGGACGTCGCTGAGGCTGAGCGCGCCGCCGTCGCCGACCGCTGGCTTGAGCGCTCGGCGGGCATCGGCGACCCCCATTTCCGAGCCGCGCTCGTTGCCGACGCCTGCCGGATCATCGCCGATCCGCGCTTCGCGGCCTTGTTCGGACCAAGCGCGCTTGCCGAAGCGCCGATCGCGGCGGTGGTGGAAGGCGGCGCCGTCGTCGCCGGTACGGTGGACCGGCTCCTAGTCGAGGAGGATCGCGTCCTCGTCGCCGACTTCAAGACCGGCCGCTCGGTTCCGGCTTCGGCGGGCGAGATACCGAGAGCCCATCTTCGCCAGATGGGCCAGTATGTCGCGGCGCTGCGCGTGATCTTCCCGGAAAAGAAGGTCGAAGCCGCCTTGCTCTACACGTCGGGGCCGGTGCTCCACCCGCTCGGCGACGCGCTGCTCGCGCTTTGGCTGCCCGGTGCCGCCGCCGCGGCCGCTTGAGCGGGGCCGCGCGGCTCCCTACATCGCCTGCAACGCATCAGGAGATTTACCGACATGGCCACCAAGTCCGTCACCGACGACAATTTCGGCACGGAAGTGCTGAACAGCGAAACGCCCGTGCTCGTCGATTTCTGGGCCGAATGGTGCGGCCCGTGCCGGATGATCGGGCCGGCCCTCGAAGAGCTTTCGACCGAGCTCGGCGAGAAGGTGACCATCGTCAAACTCAACATCGACGACAGTCCGGTGACCCCCGCCCGCTACGGCGTGCGCGGCATCCCCACCATGATCCTGTTCAAGAACGGCGAACCCGCCGCCACCAAGGTCGGCGCCGCGCCCAAGAGCCAGCTCCAGGGCTGGCTGGAAGGGCAGCTTTAAGTTCCTCCCCATGCGCAGCATGGGGAGGGGGACCACCCGAAGGGTGGTGGAGGGGTAAAAGGCACCGGCCTGCGAGGTCTGTGAACTTCTGGACTCATCGAAGGTGGTACTCCTCCACCATGCTGCGCACGGTCCCCTCCCTGTGCAGGGGAGGAGTTAAGACACCGCCTTCTTATGGACGCGGGCGCCCATAAACACTATGTCGGGGCGGAGCGGCGCCGCGTCCGGCGCCCCGCCCGGATCTGTGCATTTGGAACTTCTGCTCTTCATCTCGGCGATGTTCGCCGGCCTCACGGGCCTGATCTCGGGCGACCGCAGCCTCGACGGTCGTCCCGTCGAGCGTGCGGCCGTGGCCGCGTCCGCCGCCGTCGAGGTCGCGGCCACCGCCGCTGAAGTCGCCGCGGAGGTTTCCGCTCGCCGGATCGAGGCCGCGCCGTTTGTCGCGGCCGATCCGCTCCCGCCCTACGAGGCGGAGCGCCGCACCCCGCGCGAAGCGGCGGTGGACGGCCGGCGGCTGGAATAGCCGCGCCTTCGGGCCCGCCGCGTGCGGGCCTGCGCCTTCTCTCGACGATATCCATAGGCGCGCCGCTGAACGGCGCCGGCCTCGCCACCTTAGACAAAGACAGGGATTCCCATGCTCGGCGGTTTTGCCAAAGCCATTTTCGGGTCGTCCAACGACCGTTACGTCCGCTCCGCGCGCAAGACGGTGGAGAAGATCAACGCTCTCGAATCCACCATGTCGGCGATGACCGACGAGGAGCTGACGCGCCAGACGGAGATCTTCCGCCGGCGCCTTGGCGAGGGCGAGACGCTCGACGCCCTGCTCCCCGAAGCCTTTGCGACGGTCCGCGAGGCCGCCAAGCGCACGCTCGGCCAGCGCCATTACGACGTGCAGATGATCGGCGGCATGGTCCTCCACCGCGGCGAAATTGCCGAAATGAAGACCGGCGAGGGCAAGACCCTGGTCGCGACGCTGGCGGTGTACCTGAACGCGCTCGAAGGAAAGGGCGTCCACGTCGTCACCGTGAACGACTATCTCGCCCGGCGCGACGCCGAATGGATGGGCCGCGTCTACCGCTTCCTCGGCATGACCGTGGGCGTGATCGTCCCCAATTTGCCCGATTTCCAGCGGCGCGAGGCCTATGAGGCCGACATCACCTACGCGACCAACAACGAGCTCGGCTTCGATTACCTGCGCGACAACATGAAGTACGATCGCGGCTCGATGGTCCAGCGGCCCTTCAACTTCGCGATCGTGGACGAGGTCGACTCGATCCTGATCGACGAAGCCCGCACCCCGCTCATCATCTCGGGTCCCACCGACGACAAGTCGGAACTCTACATCTCGCTCGACCGGATCGTGAAGGAGATGGATCCGAACGATTACGAATATGACGAAAAGGACAAGCGCGTCCTCCTCACCGAAGAAGGCACGGAGCGGATGGAGCGGGTGCTGGAGGCGGAAGGGCTGCTGGTCGGCTCCAACCTCTACGATTTCGAGAACACCCAGGTCGTCCACCATCTGAACCAGGCGCTGAAGGCCAATGCGGCGTTCAAGAAGGACGTCGATTACATCGTCAAGGACGACAAGGTCGTCATCATCGATCCGTTCACTGGCCGAATGATGGACGGCCGGCGCTGGTCGGAAGGTTTGCACCAGGCGGTGGAGGCCAAGGAAGGCGTGACGATCGAGCCGGAGAACCAGACGCTCGCCTCGATCACCTTCCAGAATTATTTCCGCATGTACCCCAAGCTCGGCGGCATGACCGGCACGGCGGCGACCGAAGCGGCGGAATTCTACGACATCTACAAGATGAGCGTCGTCACCATCCCGACCCACGTGCCCGTGAAGCGCCGCGACGAGGACGACGAATTCTACAAGAACCAGGCCGACAAGTTCGCCGCCATCGCCAAGTCGATCAAGGAGAAGCAGGAAACCGGTCAGCCCGTCCTGGTCGGCACCGTGTCGATCGAAAAGTCGGAGCTTCTTTCCGAATATCTCAATGCCGAACAGGTGACCCACTCGGTCCTGAACGCCCGCCAGCACGAGAATGAAGCCCACATCGTCGCCCAGGCGGGCCGGATGGGGGCCGTCACCATCGCGACCAACATGGCCGGCCGCGGCACCGACATCCAATTGGGCGGCAATGCCGAATTCCGGATCAACGACGAGCTGGGGGACATGCCGGAAGGGCCGGAACGCGACGCCGCCGAGGCGCGGATCCGCCAGGAGGTCGCGGACGAGAAGGAAAGGGTGCTCGCCGTCGGCGGCCTGTTCGTGCTCGGCACCGAGCGCCACGAAAGCCGCCGCATCGACAACCAGCTGCGCGGCCGCTCCGGCCGCCAGGGCGATCCCGGCCTCAGCCGCTTCTACCTCAGCCTGGACGACGACCTCCTGCGCATCTTCGGACCGCAGACCATGTTCGCGCGGCTCATGAACAAGAACCTCGCGGACGGCGAGGCGATCGTCAGCCCGTGGATTTCCAAGGCGATCGAGACCGCGCAGAAGAAGGTCGAAGCGCGCAACTACGACATCCGAAAGCAGGTCGTTGAATATGACGACGTGATGAACGACCAGCGCAAGGTCATCTACGAGCAGCGCGCCGAAATCATGGATTCCGAAACCGTCGGCGAGGTCGTGGAGGACATGCGCACCGAGACGGTGAACTCCATCGTCGGCGAAGCCTGCCCCCCCAACACCTATCCCGAGCAGTGGGACATTGAGCTCTTGAAGGAGCGGGTGAGCGCGATCTTCGGCTTCGACGTTCCGGCCGAGGACTGGGTGAAGGAAGAAGAGGTCGATCCGGAAATCTTCGTCGAGCGCATCCAGAAGATCGCGGACGACTCGATCGCCGCCAAGACCGCCGACCTTCCCGAAGGCACCTTCGCCAACGTCGAAAAGAGCGTCCTCCTCCAGTCGCTCGACCAGCATTGGAAGGACCACCTTTCCATGCTCGATGCGCTGCGCCAGGTCATCCACCTGCGCGCTTATGCGCAAAAGAAGCCGATCGACGAATATAAGCACGAGGCCTTTGCGCAGTTCGAGCGCATGCTGGCCGCGATCCGCGAGGACGTGACGTCCGTGCTGTCGCGCATCCAGTTCAACTTCGAGGAGCCGCAGCTTCCGGACATGCCGGACTTCGTCACCCACCATATCGATCCGTTCAGCGGCGAGGATGACACGGCCGACATCGACGCGGCGACCGGCAACATCCTCTCGCGCCTCCCGCCGCTGCAAATGCCGCAGCCGGACCTGCCGAGCCCGGACGGCCTGCCCGGCGGCGACCTCGCGGAACCGCTCAGCCGCAACGCGCCCTGCCCGTGCGGATCGGGCCAGAAGTACAAATATTGCCACGGCGCGATCGCCTGACGAGTCGATCGGGTCGCGCAGACCGCCCAAACGGAAAGGGCCGGCGCTTCCACGCCGGCCCTTTTTCGTTTCAGGCTGAGCTTCGCGCCCGCGCTTAGGCGAACTTGTAGCCTTCCTTGTTCATCATCGAGGTGAGGCGGCTCGACTGCGTTTCGGTCATGAGGCCCTTCAGCATCGGGAAGATCTCATTCTCCTCCATGCGCATATGCTCCTCGATCATGGAGCGGAAATCGCGCACGCGGGCGAGCCATTCCGAGCTGTCGTTCGGCATGGTCTCGAGCTCGTAAAGGTAGGTCTTCACATAGCCGTGCTCGCCTTCGAGCGCGTCGGCATCGTGGGCGACGTTGGCCTGGCGCAGCGCCGGATAGATGACGTTCTCTTCCTCCAGCGCATGCTTGGTGAGCTGATATTTGAGCTTGGCGAGGAGCGTCGAGCGAAGGCCCGTCTGGCTGTCGTCCGTCGCTTCGATCTTGTCGAAGGTGAGGAGCGTCAGGCGATGCTCGGTGGCGAGTGCCTCGTCCCAGCTCGCGCCGCCGGTGGACGCCATCTGGACGAAGAGCTTGCGCCCCATATTGGCCGCGATGCCGACCGCCGCGCCGGCCACCGCCGCGCCGACGATGACGCCGGTCTGGCCGCTCGCCCAGTTGAACAGGCCGCCGCCTTCGTTGCCGCCGCTGTTGCCGCCGCCGCTGCGCCGGCTGTTGTTTTCGCTGCTCGAATTCTTGCTTTCGGTCTTCTCGGCCATTGGGGACCTCCTGTTTTAAGCGTTGCCGTGCAAACCCGCGGCGGCGCCGCGCGGTTCCGGAGCGAAGCGGCGCGGCGAAGCGGCGGGACGGGCGGAACCTAAAAGCGGCGGTTGCGGTTGAACCGGCCAAAGCCGAAGGAGCGCTCTTTATGCTGGCAGCCGATTATCGAGGCCCGTACCGGGTCCGCGCCCAGGAAAAACCGATGCCCACGATCGAGCATCCCCGCGATGCGATCGTAAAGGTCACCCGCTCCTGCATCTGCGGGTCGGACCTCCACCTTTATCACGGCATGGTGCCCGACACGCGCGTCGGCATGACCTTCGGCCACGAATTCTGCGGCATCGTCGAAGAGGTCGGCTCGGCGGTGGAGAACCTCAAAAAGGGCGACCACGTCCTGGTGCCGTTCAACATCGCCTGCGGCCAGTGCCACTTCTGCAAGCAGGGCTTGTTCGGAAACTGCCACGAATCGAACCCGCAGGCGACGGCGGTCGGCGGCATCTTCGGCTATTCCCACACCGCCGGTGGCTACCATGGCGGCCAGGCCGAATATGCGCGCGTGCCTTATGCCGACTTCGGGCCGCAGGTCATTCCCGACTGGATGGACCCGGACGACGCCGTGCTCCTCACCGACGTCGTGCCGACCGGCTACCAGGCCGCCGAAATGGGCGGCATCCAGAAGGGCGACACGGTTGTGGTCTTCGGCGCCGGCCCCGTCGGCATCATGGCCGCGCGCTGCGCCTGGCTGTTCGGCGCGGGCCGCGTGATCGTCATCGATCACATCGACTACCGCCTCGAATTCGCCCGCACCTACGCCCCGGCCGAAGTCTACAATTTCCGCGAGCTGGACGACGTCGTCCTGTTCATGAAGAAGACCACCGACGGCCTCGGCGCCGACGTCTGCATCGAAGCGGTGGGCGGCGACGCCGTCGGCAATGCGATGCAGACCCTGTTCGGCAACAAGCTGAAGCTCGAGGCCGGCAACGCCATTCCGCTCCATTGGGCGATCAATTCGGTGAAGAAGGGCGGCATCGTCTCGATCGTCGGCGTCTACGGTCCGACCGGCAACATGATCCCGATCGGCAACGTCGTGAACAAGGGGCTGACCCTGCGCGGCAACCAGGCGGCCGTGAAGCGCCACCTTCCCAAGCTCATCGACCATGTGAAGAACGGACACATCGACCCGAAGGCGCTGATCACCCACCGGGTGCCGCTGGAGGACATTTCGGACGCCTATCACATCTTCTCGGCCAAGCTCGACAATTGCATCAAGCCCGTCCTCATCCCCAATGCGGCCTGAGCGAAAAGGAAACGCGATCATGACCAACGCGCTCGTGGACACGTCCAAGATCCCCGGCTGGGGCGTCGATGCCGATCCGGAGAACGATCCGACCTACCCGTATCGCGACCGCTCGCAGGACGATCACAGCGGCAAATGGGAGCGGCCGCCGCTGCAGCAAAGCGACGTCGAGATCCTGCGCTCGATCGAGCATAAGAGGCAGCCGGCGGTGTTCGGCACCTCGACGCCGCCGAGCGGCCTCAGCGGGGTCATCCGCCGCGGCGCCTTCAAGTATAGCGAATCCCACTGGTTCCACTGGCTGATGCTGATGGGCGCCGACCGGATCAACGTCGTCGAAGGCCTGGTCGAGGATCTCGCGCGCGGGAAGGTGCCGAACGTGCCGGCCGAAATGGGCATCAAGTCCGAATGGGAGCACAACAAGGCCGGTCTCGCCAAGAAGGTCGCGGTCACCGCCGCGGTCGCCGGCGCCGGTTACGCGCTCTTCCGCTGGGCGAAGAGCGGCGGCGACGAGGAAGAGAGCCGCGAGCGCCGGCCGCGGGTCAGCGCGAAGCGGGAGACCGCGGGCAGCGGCGCGGAGAAGCGCGAAAGCGTCAAGATTCCCGAGCCGCCGGCGACCACGCTCTGACATTCCGCTGCGTAATCAAACCGCCCGTTACTAACCACCGCTAGTGCTGAGCTTGTCGAAGCACGGGTCACCGCGCTGCATCCCGCCCTTCGACAGGCTCAGGGCTAGCGGTTTGACGGGAGGCTGCGCTGTGTTTCGATCGCGGTCGTCCATGGCCCGAGGACGGGCTCGTGCTGCTCGCGATCAAGAAAAATGGCTCCCCGGGCCTGATTCGAACAGGCGACCATTCGATTAACAGTCGAACGCTCTACCGCTGAGCTACCGGGGAGCAGCCTTGTGGGCGAGGCGGGCCTATAGCAGCGGTTTTCCGCGGGTGGCAAGCGCCGCGGGCGTCTTTTCGGACGCTTTTCAAACGGCGAATTGCTCCATCGCGATCCGCTCGTCGAGCGCATGCTCCGGATCGAAGAGCAGGGTGAGCGCCTGCGAAGGGTCGATCCGCACCTCCACGGTGGAAACGTCGCGCACTTCGAGCTGGTCGGCGACGGCCGAAACGGGGCGCTTCACTGGGTCCAGGACTCGAAAGCCGATGGTGAGATCGTCCGGAATGAGCGCGCCGCGCCAGCGGCGGGGCCGGAAGGGGCTGATCGGCGTCAGCGCCATGAGGCGCGAGCCGAGCGGCAGGATCGGGCCGTTGGCCGAAAGATTGTAGGCCGTCGAGCCGGCCGGCGTCGCGACCAGCACGCCGTCGCAGACGAGCTGCGGCAGCACGACGCGTCCGTTCACCGACACTTCGATCCACGCGGTCTGGCGTGTTTCGCGAAGGAGTGAGACTTCGTTGATGCCGTGATTGGTCAGGGTCTCGCCCTCCACGGTCACCGCCGACATGTGGAGGGGCGCCACCGTGAAGGTGCGGGCGGCGGCGACGCGCTCGAACAGGCCGTCGAGGCGCCACTCGTTCATCAGGAAGCCGATTGTGCCGCGATTCATTCCGAACACCGGGCAGACGCGGCCCCGCTTCAGCATCTCGTGCAAAGTCTGGAGCAGAAAGCCGTCGCCGCCCAAGGCGACGATCATGTTCGCCTCGTCTTCGGCCGCGAAGTCGTAGCGCTCCCGCAGCATCCGTTCGGCCGCGAGGGCGCTTTCGGTGCCGGAGGCGACCAACGCCATCTTCTCCATAAGCGCTACCGCCCCCTGTCTCGCCGAGCCGCCCCCTGCTAGGATGACGAGCGCGCGGCGGCAAGCTGTCCCATGGCGAGCCGCCGCGGCGCGTGCGGTTGGCGGGCCCCGGCGGCTCGGTTAGACGCCGTATATGGGTGTGTTGAAAGGGCCACGGGAGATGAATGCAGCCGGCCTCGCCGCGCCCCTTTTCATTCTCTCCTTCCGCCACCGCGACGAATTGTCCCGCCTCGCCGAAACGGCCGGCTGGCAGCCGATCGCCGCCCGCCGCAACGCCAATGCCGAAACCCGCTTTCTCGCGTCCGGCGCAAGCGTCGCCCTGATCGACGCGCGCGGCGCGCTCGAGGAAGGGCGCGAGGCGGTGCGCATCCTCGGCGATCCCGTGGAAGCCAATGCCGCCGCGCTCGTGGTCCTCCTGTCGCGCAAGGACGAGGAAGCGCTGGACGACCTGCGCCAGGACGGCGCGACCCACTTCCTGGTGAGCCCGTTCGGCGACACGCAATTGCTCCAGGCCCTGCTCTTCGCACGCCTCCATGCCGAGCGTGTCGGCGGCGGCTTCCGGCTCGGCCGCCGCTCCGGCGAGGAAGGCGATGCGGCCTCGTGGCGCTGGGAGCCGGGCTCGCGCACCGTCGAGCTCAGCGCCGCCCTCGCCCGTCAGGCGGGGCTCGGCGCCGGCGACGGCCGCCGCGTGTCCCTGCTGGAGCTGTTCCGCAAGCTCGACGCGGACGGCCGCCGCGCCGCCCGCGGCGCGGTCGACCGGCTGGTCGCGACCGGTGAGGCGACCGCTTTCGCCCACAAGGATGCCGGCGGCGACATCCGCCTCGCCCACCATGTCCGCCTGGCCGGAGAAGGCGGCGCGGTCGTGGGCCGCACCGAGACGATCGGCGGCACGGCGCCATGGCAGGGCCGCGATCCGCTGACCGGCCTTCGCGACGGCGCGGCCGCGCGCTCCTGGCTGGCGCGCCAGCTCGCCGCGGCGGGGGAGGGGCCGGCCTGCGTCGCCATTCTCCTCGCCGTCAGCCGCTTCGACGCGATCAACGCCGCTTTCGGCCGCTCCACCGGCGACGCGGTGCTCCAGGCCGTCGCCCGGCGGATCGAGCGCCAGGTCGAGGCCGACAATCGCAGCAGGATGATCGCACGCATGGCCGGCGCCGAATTCGCCGTGCTGCTCGCGCGCCCGGCGAGCGTCGCCGAAGCGCGCTTCCTCGCCGGCCAGCTCCTCGAAACCATCGCCCGGCCCTTCATGTCGGGCGACCATGCGATCACGCTGGCCAGCCGCGCCGGCGTGGTCGGCGCTTCGCCCGGCGACGATGTCGCGAGCCTGCTCCGCCGGGCGAGCGCGGCGCTCGCAGAAGCCCGGGTCGCCGAAAGCGCGCCGGTGCGCGTGCTCGACGAAACTGCCGAAAGCGACAGCGCGCTCGGCGACCAGCTCGCCGTCGACCTCCGCCGCGCGCTCGACCGCGACGAGATCGAGATCCGCTTCCAGCCGCAGGTGGCGATCCCCGGTGGCCGCATCGTCGGGGCGGAGGCCCTGGCGCGCTGGCGCCATCCCGACATGGGCGAGCTCGGCGCGATCACGCTGTTCACGGTCGCCGAACGCTCCGATTATCTCGCCCAGCTGTCGGATCATGTGCAGCGCAAGGCCGTGCAGGAAGCCGCCGCCTGGCCGGCCGCGCTGTCGCGCCTGCGCCTGTCGGTGAACATCACCGCCGCCGACATCGTGCGCCCCGGCTTCGCCGCCCAATTCCTGAAGCTCGTCGCGGAAAGCGGCTTCGAGCCGGCGCGGCTCACCGTGGAAGTCACGGAAGGCGGCTTGATCGAGGATCTCGGCGCCGCCGCGCGCCTGCTCGCGGACCTGCGGCGCGGCGGCCTTCGTGTCGCCATCGACGATTTCGGCACCGGTTATTCGAGCCTCGCTTATCTGAAAGCCCTGCCGCTCGATTATCTGAAGCTCGACAAGCGCCTGTCCGAGGACATCGAAGGCAGCCCGCGCGACCGCGTCGTGGTGCGCGGCGTCATCGACATGGCCCGCTCGCTCGGCCTGTCGGTCATCGCGGAAGGGGTGGAAACGGAGGAGCAGCTCGGCCTCCTCGCCCGCGAAGGCTGCAACCTTTACCAGGGTTTCCTGTGCGCGCCGCCGGTGACGGGCAAGGAGCTGATCCGGATGGTGTCGTTCCAGAGCGGCTGAGCGCCTGTCGTCGCTTTTTCTCCTCGACCTCTTCCATGTAACAGTATAACATCATGCCATGGAGCCTCTTCAGCAATTCGCCGGCATAAGCGGAGCCATTGCAGGCATGTTGCTGCCGGTCGGCGCGTCGCACGGAGTAAGCCCCGCGCCCTCCTTCCCCGCCTCCCTGGTCGTGGTCGCACCCGCCACCCCCGTGTGGCGGCCGTGGATCGACGACATGGCGGGCGACCAGCCGGCCGGCGACGAGTCCTCCTGCCGGACCGGAGCGCGCGACGGGATCCTCCCGCTGCTCCTCGAAGCGCCGCTCCCGCATCGCTACGATCCGGAGCGCACGCCGGGCGAATTATATGCCTGCATCCTCGTCGCGCCGGCGGGCGGCGTCGCGGCGGTGCGGCTCGCGGGCACGACGGGGGACCGGAATATGGACGAGGACCTGGTCTCCGCCATCGGCTACGGCTGGCGCTTCGCCGCCGGATCGAGCCGCCCAGAATGGGTAAAGGTTTGCTTCCATGCGATAGGCGAGGCGCAGCGCCCGCTGCCGCGGCTATGACGGGAGGCTCGGGAATGCGGCGGTCGCTGGGCCTCCTCGGCATCTTGGTCGGATCGATCCTGCCCCCGCTCGCGGTCGGCGCGTCGCCGTGGAGGTCCTGCGACGGCTGCCGGGGGCACGACCGTGAACGCGGCCTCGGCTGCTTTGGGCCGCAACTGCTCGTCCTACCGATTCCGGAGTGGGCGCCGGCTGTAGACCCCCGCGCCCCCGGCGAGCCCGTGACCTGTCTGCCGGTGGGGGAAAGCGGCGGTGGGCGCGCACTGGTCGAGTCCGCGAAGCCGCGCGGATACAATCCCTTGTCCTCGTCCGATCCGCTCCAGGCCTGCCTCCTCGTTTCGCGCGAGGGTGCGGTTGAGGCGGTCCGCCTTGGCACCAGCCTCAACCCGAGCCGAGGCGCGGTCGTCGCCGACAGCATGCGGGCCTGGCGTTTCGCCCCCGTGGCCGCGAGCACGTCAACATGGGTCAGGGTGCGACTTACCACTCGCTACGGCGCCGCCGCGGCCTCACCTTCGGCGGGGGCGCCCTAGCTCAATATCTTCGCCAGGCCGCGCGAGAGCTGGAGGGCGCCGTTGATGCGCTGCGCCGCTTCCGGCCAGCTGCGCTGGATAACGAGCTTCGAATCCGGCCTCAGCTTCGCCACGCCGTTCAGCCGCTGGACGTAGGCGAGGAGGCCCGCGAGGTCCGGGAAGCTGTCATTGTGGAAGTGGACGAGCGCGCCCTTCGCTCCGACGTCCAGCTTGACGATGCCCGCGCGGCGGCAGTTGAGCTTGATCTCGATGACCTTGAGCAGATTCTCCGTCTCGACGGGGAGCTTGCCGAACCGGTCGATCATCTCGGCGGCGAAGGGCTCGATCTCGTCGGGAGTCTCGAACTCGTTCATCCGGCGGTAGAGGCCCATCCGGAGGTCGAGATCGGGCACGTAATCGTCGGCGATCATGATCGGCGCATCGACGGTGATCTGCGGCGAGAAGCCTTCGCTGCTCCGCTCGCCCGCGCCGCCGCCCGACTTCGCCTCCAGGATCGCTTCCTCCAGCATCGACTGGTAGAGTTCGAAGCCGACCTCCTTGATGTGTCCCGACTGCTCGTCGCCGAGGAGGTTGCCGGCGCCGCGAATGTCGAGGTCGTGGCTGGCGAGCTGGAAGCCCGCGCCCAAGGTATCGAGATTGACGAGGACCTGGAGGCGCTTGTCCGCGGTCTCGGTCACCATCCGCGTCGCCGGCGTGGTGAAATAGGCATAAGCGCGGGTCTTGGAGCGCCCGACCCGGCCGCGCAGCTGGTAGAGCTGGGCCAAGCCGAAGCGGTCGGCGCGGTGGATGATGAGCGTGTTGGCGGACGGAATGTCGAGCCCGCTTTCGACGATCGTGGTCGAGAGAAGGACGTCGTACTTGCGGTCGTAAAAGGCCGACATCTTCTCCTCGACCTCGGTCGGCGACATCTGGCCGTGCGCCGTGACGGCGCGCACTTCCGGCACTTCGTCGCGGATATACTGCTCGAGGTCGGCGAGGTCCGAGACGCGCGGCGCGACGAAATAGGCCTGCCCGCCGCGATAATGTTCGCGAAGCAAGGCCTCGCGGATCACCACCGGGTCCCAGGGCATGACGTAGGTGCGCACGGCGAGGCGGTCGACCGGCGGCGTCTGGATCACCGACAATTCGCGAAGCCCCGACATCGCCATCTGCAGCGTGCGCGGAATGGGCGTGGCGGTCAGCGTCAGCACATGGACGTCGGCGCGCAGATTCTTGAGCCGCTCCTTGTGGGTCACGCCGAAGCGCTGCTCCTCGTCGACGATCACCAGGCCCAGATTCTTGAACTCGATGGTCTTGGCGAGAAGGGCATGGGTGCCGACGACGATGTCGACCTGGCCGGACGCGATCGCCTCCCTGGTCTCCTTGGCCTCCTTGGCGGTGACGAGGCGCGACAGCCGTCCGATCCGCATCGGAAAGCCGCGGAAGCGCTCCAGGAAGGTGTTGTAATGCTGGCGGGCGAGCAACGTCGTCGGACAGATCAGCGCGACCTGGTGGCCGGCCATGGCCGCGGCGAAGGCGGCGCGCAAAGCGACTTCGGTCTTGCCGAAGCCTACGTCGCCGCAGACCAGCCGGTCCATCGGCTTGCCGGATCCGAGATCGTCGAACACGTCCGAAATGGCGCGGTCCTGGTCCTCCGTCTCCTCATAAGGGAAGCGGTCGGCGAAGGCGGCGTAGCTGGTGTCGGGCTCGATCACGGCGCCGGGGCGGGTGGCGCGCTCGGCCGCGGTCTTGATGAGCTCGCCCGCAATCTCGCGGATCCGCTCCTTCATCCGCGACTTGCGGCGCTGCCAGGCTTCGCCGCCGAGGCGATCGAGCGGCACGTTCTCGCCGTCGCTGGAGCCGTAGCGCGACAGGACGTCGATATTCTCGACCGGCACGTAGAGCTTGTCGCCGCCGGCATATTCCAGCGCCACGCAGTCGTGCGGGCTCTTGCCGACCGGGATTTGCGTCAGCCCTTCGTAGCGCCCGATGCCGTGATCGGCGTGGACGACGAGGTCGCCCTGGCTGAGCGTCGACAGCTCCGACATGAAGGCGTCGGCGGATTTCTTGCGCTTGCGCCGGCGAACCAGCCGGTCGCCGAGCATGTCCTGCTCGGTGAGCAATGCGACGTCGGCGGCGGTGAAGCCGTGGTCGAGCGGGATCACTGCGAGGGCGGCCTGGCCCCCGGCCGTCGCGCCGAGCGCCTCCTGCCAGGTGTCGACCTCCACGGCCTTCTTGAGGCCGTGATCCGCGAGCAGGCCTTTCAGCCGCTCGCGCGAGCCGCGGGAATAGCTGGCGAGGACGACCTTCTTCTTCTGGCGGCGCAGCGCCGAGACATGCTCCACCACCGCTTCGTAGACGTTGGCGTTTTGCGAACGCTCCGGCGCGAAGTCGCGGGCCGCGTCCACTTCGAAGTCGGTGACGAAAGTGCTTTCCGGCTCGTGATAGGGCGTCGCCTGGTGGAGCGGCCGGTCGGCGATGGTGCGCTCCCATTCGTCGCGCGAAAGGTAGAGCGTTTCGGGCTCGATCGGCCGGTAGGAGCCGACGTCGGTCGATTGGGAGCGGGCGCGGTTCTGGTAATAATCGGCGATGGCTTCGAAGCGCGCGTCGGCGGCGCCCGCCACGCCGGCATCGCGGACGACCAGATCGTCGTCGGCGAGATGGTCGAACAGGGTGGCGAGCCGCTCCTCGAAGAGCGGCAGCCAATGGTCGACCCCGGCGAGGCGGCGGCTGTCCGACACGGCCTGGTAGAGCGGGTCGCCCGTCGCGGTGGCGCCGAACTTCTCGCGGTAGCGGGAGCGGAAGCGCTTGACGCTCTCCTCGTCGAGCAGGGTCTCGGAGGCGGGGAGCAGGGTGAAGCTTTCGGCCGTGCCGGTCGTCCGCTGCGTCGAGGGATCGAAGCGGCGGACGCTCTCGATCTCGTCGCCGAAGAAGTCGAGCCGCAGCGCTTCCGTTTCGCCCGCGGGGTAGAGATCGACGAGGCCGCCGC